>DASYFF010000078.1:0-4828 GCA_036498605.1 Acidimicrobiia bacterium | reverse complement strand
GGGCGGTCTTCAGATGGCCGCCCGATCCGTCGAGGTAGCTGATCAGACCGAGCCCGTCGGCTCCGACCCGCAGCGACGTGGGGTCGGAGATGGCGCCCAGGCCACTGTCGACCGTGGCGGTGGTGGCGATCGAGCAGGCGCTGTCCAGACAGTGCGCCGTCTTCAGCGCATTGTTGGTGGCGTCGCGGTAGCTCACCAGCGCCAGGCCGTCGGCGCCGACCGTGATCGATGACGAGTCGCCGACGATACCTGTCGTGTCGACCCGGGTGGTCGTGGACCGCGAGCAGTCCACGTTCGAGCAGTGCAGCACCTTCAGATCGCCGTTGGTGTAGTCGAGGTAGCTGACAAGGCCGAGCCCGTCGGAGCCGAGGGTGATCGAGGTCAACGCCCCCACACCCCGGTCGTCGTCCACCGTGGTGGTGGTGGCGGCCGAGCAGGCCACATCGGAGCAGTGGGCGACCTTGAGGTGCTCGTTGGTGTGGTCGAAGTAGCTGATCAGCCCGAGGCCGTCGGTGCCCACGGTGATCGAGCTGAAGGCGCCGACCGCTCCGGCGCTGTCGACGGTGGCCGAGGTCGCCCGGGAGCACGTCGGGTCGGCACAGTGGGCCACCTTCAGGTCGTCGTTGGTGTAGTCGAGGTAGCTGATCAGCCCCAGCCCGTCGACCCCGAGCGTGATCGAGGTATCCAGCCCGACGGCATCGGCCCCGTCCGCCACCGCCGCGGTCCCCTCCGAGCACGAGGCGTTGGAACAGTGCCTGACCTTGAGGTGGCCGTGGTCGGCGTCGTAGTAGCTGATGAGCCCCAACCCGTCGGTGCCCCGCACGATCCCGCTGAAGGAGCCGACACTGGCCGCCCCGTCGGCGACGCTGATCTCCACCCCCAGGTGGTCAGAACCGCCCACCACCGCGACGGGCGCGGTGGCGACCATCAACCCGAGGAAAACCGAACCCCATTGGATGCCAACGACTCTAGTCGGTCGGTGGTCCCTGTCACCCCGGCCCGGTGGCGTCGGCGGCGAGGTTCCTGAGCCAGCGGGCGACCCAGATGGGGTCGATCTCCAGGCCGACGTCGTCCCGGAGATGGGCGACGTGTTCCTCCAACGTCCAGTCGGGGTGGAGGGCCTGTGCCTGGCACACGATCTGCCAGCTCGTCAGTGGTTGATCCGCCATGGGAGCGACCTTCCGGGGGTGGGGGAGACTCGGAACGGGTCGCAGAACAAGAACGAAACGCCCGCCTCAATCACCCATCGGCATCGCCGGTCACCGCCTGAAGCGCGAGTTCAGGCCGGGGACCTCGGCCCGGAGACGGCCCAGCAGGGCGCCGAGGTGCACGACGGCGATGCCGACCCTGGCGTCCGAGATGCCGTAGGGAATCATCAGCCAGTCCCCGTGGAGAAGCGCGCCGCAGGAGTAGACGACGTTGGGGACGTACCCGTCCCGCTCGGATTCGTCGGGAACGATGAGGGGAGTGGACAGACTGGCCAGTATCCGGGCGGGGTTGTCGAGGTCGAGGAGGGTGGCGCCGATCGAGTAGACGCGCATCGGACCGACGCCGTGGGTGAGGACGAGCCACCCGTCCGGCGTCTCGACCGGCGAACCGCAGTTGCCGAGTTGGAGGAGTTCCCAGGCGCGTTCCGGGGACTGGACCGTGGTCGCCGCTCCCCACGTCCGCCCGTCTGGTGAAAAGACAACGGAGTTCCGCTCGCGGTCCCAGCGGGAGAGGCCGACGTACCGTCCGGCGATGCGGCGCGGGAAGAGGGCGAGGCCCTTGTTCTTCGCCGCCGGCCCGGTGAGCTGCGTGATCCTGAACCGCCGGAAGTCGGCCGTTTCCAGCAACTTGGGCACGACGTGGACGCCGTCGAAGGCGGTGTAGGTGGCGTAGTAGGTGACGGTCCCGTCGTCGTCGGTGAATCGGACGAACCGTGCGTCTTCCATGCCGTGGCTCTCGTCCGGGGTCATCGGCAGGAGGACCCGCTCCGCGACGGTGGAATCATGCGGGAACTCGATGTCGTAGTTGGAGACGGCCACCGAGCGGAACTGCTCCACCGTCTCCCGCACATCGGTATGGGTCACGATCTGGTCGGAGAGCGCGGCCAGGGCCTGCTCGAGTTGGTCCGGGGTGAACTGGGTCGGGAGGGAATCGAGCACGAAGGCGGCGCTCTCCCCCTGGGCGCCGAGCTCGGCCAGCTTCCCCCGGAACAGGTCCCGCTCGTAGAGGCCGGGAAGGCGCTCCCCCATCTCGAGGAAGGGGCCGGGGTCATCGAGGCGGACCGCGCCCCCGTCGCCGATGACACCGGTACGGAACCCGATCGAGGAGAGGTGTCCTTCGCCGACCGCCCGGACGCTCATCACGAACCGGGCCTCCCCGGGCCCGGTCCCTGTCTGGTCGGGGTGGAGGACGGCCGACGGATTGCACAGCGCCGCCGCCTCGATCGAGTACTCGTTGGTGAAGTAGGCGCCCATCAGCAGGCGGCGGTCGGGTGACAGCGGGCCCCCGGCCAGGCGGTGGGCGACGAGCTTGAAATGGTCCTCCAGGACGGCCCGGAGCCGGCGGTGACGGCCTCCGAAGCCGGTCAGGACGTCGTCGAGGGCGGAGGCCACCTCGTGGTCGGACAGGGCGAGGATCCGCTCGACGACGCCGGCCGCCCGGGATTGGCCATTGCCGAGCATCTCCTGGCCGGGGAGAAACAGCCGGGCGACGACCCGGCGGGAGTCGGGGTGCAGCTGGTGCGGCGTCCTCGTCACGAGGGCCGCCCCGGTCCCAGCCGACAGGGGCTCCGAGGTCACGGGTGGCCGCCGATGAGGCGGATGCCCTGCTGGAGCGTCGAGATGAGAGCGATGGTCGACTCCGCCCCCTGGTTGTCGTTGCGCCCGTCGCGCTCCAGGCCGTCGTAGCCGCCGCCCGTCTGGGCGTCGTACATCGGCACCTGCGTGTCGTTGTCGCCCAGGAACCAGGCCACGGCCCGGTTCAGCCCCGCGATGTAGCCGATGTTGCCGGTCAGGAGGAAGGCCCGGGCGCAGGCGTCGGCCAGGGCGGCCGCCTCGATCGGTTGCTGGTCGAAGCCGGGACGGGGTTCGCCGGGCCCCCACCCTCCCACCGGGGTGAGCGAGAGTCGCCCTCCGGCGGTCTCGACCTCGAGCAGCCAGTCGAGCAGCCGCAGCCCCTGCTCGGCGAGCTGGTCGTCGTCGAGGGCCGAGCCGGTGGCGAGGAGGGCCTCGGCCCAGTGGGCGTTGGCGTAGGTCAGGCGGGGCTCGGGCCAGGGCCAGGAGCCGTCGCCCGGTGCGGAGAGCACCGCCCCGGCTGCTTTCAGGAGATCCCGGGCCGGCCCGTGGTCGGACCGCACGGTGAGGACCTCGGCGGCGCCCAGGGCGGCGAAGGCCATGGCCCGCGGGGCCGGCGACCGGCAGGCCGCGCCGGTCTCGAAGTGCACGAGGGCATCGCCCCGGAAGCGGGCGGACCGGCCCCGGGCGGCGGCCGTGCCCGATGCCCACAGGGAGCGGCCCCACCAGTCGCCGAGTCCCGGCCGGTCCTCCCACCGGCGGTCGTAGCCGAGGCGGTTGTGGCTGGCCCCGTCGCCGCGCTGGGCGTGCATGAGGAAGGCGAGACATCGCTCCGCCAGCACCGTCAGCGCCGCCGGAGGCGAAGGTTGGCGGCCGATCACGACCAGGGCCCGGGCCGCGTCGTCGGTGCAGTAGCCGTCCCGGCGTCGGGGCACCGCTCCCCGGGCGTGTTCGAGAACCCCGGTGTCGTCGCTCAGGCGCAGGAGATGCTCGAACGGCGGTTCGGGGACGCTCACGCGACGGCGGCGTCTCTCGCTTCGAGCAGCCGGCCGGCCAGGGCCCGGTACCGCTCGGCCACCGCCGGCCACAGGAGCTGGGGGGCCACGGCCGCCGCCGCCGCGCCCAAGCGGCCGGCGAGGCCGGGTTCGGTCAGGACCCGGCGCAGCGCCGCCGCCATCGCCGCCGGGTCACGGTGGGGCACGATGAGCCCGACCCCACCGCCCAGGAGTTCGGTGGCGTGGGGGAACCCGGTGGCGATCACCGGCTTGCCCGCCGCCAGCGCTTCGACCAGCACCCCGGAGGTGACCTGTTCCGGAGAGTCGTAGGGCAGGATCACCACGTCGGCGCCGGCGACGATCCGGCCGAGGTCGGCGGTGGCGAAATACCGGTCATCGAACTCGACCAGGTGGGCGACACCCTGCTGCGCCGCCTGCTTCATGAGCCGGTGGCGGTAGGCCTCGCCGCACCGCTCGACCACCCGGGGATGGGTCTCGCCGACCACGAGGTAACGGGGTTGCGGATCCAGGTCGACCAGCGCCCCCATGGCGTCGATCACCCATTCGATCCCCTTGCCCGGGCCGAGCAGGCCCCAGGTCAGGATCGTCGGACGGGCTTCGGACGGCCCGGCGTCGGAACCGGCGGGACGCCGTCGGCCACCCGGAAAGCGGTTGTCGGGCGCGCCGTGGGGAATGAGAGCCACCCGGGCCGGGTCGGCGGGGTAGCCGTCGAGCAGCCGGCGGCGGGCGGTCGGCGTCATCGTGACCACGGCGTCGGCGACGGCCAGCACGCGCTCCAGCACTTCCCGCTGGTGGGGCGTGGGCTCGACGAGCACGGTGTGGAGCACGACGATGACCGGGACGGTGAGCCGTTCGAGGACGCCGAGCACCTGGTCGCCGTCGGGGCCGCCATAGATGCCGTACTCGTGCTGGACGACCACGGCGCCGAAGCCGTCGAGGACGGCGGCGGCCTCCGCTTCACCGCCCGGCGAGCTGGTGACGAGATGGTGGACGACGTCGGGGCTGCCGCTGCGCTGGGGCCCGTCGACGACC
>DASYFF010000077.1:0-1856 GCA_036498605.1 Acidimicrobiia bacterium | reverse complement strand
CTGATCCACCACTTCAAGATCTTCACCGAGGGCTTCAAGGTCCCGGCCGGGGAGACCTACGTGGCGGTGGAGAACCCCCGGGGCGAGCTCGGCTGCTACCTCGTGTCGGACGGGTCGGGCCGGCCGTACCGGATGCACATCCGGGGCGCCTCGTTCTACAACCTGCAGACGCTGTCGACCATGGTCCAGGGCGGCCTGGTGGCCGACGGCATCGCCATCATCTCCAGCATCGACCCGATCATGGGGGACGTCGACCGGTGATCGACAAGGCCGACGAGATTCTCGCCCGCTACCCGTCGAAGCGATCGGCGCTGATGCCGCTGCTCTACGAGGTGGCCGAGCGGGACGGCTATGTCACCGAGGCCGGCATGGCCGAGGTCGCCGGGCACATCGACCTCACGCCGGCCGAGGTGTTCGGCGTCTGCTCCTTCTATTCCATGTTCAAGCGCTCCCCCCAGGGGAAGCTGCTGGTGTCGGTCTGCACATCGGTGTCGTGCATGGTCAACGGCGGTGAGGAGCTCTACGCCGCGCTGCGTCAGCGTTACGCCGACGACCCCGACGTCACCGTGGAAGAGGTCGAGTGCCTGGCCGCCGACGACGGCGCTCCGGTCATGCAGGTCAACTATGAGTTCCACGAACGGCTCACGCCGGAGTCGGCCGAGCGGATCGTGGAGGATTACAAGGCCGGGCGGCTCACGGCCCGGGGCCCGTCGGGGGCCAGCCGATGACCGCGACCGAGACGCGCATCGTCACCAAGCGGCTGCGCGACCGGCCCAACGACTCCTGGACGCTGGCGGCGGTCAAGGAGACCGGAGGGTATGAGGCTCTGAGGAAGGCCCTGTCGATGGACCCGGCGGCCATCGCCGAAGAGGTGAAGGCCTCCGGTCTGCGGGGCCGGGGCGGCGCCGGCTTCCCGACCGCCACCAAGTGGTCGTTCCTCCCCGCCGGGGTCGAGCCCCGCTACCTGGTGATCAACAGCGACGAGGCCGAGCCGTCCACGTTCAAGGACCGGATGCTCGTCGAGCGCGACCCCCACCAGCTGGTGGAGGGCATCGCCATCGCCAGCTTCGCGCTGGGCGTGCACCACGCCTTCGTCTACGTCCGGGGCGAGTTCGCCCTCGGCGCCGAGCGATTGGCACAGGCGGTGCGGGAGGCCCGGGCCGAGGGGCTCATCGGCCCCGACATGTGCGGGTCGGGCTACGCCCTCGAGATCACCGTCCACCGGGGGGCGGGCGCCTACATCTGCGGGGAGGAGACGGCACTGCTCAACAGCCTGGAGGGCGACCGGGGCTTCCCCCGCATCCGGCCGCCGTTCCCGGCCATCGCCGGCCTCTACGCCAAGCCGACGGTGGTCAACAACGTCGAGACGATCTCCACGCTGCCCGGGATCATCCAGATGGGCGGCGAGGCCTACGGCGCCATGGGGGTGGAGCGGTCCCGGGGCACGCGCATCTTCTCCCTGTCGGGCAACGTGAACCGGCCCGGCAACTACGAGCTGGAGCTCGGGCTCACCTTCCGCCAGCTCATCGACGACTTTGGCGGCGGCCTCAAGGGGCCGGGGCCGGTGAAGTTCTTCATCCCCGGCGGCGCCTCGTCGCAGTGGCTGACCGACGAGCACCTCGACGTCCCCCTCGACATGGACCTCGTCACCCAGCAGTACGGCGTCATGCTCGGGTCGGGGGCGGTCATGGTTTACAACCGCGACGTCTGCCCCGTGCGCGTCGCCCTGCGGCTGGCCAAATTCTTCGCCCACGAGAGCTGCGGCAAGTGCACGCCGTGCCGGGAGGGGACGGGCTGGATCCAGAAGGTCCTCTACCGCATCGAGCACGGCGAGGGCCGCGACACCGACCTCGACC
>DASYFF010000076.1:0-2300 GCA_036498605.1 Acidimicrobiia bacterium | reverse complement strand
CCCACACCACCAGCGACTGGCCCCGGCGGGCGTCGCCGCAGGCGAACACCCCGGGGACCGACGTCTCGTAGGCCGGGGCGTACAGGTTGCCGTGGTTGTCCTCGACGGCGTCGAGCTGCTCCAGCAGGGCGTCGCGCTCGGGACGGGCGAAGCCGATGGCGACCAGCACCAGCTGGGCCGGCACCACCTCGTCGGTGCCGGACACCGTCTCGAAGGCCGGCGGGCCGGCCGACCGGGCGATCTCCACGCCGGTCACCCGGCCGTCGTCGTCGCCGCTGAGGCCGAGGGTGATGACGTCGAAGCGCCGCTCCCCGCCCTCGTCGAGGGCGTAGGTCGACGGGAGGCGCTTCGGCGCCTCGGGCCAGCCGGCGATCTCCCGGGCCCGGGTGCCGGCCGGCGGCGGGTAGCGGTCGAGCTGGGTGACGGTACGGGCCCGCTCCCGATGGGCGTTGGCGATGCAGTCGGCGGCGGTGTCGCCCCCGCCGATGACGACGACGTCCTTCCCGGCGGCGGTGATCTGGCCCTGGAAGCGCTCCAGCTTCCCCTGGGTCACGGCGATGACCCGGTTGCGGTCGTAGAGGTAGTCCATGGCCAGGTGAACGCCCTCGAGCTTGGCCCCGGGCACGTCGAGCTCCCGGTGGAGGCGTGACCCCACGGCCAGGACGACGGCGTCGAAGTCGCGGCGCAGCTCCTCGGCCGTGACGGCGACCCCCACGTCGACGTTGCAGCGGAACTCCACGCCCTCGGCCTCCAGCACCTTCACCCGCCGGTCGACGAAGCGCTTCTCCAGCTTGAAGTCGGGAATGCCGAAGCGCAGCAGCCCGCCGGGCGCCTCGTCCCGCTCGAAGACCACCACCCGGTGCCCGGCCCGGTTGAGCTGGGCGGCGGCCGCCATCCCGGCCGGGCCCGACCCGATCACCGCCACCGACCGGCCGGTCATGTTGACCACGGCCCTCGGCTCCACCCAGCCCTCCTCGAAGGCCTTCTCGATGATCGACAGCTCGATCTGCTTGATCATCACCGGGTCGTCGTTGATCTCGAGCACGCAGGCCGATTCGCACGGCGCCGGGCAGGTGTAGCCGGTGAACTCCGGGAAGTTGTTGGTGTAGTCGAGCCGCTCGTAGGCCTCCCGCCACCGGCCCTGGTAGACGAGATCGTTCCACTCCGGAATGAGGTTCCCGAGGGGACAGCCGTTGTGGCAGAAGGGGACGCCGCAGCCCATGCAGCGCTGGGCCTGCTGCTCGACCTGCCCCGGCGGCAGCAGCGTGAACACCTCGTGGTAGTCGCCGACCCGCTCGGTGGGATCGCGGTGCGGGTCCCCCCGGACGGCGCGCCCGATCCGCAGGAAGCCTGAGGGATCGGGCATCAGACCGCCGCCACCTGGGCCAGTCGCTCCAGAGCCTTGCGGTAGTCCCGGGGCATGACCTTGACGAACGTGGGCGGCTGGGTGTCCCAGCGGTCCAGCAGCCGTTGCGCCACCGTCGAGGCCGTGCGCCGGGCGTGCTCCGATAGCAGGGCCCGCACCGCCTTCAGATCGTCGGCGTCGGGCGCCTCCAGATCGACGAGGTCGGTGTTGCACCGGCCGGCGAACAGCCCCGCTTCGTCGAGGACGTAGGCGATCCCGCCACTCATCCCGGCGGCAAAGTTGCGGCCCGTCTCACCGAGGACGACGACCCGCCCGCCCGTCATGTACTCGCAGCCGTGGTCCCCGACACCCTCCACCACGGCCGACGCACCGGAGTTCCGCACCGCGAACCGCTCCCCGGCCAGACCGCGGAAGAAGGCCTGTCCCGAGGTGGCGCCGTACAGCACGGTGTTGCCGACGATGACGTTGTCTTCGGCGACGAATGTCGACTGCAACGGCGGCGTCACGGCCAGGACACCGCCGGAGAGGCCTTTGCCGGTGTAGTCGTTGGCGTCGCCGAGCAGGGTGAACTGGACTCCCTTGGCCAGCCAGGCACCGAAGCTCTGACCGGCTGAACCGTGGAATGTGACCTGGATGGTGCCGTCCGGCAGGCCGTCCTCGCCGTACTTCGAGGCGATGGCCGACGACAGGAGGCCTCCGACCGTACGGTTCCGGTTGGCCACCTGGTACTCGAGCTGGACTTCCTCGCCCGCTCGATGGCGGGGGCCGCGTCGGCGATGATCCCGTGGTCGAGGGCGTCGTCGAGGACGGGCGGCGGATCCTCGATCTTGCGCCGCACGTGGTCGGGCTCGGCCGACGCTGGTTCGAGGACGGCCGACAGGTCGACGCCGGCCGCCTTCCAGTGGCTGACGGCGGTGTCGAACTCGATCAGGTC
>DASYFF010000075.1:0-14696 GCA_036498605.1 Acidimicrobiia bacterium | reverse complement strand
CTACATGGACTACACGGGCACCGGCAACACCCTCAACATGCGCCAACCCCACACGTTGCAGCTGGTGATGGACTCGCTGCGCTACTGGGTGAGCGAGATGCACGTCGACGGCTTCCGCTTCGATCTCGCCTCCACCCTGGCCCGGGGCCTCCACGAGGTCGACCGGCTGTCGGCCTTCTTCGACCTCATCCAGCAGGACCCGGTGGTGAGCCAGGTGAAGCTCATCGCCGAGCCGTGGGACGTCGGCGAGGGCGGCTACCAGGTCGGCAACTTCCCGCCCCTGTGGTCGGAGTGGAACGGCAAGTACCGCGACGTCGTGAGAGATTTCTGGCGGGGCGAGAATGCCGCGCTGCCGGAGTTCGCCTCCCGCATCACCGGCAGCTCCGACCTCTACCAGGCCGACGGGCGCCACCCGTCGGCGTCGATCAACTTCGTCACTGCCCACGACGGCTTCACGCTGGCCGACCTCGTGTCGTACAACGACAAGCACAACGAGGCCAACGGCGAGGACAACAACGACGGCGAAGGGCACAACCGCTCCTGGAACTGTGGAGTGGAGGGCCCGACCGACGACCCGGAGATCCGGGCGCTGCGCCGCCGCCAGCAGCGCAACTTCCTGGCCACGATCTTTCTCTCCCAGGGCGTGCCGATGATCCTCGGCGGCGACGAGATGGGTCGCAGCCAGAAGGGCAACAACAACGCCTACTGCCAGGACAACGAACTCTCCTGGCTGGACTGGTCGCTCCGGGAGGAGAACGCCGACCTCGTCGCCCTCACCGCCCGGTTGGCGGAGTTCCGCCGCGACCATCCGGTGTTCCACCGCCGCCGCTGGTTCCAGGGCCGGCCGATCCACGGCGAGACCGTCACCGACATCGGCTGGTTCGCGCCCGACGGGACGGAGATGACGGAGGAGGACTGGGACTCGGGCTTCGCCAAGTCGGTCGGCGTCTTCCTCAACGGTGACGCCATTCCCGACCCGGACCCCCGGGGCGAGAAGATCACCGACGACAGCTTCCTGGTGCTGTTCAACGCCCACTACGAGAAGCTGCCCTTCACCATCCCCAACCGCGACTGGGGCGACCACTGGGTCGTCGTCCTCGACACCGACGACCTGCACCTGCGGCCCGAGGCCGGGGCGTCGACGCCGAACGGCCCGGGGACGGCCATCTCCTGGGAACCGGGGCTGGGCGAGGGCGAGCCGGTGAAGAAGGGCGATCAACTCGACGTCGGCGCCCGGTCGCTGGTCGTCCTCCGCCGTGTCGACTGAGCCGGAGCGACGCCGGAACCCCTGGCCGCTGTCGACCTACCGGGTCCAGCTCCAGCCGGCCTTCGGGTTCGACGCCGTGGCCGCCATCGCCCCCTACCTCCACCGGCTGGGGGTGAGCCACCTCTACGCCTCCCCCTACCTGCAGGCGGCGGCCGGCTCGACGCACGGCTACGACGTCATCGACCACAGCCGGGTCAACGCCGAACTGGGCGGCGAGGCGGGCCACGAGCGGATGTGCGCCGCGCTGGGGGCCAACGACCTCGGGCAGGTGCTCGACATCGTCCCCAACCACATGGCCATCGTCGGCGGGAACCGGTGGTGGTGGGACGTGTTGGAGAACGGCCCGTCGTCACAGTACGCCTCCTATTTCGACGTCGACTGGGACCCGCCGGAGGCCAAGCTCCGCAACACGGTGTTGATGCCGATCCTCGGCGACCATTACGGCCGGGTGCTCGAAGCCGGGGAGTTCCGCCTGGAGCGCGACGGGGGCGGCTTCACCGTCCACTACTACGAGCACGTCCTGCCGGTGGCGCCCCGCTCCCTCGACGACCTGCTGGCCGCCGCCGCCCGGCGGTGCCGATCGATGGAGTTGGAGAGCCTGGCCACCTTCTTCGGCCGGCTGCCGCCGTCGTATCTCACCGACCGGGCCAGCGTCCGGGAACGCCACCGCGACAAGGAGGTGCTGCGGGCCAGTCTGGCCCGGCTGCTGTCCGAGCAGCCCGACGTGGCGTCGGCCGTCGACACCGAGGTGGCGGCCATCAACGCCGCCCCCGACCGGCTCGACGCCCTGCTGGAACGCCAGAACTACCGGCTGGCCTTCTGGCGCACCGCCGGCCGGGAGCTCGACTACCGCCGCTTCTTCGACATCCACACGCTGGCCGCGCTGCGGATGGAGGACGAGGCGGTCTTCGTCGACACCCACGAGCTCGTCCTGTCCTGGCTCGACCGGGGCGTGGTCGACGGGCTGCGCGTCGATCACCCCGACGGCCTCCGTGACCCCGAGGGCTACCTCCGGCGCCTGGCCCGCGCCGGATCATCCGACGGAGGCGGGCCGCAGACCTACGTGGTGGTGGAGAAGATCCTCGAGCCGGGCGAGCGGCTGCCGGAGGCGTGGCCGGTGGCCGGCACGACGGGCTACGACTTCACCTACCGGGTGGGCGGCCTGTTCGTCGACCCCGCCGGCGAGGAGCCGCTGTCGGAGGCCTACACCGCTTTCACGGGCGAGACCGTCGACTACGACGAGGTCGTCTACGAGAAGAAGCACCTCGTCATGGCCGAGGTCCTCTCGTCCGAGATCAACCGGCTCACCAACCTGGCCATCGACGCCTGCGAGCAGCACCGCCGCTACCGCGACTACACCCGCCACGAGCTCCACGAGACGCTGCGGGAGCTCACCAGTGCCTTCCCCGTCTACCGCACCTACGTGCTGCCGGGGGCGGCGCCGTCTCCCGACGACCTGGCCCGGGTGGAGGAGGCGGTCAAGCTGGCCCGGAGCCGGCGCCCCGACCTCGACGCCGAGCTGTTCGACTTCTTCGCCGACATCCTTCTCGGCCGCCACCGCGGCCCGGTGGAGGACGAGCTGCTGGCCCGCTTCCAGCAGGTCACCGGCCCGGTGATGGCCAAGGGCGTGGAGGATACGACCTTCTACACCTACAACCGCCTCACCGCCCTCAACGAGGTCGGCGGCAACCCGGGCCGGTTCGGGGTGAGCCCGGAGGAGTTCCACGCCGGCAACGACCACATCGCCAGGAACTGGCCGGGGTCGATGCTGGCCACGTCGACGCACGACACGAAACGGTCGGAGGACACCCGGGCCCGGATCGCCCTCCTCTCCGAGATACCAACCCGCTTCGCCGGGGCGGTGGCCGACTGGTCGAGGATGGGCGAGAAGCACCGGGCCGACCCGTCGCTTCCCGACCGCAACGCCGAATGGCTCCTCTACCAGACCCTGGTCGGGGCCTGGCCGCTGCCGGTCGAGCGGGCCGTGGCCTACATGGAGAAGGCCTCGAAGGAGGCCAAGGAGCACACCAGCTGGGTCGACCCCGATCCCGCCTACGACGACGCCCTGCGCCGCTTCGTCGAAGGGCTCCTCGGCGACGCGGAGTTCACCGCCGCGGTGGAGGGGTTCGTCGCGCCCCTGGTCGAGCCGGGCCGGGTCAACGCGCTGGCCCAGGCGCTGCTCAAGCTGACGTCGCCCGGCGTGCCCGACATCTACCAGGGCTGCGAGCTGTGGGACCACTCGCTGGTCGACCCCGACAACCGCCGCCCGGTCGACTTCACCGTTCGGGAGCGGCTCCTGGCCGGCGCCGAAGCGGCCGCCGGTCCGGCCGAGGTCTGGCCCGACGAGGCCGGTTCGGGCCTCCCGAAGCTGTTCCTGACGCAGCGGGCCCTGCATCTCCGCTCCCGGCGCCCCGAGTTCTTCTGCGTCGGCAGCGGTTACCGGCGCCTGTCGGCCACCGGCCCGAAGGCGTCCCACGCCGTGGCCTTCAGCCGCACGACCTCGTCCGGCGAACCCGGCGTCGTCACCGTCGCCCCCCGCCTCGTCCTCGGCCTCGCCGGCGACTGGGCCGACACGGTGCTCCAACTCCCCGACGGACGCTTCAGTGATGTCTTCGATGGGAACA
This sequence comes from Acidimicrobiia bacterium, assembly GCA_036498605.1. Taxonomy (GTDB): domain Bacteria; phylum Actinomycetota; class Acidimicrobiia; order IMCC26256; family BP-133; genus BP-133. The sequence goes on along the minus strand of DASYFF010000075.1, from coordinate 10,805 downwards.
GGACCTTCACCGGCGAGGTCCGCCTCGCCGAGCTGCTCGGGCCCTTCCCCGTCGCGCTGCTGGAGCGAACCTGATGACGACGTTTTCGGTGTGGGCGCCCCGGGCGACCCAGCGGGTGGATCTGGTCCTGGGTGGCCTTGGGCGGCGCGTCGAGATGACCGAGGACGTGAGCCGCCGAGGCTGGTGGGCGGTCGACGTGCCCGAGGCCGGGCCGGGGACCGACTACCAGTTCTCGCTCGACGGGGGGCCGGCCCTCCCCGATCCCCGGTCCCCCTTCCAGCCGGAGGGCGTGCACGGCCCGTCCCGCGTCGTGGACCACGGCGCCTTCGGCTGGACCGACCACCACTGGCGGGGCGCGGCCCCGCTGTCGGGCGCCCTGGTCTACGAGGCCCACATCGGGACGTTCACGCCGGAAGGCACGTTCGAGGCGGCCATCAACCGGCTCCCCCATCTGGTCGAGCTCGGCGTGACCCACCTGGAGCTGATGCCGGTGGCGGAGTTCCCCGGCACCCGGGGCTGGGGGTACGACGGCGTCGACCTCTTCGCCCCCCACCACGCCTACGGCGGTCCCGACGGCCTCAGGGGCCTCGTCGACGCCGCCCACGCCGCCGGCCTCGGCGTCATCATCGACGTCGTCTACAACCACCTCGGGCCCGACGGGAACTACCTCGGCGCCTACGCCCCCTACTTCACCGGCCGCTACAACACGCCGTGGGGCGAGGCGGTCAACTACGACGACGCCGGCAGCGACGAGGTGCGGGCCTTCGTCGGCGACAACGCCTGCCACTGGCTGGAGCACTACCACGCCGACGGGCTGCGCCTCGACGCCGTCCACGCCATCTTCGACACGTCGGCCGTCCACATCCTCGAGGAGCTGGCCCGGCGGGTGGCGACGCTCCAGGCCCGACTCGGCCGGCGCAAGTTCCTCATCGCCGAGAGCGACCTCAACGACCCCCGGCTGGTCCGGGCCCCCGAGGCCGGCGGATTCGGGATGGACGCCGCCTGGAGCGACGACTTCCACCACGCCCTCCACGCCGCCCTGACCGGCGAGACCTCCGGCTACTACGAGGACTTCGGCGGCTTCGAACCCCTCGGCCGGGCCCTGGAACGGGGCTACGTCTACGCCGGCGACTACTCCCCCCACCGCAGCCGCCGCCACGGCCGGCCGCTGAGCGGCGTCCCCGCCTCCCGGCTCCTCGGCTACCTCCAGAACCACGACCAGGTCGGCAACCGGGCCACCGGCGAGCGCTCCTCGGCGCTGATGAGCACCGGCCGCCTCCACATCGCCGCCGCCCTCGTGCTGTGCGCCCCGTTCGTGCCGATGCTCTTCCAGGGCGAGGAGTGGGGTGCCGCGACCCCCTTCCGGTACTTCACCGACCACGTCGACCCCGAGCTCGGCCGCCTCGTCAGCGAGGGCCGGCGCCGGGAGTTCGCCGCCTTCGGCTGGAAGCCCGAGGACGTCCCCGACCCCCAGGACAGGGCCACCTGGGAGTGTTCGGTGCTCGACTGGGCGGAGGCCGGCAAAGACCCCCACGCCGGGCTGCTCGAGTGGCACAAGGCGCTGATCGCCCTCCGGCGGCGCTTCCCGTCGCTGTCGGACGGCAACTTCGACGAGGTCCGCCCCACCTGGGACGAGGACGCCGGCTGGTTCTGCCTGACCCGGGGCGAGATCACCGTGGCGGCCAACCTGGCCGACCGCAGCCAACCCGTCCCGATCCCCGACGGGCCGATGACGGTGCTGCTGGCCTCCGACCCGGCCGCGACGTCCTCCGCCGGGGGCCAGGTCACCCTGCCGCCGGACTCCGTGGCCGTGCTCGGCCCGGAGGATTAGCGCTCCGAGTCCTCCAGGCGGCGGATCAGGGCCGCCCGGCGGGCCTCCAGGGCGGCCATACGCCGGGCGGCGGACTCCAGCTGCGCCGTCAGGCGGGCGGCCTCGGTGCGGACGGTCTCGAGGTCGTCGACGACGAGCTCGCCGGTGTCGTCGAGGTCGTCGTCGAAGAACGGCCCGTCCACGAGGTCGAGCTCGGCGTCGTCGTCGCCGTCGTCGATCCGGGAGATCGCGTCGGTGAGCCGCCCGAGGGGGCGGAGCCGGTGGCGCTCGTCGTCGAGGCCCTCGTTGAAGCGGTCGATGCCCGACGCCGCCTCCAGGGCGGCGGTGGCGATCGACATGCAGCCCAGGCAGTAGCTCAGGTCCTCGTCGTAGCCGAGCTCCTCGCCGGTGTTGGTCACGACTGCGGCGGAGGCGTTGGCGTAGCTCTCCCCGCAGGCCCGGCAGGTCCAGTTCTCCATCTCCTCCCGGACGGCCAGAGGGTGGACGTGGCGCAGGTCGTCGACCAGCTGCAGCGCCCGGTCCAGGGTGTCGCGCGGGAGGGCGGCCTCGAACTGGTCGGCCAGGGCCGGGTCCTCCAGGCACTCGGCCTTCCAGAAGGCGAACGTCAGCAGCTCCTGGGTGGCCGGCACCGGCTCCTCCGCGCCGTGGCGGGCGAACCACCGCTCCACGAACCGGCGGTTCCGGGCGGCCTGCTTCCGGTTGGTCTCGGCCGGCAACAGCCGGCGGGCCACGACGACCGCCTCCACCAGGGAGTCGAGCAGGGCGAATCCGGTGAGATCACCGCCACCGTCGAGATAGGCGCGCAACGAGGGAGGGCGGATGTACTGCTCTTCAGGCGACATCACTCGCGTGCCTCCGTACCGGTGGCCCGACGCTCGAAGCCGCGAGATTCTACGTCGGTTTCCGGTTGTCCCCAGCGGTCCCCAGACCTTCAAGAGAAGGTTACAACCATCTCCGACAAAGCGCCCCAAATGCCGCGAAAATCCACCCCTTCAGCCACAGATCCGTAAAAACCACATCAAGGACTTCCCACCCTCCGTGGCCATATGGCCCCGGAGGGTCAACGTCCTATCCCGAAGCCCAAGCCACGCAGCCCATTTCGGCGAAGGACGGGAGGTCGTCGTGGGACGGGACGACCCGCACGGCGAAGCCGTAGCGGCCGGCCCGCTCGCAGACGAAGGAGCCGGAGTAGCGGTGGAGGTTCTTGGCGTCGCCGCCGTCGCCGGGGCCGGGCTCGTCCAGGCCGACAAGCTCCATCGTCACCACCGCCGCCGGTTGCAGCTCCTCGTTGGCCCCGACCGGGCCGTGGAGCAGCTGGACCTCGACGTCGCGCTGGTCGAGCTGGCCGAGGGCCACCACGGCCTCGACCTTCTTCGACGACCCCAGGTCGACCAGGGTCGACTCCGTCTCGACCGAGAGGATCCGCACCGCCGGCCAGGCCCGGGTGACCTGCTGCTTCCAGGCCGACAGGGCCCGGGCCCGCTCGCCGCCGCCGGCCCCGAGGGCGTCGGCCCGCACCGCGGCCGGCTCGTACATCCCCTCGACGTAGTCGCGCACCATCCGCGACGCGCTGACCTGGGGGCCGAGCGACTGCAGCGACGACTTCACCTTGCGGACCCAGCGCCGGGGCACCGGGCCGCCGTAGCGCTCGTAGAACAGCGGCACGATCTGGCGTTCGAGGAGGTCGAAGAGGCTCTCGGCCTCGACCTCGTCGCGCCGGGCGAGGTCCTCGTAGGTCTCGGCCGAGCTGATGGCCCAGCCGTTCTCCCCGTCGAACATCTCGTCCCACCAGCCGTCGAGGATCGAGCAGTTGAGGGCGCCGTTGATGGCCGCCTTCATGCCGCTCGTGCCGCAGGCCTCCAGCGGCCGCCGGGGCGTGTTCATCCACACGTCGCAGCCCTGGTACATGCGCCGGGCCACCACCATGTCGTAGTCCTCGACGAAGGCCATCCGGTGGCGGACCTCGGGGAGGCGGGCGAAGGCGATGATCTGGCGGATCATCTCCTTGCCGATGTCGTCGGCCGGGTGGGCCTTGCCGGCGAAGACGATCTGGACGGGCCGCTCCGTCGACGTCAGCAGGGCTTTGAGCCGCTCGGGCTGGGACAGGAGCAGCGTGGCCCGCTTGTAGGCCGCGAACCGCCGGGCGAAGCCCAGCGTCAGCACCCGGGGGTCGAGGATCTCGTTGGTCCAGGCGACGTCGGACTCGCTGACCCCCCGGCTCAGGGCCGAGTGGCGGAGCCGTTCCCGCACGCTGGCCACCAGCCGCTGGCGACCCTGCTCCTTGACCCGCCACACCTCGTCGTCGTTGGCGTCGGCGATGTGCAGCCAGCGGGTCTCGTCGGCCTCGGGCCACTCGGGCAGGACGTAGCGGTTGAGCAGCTCGTCCATCTCGGCCGAGACCCAGGTGCGGGCGTGCACGCCGTTGGTGACGGCCCGGATCGGCGCCTCGGCCTCCGGCACGCCCGGCCACAGCCCGGAGAACATCTTCTGGCTGACCCGGGCGTGGAGCTTCGACACCCCGTTGGACATCGACGCCAGCCGCAGCCCCATCACCGCCATGTTGAACGGCGAATCGGCCCCGGTCCCCGGCTCGTGGCCCAGGGCCATCAGGTCGCTGAAGCTCACGCCGCACTCGTCGGCGAAGGCCCGGAAGTAGCGTTCCATCATCTCCCGGGGGAACCGGTCGATCCCGGCCGGCACCGGCGTGTGGGTGGTGAAGACCGTGCCCGACCGCACCGCCTCCAGCGCCTCGGGGAACCGCAGTCCCTCCTCGGTGATCAGCTGGCGGATCCGCTCCAGGCCCAGGAACCCGGCGTGGCCCTCGTTGGTGTGGAAGATCTGGATGTCCTCCCCCGCCGCCCGCAGCGCCCGCACACCGCCGATGCCGAGCAGGATCTCCTGGCGCATCCGGTGCTCGGCGTCGCCGGCGTAGAGGCGGTCGGTCACCGCCTTGACGGCGGCGTCGTTCTCCTCGACGTCGGCGTCGAGGAGGTAGAGCCTCACGCGCCCGACCATGGCCCGCCACAGCTGGGCCACCAGGGGCGTGCCGGCCAGGTCGACCGTGACCCGGGCGCCGTCGACCCGGTGGAGCGCCATCGAGTGGGGGTCGAGCCGGGGGTAGCGCTCCTGCTGCCAGCCGTCGGCGTTGAGCTCCTGGCGGAAGTAGCCCTGCTGGTAGAAGAGGCAGACACCGACGAGCGGGATCCCGAGCCCGCTGGCGGCCTTGAGATGGTCGCCGGCCAGGACGCCGAGACCACCGGAGTACTGCGGCAGGGCCTCGGTGATGCCGAACTCGGGGGAGAAGTAGGCCACCGACCGCAGCGGCGACCGGCGGGCCTGGAACCACCGGGCGCCCTCCACGTACTGCTGGGCCTCGCCGTGGATCTCGTTCATGAACGAGAGGAAGCCCGGGTCCTTCACCATGGCCTCGAGCCGGTCGCGCCGCACCGCCCCCAGGAGCCGGACGGGGTCGTGGTTGGCGTCCTCCCAGCCGTCGGGGTCGAGCCAGCGGAACAGATCGCGGGTGCCGTCGTCCCACGACCACCGCAGATTGAAGGCCAGATCGTGCAGGGGTGCCAGCGGCTCGGGGAGCCGGGCCCGGACGGTGAAGCTCTTCAGTGCCCTCACAGACCGAGACGCTAGCCAAAATCCAAAGAGGCCCGAGCCTGCCCGCGGCCGGCAGGGCGTTTGCTTCGCGCCTGGAGTGGTAGACCAGTACGACGTGACCGATCGCATCGTCATCGAAGCCATCCGACCGTCGACCCCCAACGGGTACCCGGCCAAGGCGGTGGTGGGACGACCCGTCAGGGTCGGCGCCGACGTCTTCCGGGACGGGCACGACATCATGGCCGCCCGCGTCCGCTGGCGGAGCCGCAACGGCGCCAAGGGCAAGTGGTCGGCGACCCTGATGCAGCCCCTCGGCAACGACCGCTTCGAGGCGGTGATCGAGCCGGCCCAGCTCGGGCCCCACGAGTTCGTCGTCGAGGGCTGGACCGACCGCATCGCCACCTGGCGCCACGAGGTGTCGGTCAAGCTGGCCGCGGGCCAGATGGTCGACGTCGAGCTGGAGGAGGGCGCCCGCCTCCTGGAGGAGGCCGCCGCCCGGGTGGAGCGGCCCGACCGGGCCCGGCTGGATGTCGCCGTCGAGTCGCTCCGAAACACCGCCGCCCCGGCCGAGTCGCGCCTGTCGGGCGCCCTCGACCCGGCGCTGGTGGCCCTCCTCGACGAGCTGCCCGACCCCGCCGACCTGGCGAAGTCGGAGCCGATGCCGCTATGGGTCGACCGGGAACGGGCCGCCTGCGGGGCCTGGTACGAGCTCTTCCCCCGGTCCTATGGGGGGCTGGCCGGCGCCGCCGAGCGGCTCCCGGCGGTGGCCAACATGGGCTTCGACGTGGTCTACGTGCCGCCCGTGAGTCCGATCGGCCGGGCCTTTCGCAAGGGTCGGAACAACACGCTCGACCCGGGCCCCGACGACCCCGGCAGCCCCTGGGCCATCGGGGCGGCTGAAGGTGGTCATACCGCCCTGCACCCCGATCTCGGCACCTTCGCCGACTTCGACACGTTCGTGGCCCGGGCCCGGAGCCTCGGCATGGAGGTGGCCCTCGACTACGCCCTCCAGTGCTCCCCCGACCATCCCTGGGTCACCGAGCACCCTGAGTGGTTCCACCACCGGCCCGACGGCACCATCAAGTACGCCGAGAACCCCCCCAAGAAGTACCAGGACATCTATCCCCTCAACATGTGGCCGGCCCCGGGGCCCGGGGTGTCCCCGGAAAAGGCAGCCGCCGACCGTCAGGCCCTGTGGCAGGCCTGCAAGGAGATCCTCGACTTCTGGATCGGCCACGGCGTCCGCATCTTCCGGGTCGACAACCCCCACACCAAGCCGTTCGCCTTCTGGCAGTGGGTGATCGCCGAGATCCGGTCGGCCCACCCCGACATCGTCTTCCTGGCCGAGGCCTTCACCCGGCCCAAGCTCATGGCCCGCCTGGCCGAGGTCGGCTTCTCCCAGAGCTACACCTACTTCACCTGGCGCAACACCAAGGCCGAGCTGACCGAGTACCTGACCGAGGTGGCCCTCGGGCCGAAGGCCGACTACATGCGGCCCAATTTCTGGCCCAACACCCCCGACATCCTGTCCGGCGTCCTCCGTCAGGGCGGGCCGGGCGCCTTCCGGCTGCGGCTGGTGCTGGCCGCCTGCATGGTCCCCTCCTATGGGATCTACTCCGGCTACGAGCTGTGCGAGAACCAGCCGATGTCGGACGCCAACGAGGAGTACTTCGAGTCGGAGAAGTACGAGATCAAGCACCGCGACTTCTCCCAGCCGGGGAGCCTCGTCCCGTTCGTGGCCCGCATCAACGACATCCGCCGGCGCCACCCCGCCTTCGCCGACCTGTCGAACGTCCAGTTCCACTATTCGAACAACGACCAGATCCTGTGCTGGTCGAAGGTCGACCGGGCCGCCGACGACGTCATGCTGATGATTGTCAACCTCGACCCCCACCAGACCCACGAGGACACCCTCGGCCTCGACCTCCCGGCCCTGGGGTTCGACTGGAACGAGACCTTCGAGGCCTTCGACGAGCTGACGGGGATGACGTTCATCTGGACGGGCGCCAACCCCTACGTCCGGCTCGACCCCGGCCTCCCCGCCCATGTCCTGCATCTCCGCCGGCCCGGGAGAGGGGTCTCTTGAGCGAAATCGACCGGATGGACGAGCGCTGGTACCAGCGCGCCGTCTTCTACGAGGTCTCGGTCCGAAGCTTCTTCGACGCCAACGGCGACGGCACCGGCGACCTCCAGGGCCTCATCGAGAAGCTCGACTACCTGTCGTGGCTGGGCGTCGACTGCCTGTGGCTGCTGCCCTTCTACTCGTCGCCGCTGCGCGACGGCGGCTACGACATCGCCGACTTCTTCACCATCCTCCCCGAGTACGGGAAGCTCGGCGACGCCGTGCGCCTCATGGAGGAGGCCCACCGCCGGGGCATCCGCATCATCACCGACCTGGTCGTCAACCACACCTCCGACCAGCACCCCTGGTTCCAGGAGTCGCGCCAGAGCCGGGACAACCCCCGCGCCGACTGGTACGTGTGGTCCGACGACGACAAGCAGTACGCCGACGCCCGGATCATCTTCACCGACACCGAGCGGTCGAACTGGGCCTGGGACCCCAACCGCCAGCAGTACTACTGGCACCGGTTCTTCTCCCACCAGCCCGACCTCAACTACGACAACCACGAGGTCCAGGAGGCGATGCTGGGCATCGTCCGCTTCTGGCTCAACCTGGGGATGGACGGGTTCCGCCTCGACGCCGTCCCTTACCTGTTCGAGCGGGAAGGGACGATCTGCGAGAACCTCCCCGAGACCCACCAGTTCCTCCGGCGGCTCCGCAAGGAGGTCGACGCCGCCTTCCCGGGCCGGGTGCTTCTGGCCGAGGCCAACCAGTGGCCGGCCGACGTCGTCGAGTATTTCGGCGACGGCGACGAGTGCCACATGTGCTTCAACTTCCCCCTCATGCCCCGGATGTTCATGGCCCTGCGGCGGGCGCAACGCCATCCGATCACGGAGATCCTGGCCCAGACCCCCGAGGTCCCCGACGGCTGTCAGTGGGGGATCTTCCTCCGGAACCACGACGAGCTGACCCTGGAGATGGTCACCGACGAGGACCGGGACTACATGTGGAGCGAGTACGCCAAGGATCCCCGCATGAAGCTCAACATCGGGATCCGCCGGCGCCTCGCCCCCCTGGTCGAGAACGATCGCCGGGTGATGGAGCTGTTCCACGCCATGTTGTTCTCGCTGCCCGGCAGCCCGATCCTGTACTACGGCGACGAGATCGGGATGGGCGACAACATCTTCCTCGGCGACCGCGACGGCGTGCGCACGCCGATGCAGTGGTCGCCGGACCGCAACGCCGGCTTCTCCCGGGCCGACTTCGCCCAGCTGTACTCGGCGCCGCTCATGGACCCCGTCTACGGCTACCAGGCCCTCAACGTGGAGGGAGAGCTGCGCGACCCCTCCAGCCTGCTGCACTGGCTGCAACGGATGCTCCAGGTCCGCAAGCGCCACCCCCTGTTCGGGATCGGCAGCTTCGAGGTGCTGTCGGCCGAGAACCCGTCGGTGCTGGCCTACGTGCGGGAGTGGGACGACGACGTCGTGCTGTGCGTCAACAACCTTTCCCGCTTCGCCCAGCCGGTGGAGCTTTCGCTGCAGCGATTCGAGGGTAGGACCCCCATCGAGCTCCTGGGGCGGGTTCCCTTCCCGCGCATCGGCGAGCTCCCGTACCTCCTCACCCTGGGGCCGTACGGGTTCCTCTGGTTCCAGATCGTGGAGACGCCCCTGCAATGATCTCGCCCACCGCGCTGGCCCCCCAACTGGCTGACTACCTCCCCCGCCAGCGCTGGTTCGGAGCGAAGGACCGCAAGATCGAGCTGGTCCGCGTCCGCTCCAGCGAGGTGCTGATCGGAGCGGGCGACTGGCCGGCGCTGCTCCGGATCGACGCCGATGTCTCCCTCGAGGGCGTCGACGACGCCCGCTACCAGCTCTTCCTCGGGCTGCGGCCCACCGGGGTGGCCTGCGAATTCCTGGCCGGCCACGAGTCAGCCGTGCTCGGTGAGTTCGAGACGGCGCAGGGTCAGGCCCTGGTCTACGACGCCCTCCTCGACAGCCAGTTGGCCCTGGGCCTGCTGCTGGTGGTGGCTCCCGACTGCCCGGCCGAGCGGGTGCGGCCCCTCGGGGCGGAGCAGTCGAACACCTCGCTCGTCTACGACGACTCCATGATCCTCAAGGTGTTCCGGCGCCTCACCGAGGGTCAGAACCCCGAGGTCGAGGTCATCGAGACCCTGGCCTCCGTCGGCTTCGGCTCGGTGCCGGAGCCGCTGGCGTCGTGGCGGAAGGACGGGGTCGACCTGGCCTTCCTCCAGCGGTTCCTGGCCGGCGCCAGCGACGGCTGGAACATGGCGCTGACGTCGCTGCGGGAGCTGTTCGCCGAGTACAACATCGCCCGGACGCCGCCGCCGGCCGACGCCCTCGGCGGTGGGGCTACCTCGCCTCTCGAGGTCGACGACCCGGCCGGGGCCCGGGGCGACTTCGCCGCCGAGGCGGAGCGCATCGGCGAGGTGACGGCCGAGATGCACATCGCCCTGGCCAAGGGCTTCGGCTGCACGAAGGTCACCGGGGCCGACTGGGCGGCGGCCATGGAGGAACAGCTGGAGCGGGTGCTGGGTCCCACTGACGCGGCGCTGGCCCAGGGGGCCCGGGTGGTCATCAACCGGCTGAAGGACATCGCCGACCCCGGCCCGGCCATCCGGGTCCACGGCGACTACCACCTCGGCCAGGTACTGCGCACCGACACCGGCTGGTACGTCACCGACTTCGAGGGGGAACCGGCCCGGTCCCTCGAGGAGCGGACCCGGCCGTCGTCGCCGCTCAAGGACGTGGCCGGCATGCTGCGGTCCTTCGGCTACGCCCTCGCCGTGGCGGTGTCCTACCAGGAGGACGACCTGAGCGAGCTCGGGCGGGCGTGGGAGGCCCGCAACCGCGAGGCGTTCATGGCCGGCTACCTCCGCAAGGCGCAGTTCGACCCCGAGACCGGCAACGAGCCGATCCTGCCCCGCGACCCCGCCGTTCGCTCGGCGGTGCTGGCCGCCTTCGAGCTCGACAAGGCCCTCTACGAGGTGGCCTACGAGCGGGCCAACCGCCCCGATTGGGTACGGATCCCCCTGGAGGCCGTCCGCCGCCTGACCGGAACCGCCGCCAGGACCGTGTGAGGAGCGTGCCATGAAGACCGGAACGAACCACAGCACGACGACTACCGTCGACCCCTTGAAGATCGAGTTGGAGCTGCTCGTCTCCGGGGAGCACGGCGACCCCCACCACGTCCTCGGCCTCCACTCCGACGGCGATGACACCGTCGTGCGGGGTTACCGGCCCGGCGCCGAGGCCATGAACGTGGTCCTGCCCGACGGCGGGCGGGTGG
>DASYFF010000074.1:0-43168 GCA_036498605.1 Acidimicrobiia bacterium | reverse complement strand
CGGGGCCAGTACGGCCACGTCGTCATCGACCTCGAGCCGACGGGGCCCGGGGGCGGCTACGAGTTCGTCGACAAGGTCACCGGCGGCGTCATCCCCCGGGAGTACATCCCGGCCGTCGACGCCGGCATCCAGGAGGCCCTCGAGTCGGGCGTCCTGGCCGGCTACCCCATCGTCGACGTACGGGCCATCCTCACCTACGGCTCGTACCACGACGTCGACTCGTCGGAGATGGCGTTCAAGATCGCCGGGTCGCTAGCCTTCAAGGAAGGCGCCCGGAAGGCCAAGCCGGCGCTCCTCGAGCCAGTCATGGCGGTCGAGGTCGTCACCCCCGAGGACTACATGGGTGATGTCATCGGGGATTTGTCTTCCCGACGGGGAAAAGTGGCCGGCATGGAGCAGCGCGGCAACTCCCACGTGGTACGGGCACAAGTCCCGTTGGCAGAGATGTTCGGGTATGCTACCGACCTCCGTTCGCGGACCCAGGGTCGCGCGACGTACACGATGCAGTTCCACTCCTACAGCCAGGTTCCCGAATCCATTGCGCGTGAAATCGTGGCTCGGGTACGGGGTGAGTGATCAGTAACGGTCCCTTTTCGGTAAGGAGCCAGGGGTACTTCTATGGCCAAGCAGAAGTTTGATCGCAACAAGCCCCATCTGAACATCGGCACGATCGGGCACATCGACCATGGGAAAACGACGCTCACGGCGGCGATCACCAAGGTCTTGGCCGAAAAGGACCCGACGGTCAACTACACGCCCTTCGACCAGATCGACAAGGCGCCGGAAGAGAAGGCCCGGGGCATCACGATCGCCATCGCCCACGTCGAGTACCAGACCCAGAACCGGCACTACGCCCACGTCGACTGCCCCGGCCACGCCGACTACATCAAGAACATGATCACCGGTGCGGCCCAGATGGACGGGGCGATCCTGGTGGTGGCGGCGACCGACGGCCCGATGCCCCAGACCCGGGAGCACGTGCTGCTCGCCCGCCAGGTCGGCGTGCCCAACATCGTGGTGGCGCTCAACAAGTCCGACATGGTCGACGACGAGGAGATCCTCGAGCTCGTGGAGCTGGAGGTCCGGGAGCTGCTGTCGGAGTACGAGTTCCCCGGCGACGACATCCCGGTGGTGCGGGTCTCGGCGCTCAAGGCCCTCGAGGGTGACCCGGAGTGGACGCCCAAGATCCTCGAGCTGATGGACGCCGTCGACGCCTACTTCCCCGACCCCGAGCGCGACATCGACAAGCCGTTCCTGATGCCCATCGAGGACGTCTTCACCATCACCGGCCGCGGCACCGTGGTGACCGGCCGGGTGGAGCGGGGCATGGTCAAGGTCGGCGAGGAAGTCGAGATCGTCGGCATCAAGGCCACGACCAAGACCGTCTGCACCGGCGTGGAGATGTTCCGCAAGCTCCTCGACGAGGGCCGGGCCGGTGACAACATCGGCGCCCTCCTCCGGGGCACCAAGAAGGAGGACGTGGAGCGGGGCCAGGTGCTGGCCAAGCCGGGGTCGATCACGCCCCACACGAACTTCCAGGCCCAGGTCTACGTGCTGACCAAGGAGGAGGGTGGGCGGCACACGCCCTTCTTCAACAACTACCGGCCGCAGTTCTACTTCCGGACCACGGACATCACGGGCGCTTGTGACCTCCCCGGGGGGACCGAGATGGTCATGCCCGGCGACAACACCGAGATGACCGTCGAGCTCATCAACCCGATCGCCATGGAAGAGGGCCTCCGCTTCGCTATCCGCGAAGGTGGCCGCACCGTGGGGGCCGGTCGGGTGATCAAGATCCTGAAGTAATCGCAGGACCGAACAGGAAGCGAGCGGGACCCCCCATGGCGGACGCGAAGGGACAGAAGATCCGGATCAGGCTCAAGGCCTACGATCACGAGATCATCGACCAGTCGACGAAGAAGATCGTCGAGACGGTCGTCCGCACGCAGGCGCGGGTGAGGGGTCCCGTCCCGCTCCCCACCGAGATCCACCGGTACTGCGTCATCCGGTCGCCCCACATCGACAAGGACTCCCGCGAGCACTTCGAGATGCGGGTCCACAAGCGGCTGCTCGACATCCTCGAGCCCTCTCCCAAGACCGTCGACTCTCTCCAGCGGCTCGACCTGCCGGCGGGCGTCGATATCGAGATCAAGATCCAACAGGCGTAGGGCGATGGCTGACAAGAGAGGCATCCTCGGCCAGAAGATCGGCATGACGCAGATCTGGGACGAGCAGAACCGGGCGGTCCCGGTCACGGTCATCCAGGCCGGGCCCTGCCGGGTGGTCCAGGTGAAGACCCCGGAGCGCGACGGGTACTCGGCGATCCAGCTGGCCTTCGGTGACGTCAAGCCCCGGCGGGTCAACAAGCCCGAGACCGGCCATTTCAAGAAGGCCAACCAGGCCCCGGCCAGGCACCTGGCCGAGATGCGGGTCGACGACAGCTCGGCCTTCACGATCGGCCAGGTCATCCAGGCCGACGTGTTCGCCAGCGGCGACAAGGTCGACGTGACCGGCATCTCCAAGGGCCACGGCTTCTCCGGCCACATCAAGCGACACAACTTCAAGGGCCAGGGCGCCGGCCACGGCAACCACAAGAAGCACCGGGCCCCCGGCTCCATCGGCGCCTGCGCCACGCCCAGCCGGGTGTTCAAGGGTATGAAGATGGCCGGCCAGTACGGCAACGTCCGCACGACCACGCTGAACCTCGAGGTGGTCGAGGGCGACGCCGAGCGGGGCCTGCTGCTGGTCAGAGGGGCCGTCCCGGGGCCGACCGGCGGGCTCGTCTTCGTCCGCAACGCCGTGAAGAAGGCGACGCGCTGATGGCCACCGTGGTGAACCCCGATCTCCCGGAGGCGATCTTCGGGATCCAGCCCAACATCCCGGTCATGCACCAGGTCGTCACGGCCCAGCTGGCCGCGGCCCGTTCCGGCACGCACGCCACCAAGAACCGGTCCGAGGTTTCGGGCGGCGGGGCCAAGCCCTGGCGCCAGAAGGGCACCGGCCGGGCCCGGCAGGGCTCAAGTCGGGCTCCCCACTGGCGCGGCGGCGGCGTGGCCCACGGCCCGCAGCCCCGCAGCTACCGCCAGCGGACGCCCAAGAAGATGGTGTGGCTGGCGCTGCGTTCGGCCCTGTCCGACCGGGCGGCCGACGGCATGGTCACCGTCGTCGACGACTGGGCCTTCGACGCCCCGAAGACAAAGGACGCCGTGGCCGCCCTCAAGGCGATCGGCGCGGCCGACGGCGAGCGGGTGCTGCTCGTGCTGGACCGCGACGACGAGATCGCATGGAAGTCGTTCCGGAACCTGGGCGAGCGGGTCGGGATGGTCAGCGTCGAGGAGCTGAACACCTACGACGTGCTCGTCGCCGACCGGGTGATCTTCACCTCGGCCACGCTCGGGGCGTTCTCGGCCCGGAGAGGGGGCGGGGCATGAGCAAGGACCCCCGCGACATCATCCTGCAGCCGGTTGTCTCGGAGAAGTCGTACGCCCTGCTCGACCGCAACGTCTACACGTTCCTCGTCGCGCCGAGCGCCAACAAGATCGAGATCCGCAAGGCGGTAGAGGAGATCTTCAACGTCAAGGTCCTCGACGTGACCACCATGAACCGCAAGGGAAAGCGCAAGCGGAACCGGCGGACCAACACGTTCGGTCAGCGGTCCACCACGAAGCGTGCGATCGTGGCGGTGGCGGCGGACGACCGGATCGACATCTTCGGGAGCTGACGGAAATGCCGCTGCGCAAGCGCAAGCCAACCAGCCCGGGGCGCCGGTTCCAGTCCGTCTCCGACTTCGCCGAGATCACGACCGACAAGCCGGAGAAGTCGCTGCTCAAGCCGAAGCCGTCGACCGGCGGCCGCAACGTCCACGGCCGCCTCACGGCCCGCAACGTCGGCGGGGGTCACAAGCAGAAGTACCGGGTCGTCGACTTCAAGCGGAACAAGGACGGGATCCCGGCCAAGGTCGCCAGCATCGAGTACGACCCGAACCGCAACGCCCGGATCGCCCTGCTGCACTACGCCGACGGCGAGAAGCGCTACATCCTGGCCCCGGCCCGGCTGGCGGTCGGCGACACGCTGCAGTCGGGTCAGGGCTCCGAGATCCGTCCCGGCAACGCACTCCCGATGCGGTACATCCCGGTCGGTACGGTCATCCACAACGTCGAGCTCAAGCCCGGCGCCGGGGGCAAGATCGCCCGGGGGGCGGGGATGAGCATCCAGCTCGTGGCCAAGGAGGGCGACTTCGCCACCCTGCGGCTCCCCTCGACCGAGATGCGCCGCGTCCCGATCGACTGCCGGGCCACGGTGGGTTCGGTGGGCAACGCCGAGGCCGAGCTGATCTCGCTCGGCAAGGCCGGCCGGAACCGCTGGAAGGGCCGCCGGCCCCACACCCGGGGCGTGGCCATGAACCCGGTCGACCACCCGCTCGGCGGCGGGGAGGGGAAGAGCTCCGGCGGGCGGCACCCGACGTCGCCCTGGGGCAAGAAGGAGGGCCGGACGAGGGCCAAGCACAAGGCCTCCGACGAGATGATCATCCGCCGGCGGCGGGGCCGTGGGGCCCGGAGGTAGGTAGGCGATGCCGAGAAGTCTCAAGAAGGGTCCGTTCATCGACGACCACCTGCGGGTCAAGGTCGAGCGGCTGAACCAGACGGGGGAGAAGCGCGTCGTCAAGACGTGGTCGCGGCGCTCCACGATCATCCCCGACATGGTCGGCCACACGATCGCCGTCCACGACGGCCGCAAGCACGTGCCCGTCTACGTCACCGAGGCGATGGTCGGGCACAAGCTCGGCGAGTTCGCACCGACCCGCACCTTCCGGTATCACGCCGGACAGGAGCGGTCGAGCCGCCGGTAGAGAGAAGTGACCGATGCCTGACACCGCCACCAAGGACACGCCGCAGACCAAGGCGACGCTCAAGTACCTCCGCACCTCGGCCTACAAGGTCCGGGAGGTGCTCGACCTGATCCGGGGCCTCGACGTCGAGGACGCCCGCCACGTGCTGATGTTCAACGAGCGTGGTCCCGCCCGCGAGGTCCTCAAGGTCCTGAACTCGGCGGTGGCCAACGCCGACCACACGCTCAACATCCCGGCCGACGAGCTGAAGGTGGCCGTGGCCTTCGCCGACGAGGGCCCGACCATCAAGCGTTGGCGCCCCCGGGCCCGGGGCCGGGCCACCCGCATCCGCAAGCGGACGTGCCACATCACCATCATCGTGGCCCGCCTGACCGACGACGAGCTCCAGATCCGGCGCCGCAAGGAGAGCGCGGCCGGTGGCGGGCGCCGCCGGGTGCTCCCCGGCCGGCGCCGGAAGGCCGCCGAGGAAGGGACGCCGAAGGCCGCCAAGGGCAAGGCCGCCGAGGCCCCGGAGGAACCGGAGGAGACAGCCCCGGAGTCCGAGGTGGAGCCCGAGGAAGCTTCGGTTGCGGAGCCTGAAGAGGTTGCGGAACCCGAAGCTGTCGTTTCGGGGGACACCCCCGAACCCCCGGGGCCTGAGGAGAAGGCGGCCCGCTACGAGAGCCTGGGCCGCGAGGAAGCTCCGGCCGCGGCCGAAGCCGAAGAAGCCGCCGCCGACGAAGCTTCCGCAGAAGAGGAAGAGGGGAAGTCGTAATGGGCCAGAAGGTGAACCCCTACGGGTTCCGCCTCGGGATCGTCACCGACTGGAAGTCACGCTGGTTCGCCGACCGCGAGTACACGGACTACCTCACCGAGGACGTCCACATCCGCAAGTATCTCGACGCCCAGCTGCGGCGGGCGGCGGTCAGCCGGGTGGAGATCGAGCGGACCCGTGACCGGCTGCGGATCGACGTCCACACCGCCCGGCCCGGCATCGTCATCGGTCGACGCGGCGTCGAGGCCGACCGTCTCCGCCAGGGCCTGTTCAAGATCTCCGGCAACCCGAAGATCCAGCTCAACATCCAGGAGATCAAGCAGCCGGAGCTCGACGCCAACCTGATCGCCCAGGGCGTGGCCGACCAGCTGACCGGCCGGGTGTCGTTCCGCCGGGCCATGAAGCGGGCCGTCCAGACAGCCATGAAGGCCGGTGCCCAGGGCATCAAGGTCCAGTGCTCCGGCCGCCTCGGCGGCGCCGAGATGGCCCGCCGGGAGTGGTACCGCGAGGGCCGGGTGCCGCTGCACACCCTCCGGGCCGACATCGACTACGGCCTGGCCGAAGCCCGCACCACCTTCGGGCGCATCGGCGTCAAGGTCTGGATCTACAAGGGCGACATCCTGCCCTACCGGGCCGGCAGCGAGGACAAGATCGCCAAGGAAGCGGCCATGGCCGTGGGCGAGACCGCCGGGCAGGCCCGGCCCCGCCGGGTCATCAGCGCCGGTGGCGGTCGTCGCCGGCCTGACAGTGAGCCGGTGGCGGTGGAAGCGGTGGGGGCGGCCGAGGAAGGGGCCGAGACGGCACCCACTCCGGTGGTCAAGGAGGCCGATCCCGAGCTGGAGCGTCTCCTGGCCGAAGAGGAAGAGATCGAGCGCCGGACCCGCGATCACCACGAAGCCCCCCACTTCCGGGGCGACGAGGACTAGTTGCCATGTTGATGCCCAAGAAGGTCCGGCACCGCAAGCAGCAGCGAGGGCGGATGGACGGCGTCGCCAAGGGGGCCACCAAGGTCAACTTCGGCGACTACGGCCTCCAGGCCCTCGAGCCGGGCTGGATCACGAACCGCCAGATCGAGGCCGCCCGTATCGCCATGACCCGCTACATCAAGCGGGGCGGGAAGGTCTGGATCAACATCTTCCCCGACAAGCCCATCACCGAGAAGCCGGCCGAGACCCGCATGGGTTCTGGCAAGGGAAATCCTGAGCGGTGGGTGGCCGTGGTGCGGCCGGGTCGGATCATGTTCGAGCTGTCCGGTGTGCCCGAGCCCACCGCCCGGGAGGCCATGCGCCTCGCCGCCCACAAGCTGCCGATCAAGACGCGGTTTGCGCTGCGGGAGGAGGAGGGCTGATGCCGAGCAAGGCCGCGGAGCTGCGCGACGCCGACGAGAGCGAGCTCGAGAACCGCCTCACCGAGGCCAAGCAGGAGCTGTTCAACCTGCGCTTCCAGATCGTGACCGGCCAGCTCGACAACTCGGCCCGGCTGCGGACGGTGCGGCACGACATCGCCCGGCTCCTGACCGTGCTCCGGGAAAAGGAAATCGAAGCCGCCGAGGCCGGTGAGAGCGAATGAGCGAATCAACGAGCGAATCAACTGATCGGGTGAACCGGCGGAAGGTGCGCGAGGGCACCGTCGTCTCCACGAAGATGGAGAAGACGGTGGTCGTGGCCGTCGTCGACCGGGTCCGCCACGCCCGCTACCAGAAGACCCTCCAGCGCACGACCCGGCTCTACGCCCACGACGAGGTCAACGACCTCAAGGAGGGCGACCGGGTACGGGTCGCCGAGACCCGCCCGACCTCGAAGCTGAAGCGGTGGCGGGTCGTCGAAGTCCTCGAACGGGCCCGGTGAGGCGATGATCCAGCAGGAGAGCCGCCTCAAGGTCGCCGACAACTCCGGCGCCAAGACCGTCCTGTGCATCAAGGTGCTGGGCGGCACCCGGCGCCGTTACGCCACCATCGGCGACGTCTTCGTGGCCACCGTGAAGGACGCCATCCCCGGCGCGGCGGTCAAGAAGGGCGACGTGGTGAAGTGCGTGGTCGTGCGGACCACCAAGGAAAAGCGCCGGCCCGACGGAAGCTACATTCGTTTCGACGAGAACGCCGCGGTGCTGGTCAACGACCAGATGCAGCCCCGCGGCACCCGCATCTTCGGCCCCGTCGGCCGGGAGCTGCGGGACCGGAAGTTCATGCGGATCATCTCCCTCGCCCCTGAGGTGCTGTAGCCGTGAAGCTGAAGAAAGGCGATCGCGTCAAGGTCATTGCCGGGAAGGATCTCGGCAAGGACGGCGTGATCATGCGCGTCCTGCCCGACAAGGACAAGGTCATCGTCGAGGGCGTCAACATCGCCAAGAAGCATCAGCGCCCCACCCGGGCGACGATGCAGGGCGGGATCATCGACAAGGACATGCCGATCCACGTCTCCAATGTGGCGCTCATCTGCGGGACGTGCGGGGCGACCCGCACCGGGTACCGCATCGACGAGGGCGGCAAGAAGGTCCGGATCTGTCGCAAGTGCCAGGGTGACCTCTGATGACCGACACGTTGGAAGCCCCGGCCAAGCCCCGCCTGCGGGGCCGCTACGACGACGAGATCAAGGCCCGGCTCAAGGAGGAGCTGGGGCTCTCCAATCCCATGGAGGTCCCTCGGCTGAAGATGATCGTCGTCAACTGCGGCGTCGGCAAGGCCACCCAGCAGGCCTCCCTCCTGGAGGGGGCGGTGACCGATCTGCGCATCATCACCGGCCAGAAGCCGCTGATCACGAAGGCCAAGAAGTCGATCGCCGGCTTCAAGCTCCGGGAGGGCAACGCCATCGGCGTCAAGGTCACCCTCCGGGGCGACCGGATGTGGGAGTTCTTCGACCGGCTCATCACGCTGGCCATCCCCCGGATCCGCGACTTTCGCGGGCTCGACCCTGACGGCTTCGACGGCAGCGGCAACTACAACTTCGGCGTGACCGAGCAACTGATCTTCCCCGAGATCGACTACGACAAGGTCGACACGGTCCGGGGGATGAACATCACGATCGTGACCACAGCCCGGACGAACGCCGAGGGGAAGGCCCTGCTCGACGCCTTCAACTTCCCCTTCCGCCGTCCCGGGGAAAGGACGTAGAGCGCGTGGCCAAGAAGGCGCTCATCGAGAAGCAGCAGCGCAAGCCCAAGTTCAAGGTGCGGGCCTACACCCGCTGCCGTCGTTGCGGCCGCTCCAAGGCCGTCTACCGCCGGTTCGGCCTCTGCCGGATCTGCCTGCGGGAGATGGCGCATGCGGGCGAGGTCCCCGGCGTGACGAAGAGTTCCTGGTAGGTACGACCATGACCATGACCGATCCCATCGCCGACATGCTGACCCGCATCCGCAACGGCAACGTCGCCATGCACGACGAGGTCGTGATGCCGTCGTCCAAGCTCAAGGAGGCGCTGGCCGCCATCCTGGAGCGGGAGGGCTACATCGCCGGCCACCGGATAGAGGGCGACACCGGCCATCCCGGCCGCAAGCTGGTCGTGCAGATGAAGTACACGCCCGAGCGCAAGCGGACGATCACCGGCATCAAGCGGGTCTCGAAGCCCGGCCTGCGGGTCTACAGCAAGGCCGACAGCGTCGGGCGGGTACTCGGCGGCATGGGCGTCGCCATCCTTTCGACCAACCAGGGTCTCCTCACCGACCGGGAGGCGCGCGAGCGCCGGGTCGGGGGCGAGGTCCTGTGCCACATCTGGTAGGGAGCTGACGCAGCCATGTCTCGAATCGGCAGGAAGCCGATCCCCATCCCGTCCGGTGTCGACGTGACGTTCAACGGCACGCACGTCACCGTCAAGGGCCCCAAGGGCACCCTCGAGCGCGACCTCGTGCCCGACATCACCTTCACCCGGGAGGGCGACGAGCTGATCGTCACCCGCCCCTCTGACGAGAGGCAGCACCGGGCGCTGCACGGCCTGACGCGGTCGCTGGTCAACAACATGGTCGTGGGCGTGTCCGACGGGTTCGTCAAGGACCTCGAGATCGTCGGGGTCGGCTACCGGTGCACGGCCCAGGGGCCGAACAAGATCGAGCTGGCCCTGGGGTTCTCACACCCGGTCCACGTCGATGCCCCCGACGGGATCACCTTCGAGGTGCCGAGCCCGACCCGGATCTCTGTCCGGGGGTCCGACAAGGAGCTGGTCGGCCAGGTGGCGGCCAACATCCGCAAGATCCGCAAGCCCGAGCCCTACAAGGGCAAGGGCGTCCGCTACGCCGGCGAGCGCATCCTGCGCAAGGCCGGCAAGGCCGGGAAGAAGTAGGAGCGTCGAGATGGCTGTCCGGAGTGCCGAGGCGCGGGTCAAGCGCCACCGCCGGGTCCGCAAGCGGGTCAGCGGGACGTCGGAGCGGCCGCGTCTGGCCGTGTTCCGGTCCAACCGCCACATCTACGCCCAGGTCATCGACGATACGACCGGGCGCACGCTGGCCGCGGCGTCCACGGCCGAGCCCCCGCTGCGCGACAGCGGCACCGGCACCGTCGACGCGGCCAAGAAGGTCGGCGAGCTTGTCGGGGAGCGAGCCAAATCCGCCGGAATCGAGCGCGTGGTCTTCGACCGCGGCGGGTTCCGCTATCACGGCCGCGTCGCCGCCCTCTGTGACGGCGCCCGGGCGGCCGGACTCGAGGTATAGCGAATGGCAGGTCAACGAGGTGGCGGCGGCGGGCAGCGGCGGGAGTCGTCGCCCGACAGCCAGTACGAGGAACGGGTCATCGAGATCCGCCGGGTGGCCAAGGTCGTCAAGGGCGGCCGGCGGTTCTCGTTCTCGGCCCTGGTGGTCGTCGGCGACGGGCAGGGCCAGGTCGGGCTGGGGCTCGGCAAGGCCAAGGAGGTCCCGGCCGCCATCCAGAAGGGCATCGAGGAGGCCAAGAAGAACCTCATCCCGGTGCCGCTGGCGGGCTCGACCATCACCCACCAGATCATCGGCGAGCACGGCGCCGGCCGGGTGCTGCTCAAGCCGGCCGCCCCCGGGACCGGTGTCATCGCCGGCGGCGCCGGCCGGGCCATCCTGGAGGCGGCGGGCGTGCACGACGTGCTGGCCAAGTCGCTCGGCTCGTCCAACCCGATCAACGTCGCCCGGTCGGTCATCAACGGGCTCCAGAGCCTGAAGCGGCCGGAGGACATCGCCCGCCTCCGGGGCAAGTCGGCCGAGGAGGTGGCCCCGGTCGGGATGCTGCGGGCCTACAACGAGCGCAACCGGCCCCAGCGGCCCGTCGTCGAGGTCCAGTGATGGCCGGCCAGCTCAAGGTCACCCTGGTCAAGTCGGCCATCGGCTCCAAGCCGAAGACCCGGGGCACGGTGCGGGCCCTCGGGCTGCGCCGGATCAATTCGTCGAACGTGTTGCCCGACCGGCCGGAGATCCGGGGGATGCTGGCCCGGGTGCCGCACCTCGTCTCCGTGGAGGAGCAGTAGATGCCGACCAAGATCCACGACCTGAAGCCGGCTCCGGGGTCGAAGCCGAAGAAGCAGCGGGTCGCCCGGGGTATCGGCGGCCGGCGGGGCAAGACGGCCGGTACCGGTACGAAGGGTCAGGGCACCCGCGACACCATCAAGCCCGGATTCGAGGGCGGCCAGACCACCCTCAGCCGGCGGACGCCGAAGCTCAAGGGCTTCAAGAACCCCTTCCGGATCGAGTACACGGTCATCAACCTCGACCACCTCGACGGATTCGAGGCCGGGTCCGAGGTCACGCCCGAGACGCTGCGGGCCAAGGGCCTCGTCCACAAGCACGGCCTGGTCAAGGTCCTCGGCCGGGGGGAGATCAACCGGCCACTGACGGTGCGCGTCCACGCTTTCTCGGCCGCCGCGGCCGAGGCGATCCGAGCGGCGGGTGGCACCGCCGAGACGGTTGAACGGCCGGGTGGGACAAAGCGGCCTCCGGCCCGGGGGAACGCGCTCACAAACCGGTAAACTGACGGCTTCCCCGGTGGTCCCCTAGGAGGTCCTGGCCCCGATGCTGTCTCGCCTACGGAACATGTTCCGGGTGGCCGACCTCCGGAACAAGATCCTCTTCACGCTGTTCATCATCGCCATCTACCGGCTGGGGTCGCACCTGCCGCTGCCCTACGTCGACTTCTCGGCCATCCAGACCCTGAAGGACCGGGCGGCCCAGGGCGGGGCGCTCGAGTTCCTCGACCTCTTCTCCGGCGGCGCGCTGACCAACGTGGCGGTCTTCGCCCTCGGGATCATGCCCTACATCACCAGCTCGATCATCATGCAGCTGCTGGCGGTGGTGATCCCCAAGCTGGAGGAGTGGCAGCAGCAGGGCCAGGTCGGCCAGAAGAAGATCACCCAGTGGACCCGCTACCTCACCGTGGCGCTGGCCCTGATGCAGTCGACCGGCATCGTCTTCGCCCTCCACCAGGGCGGCGGCAGCTTCCTGGGCTCGTCGAACGCCCTCAACGGCATCGACCTGATCCCCCACTTCGGGCCGGCCCGCGTGCTGCTGATCGTCACCACCCTGACCGCCGGCACGGCCATGATCATGTGGCTCGGGGAGCTCATCACCCAGCGGGGGATCGGGAACGGGATGTCGCTCCTGATCTTCGCCTCGGTCGTCTCGCGACTACCGGCCCAGGGCTCGGCCATCTGGGCCGCGGGCAACTACTTCCAGTTCGGCACGGTCCTCGCCATGGGTGTCGGCATGATCGTCGGCATCGTCTTCGTGGAGCAGGGCCAGCGGCGGATCCCGGTCCAGTTCGCCAAACGGGTGGTCGGCCGGCGGATGTACGGCGGGCAGAGCACCTACATCCCGCTCAAGGTCAACCAGTCGGGCGTCATCCCCATCATCTTCGCCAGTTCGGTGCTGTACTTCCCGGCGCTGATCGCCGGGGTCCTGCCGTGGGAGGGGGTCCAGACCTGGATCCAGAACAACCTCGTGGCCCAGAACTCGGCCTTCCACATCTTTGCCTACGCCCTGCTGATCATCTTCTTCGCCTACTTCTACACGGCGATCGCCTTCAACCCCCAGCAGCAGGCCGACATCATCCGCAAACAGGGCGGCTTCATCCCCGGCATCCGACCAGGGCCACCGACCGAGCGCTACCTCCAGCAGGTGCTCAACCGGATCACCCTCCCGGGGTCGATCTTCCTCATGGTGATCGCCGTCATCCCGCTCCTGGTCTTCGCGGCCTGGAACATCCGGCAATTCCCCTTCGGGGGCACCGCCATCCTCATCACGGTCGGTGTGGCCCTCGAGACGATGAAACAGATCGACAGCCAGCTGATGATGCGGAACTACGAGGGGTTCTTGCGGTAGGTCATGGGTTCAGGCGTACGGCTTCTCGTCCTCGGCAAGCAGGGGGCGGGCAAGGGCACACAGGCGGTGCGGATCGCGGAGCACTTCGGCGCGCCCCACATCTCGACCGGTGACATGTTCCGGGCCGCCGTGGCGGCGGGGACGCCGTTCGGCCTCAAGGCCCAGGTGTTCATGAAGCGGGGGGAGCTGGTCCCCGACGACGTCGTCATCGGGGTCGTGGCCGAGCGCCTGGCCAAGGACGACGCCATCGACAACGGCTTCGTCCTCGACGGCTTCCCCCGGACGAAGGTGCAGGCCGAGGAGCTCCAGCGCCTCCTCGGCCCGGGCGGGCTCGACGCCGCCATCGACATCGACGTCCCGACCGCCATCGTCCTCCACCGGATCTCCGGGCGGCGGGTCTGCCGCAGCTGCGGGGCGACCTACCACGTCGACGCCCCGCCGAAGGTCGACTGGACGTGCGACAAGGACGGCGGCGACGTGGTGCAGCGGGACGACGACAAGCCCGACTCGGTCAAGCGCCGGCTGGAGCTCTACGAGAAGGACACCCGGCCCCTCCTCGATTTCTACGACGGGCTGGGCCTGCTGGCCACCATTGACGGGGTGGGCGACCCCGACGAGATCTTCGGCCGGATCCTGGACGGGCTGGCGGCGCTCCGCCAGTCGCCGGTGGCGGCGCCCCCGGCCTCGCAATGATCACCCGGAAGACCCCGGCCCAGATCGCCTTCATGCGCCAGGCCGGCCGGGTGGTGGCCGAGATGCACGAGAAGTGCACCGAGGCGGCCCGGCCGGGAGCGACCACGCTCGACATCGACAAGGTGGCCCGGGACGTCCTCGACCGGCGGGGCGCCCGATCCAACTTCCTCGGTTACCACGGGTTCCCGGCCGTGATCTGCACCTCTCCCAACGACGTGATCGTCCACGGCATCCCCGGTGACTACCAGTTGGAGGAGGGCGACATCCTCTCCATCGACGCCGGGGCGATCATCGAGGGCTGGCACGCCGACGCCGCCATCACCATCCCCATCGGGGAGGTCGACGGGGAGGCGACCCGGCTGATGGACGTCACCCGCCGGTCGCTCATGGCCTCGATCGAGAAGATCGTGGCCGGCAACCACCTCGGTGACGTGGGCGCCGCCGTGGAGGCGGTGGCCGTCGAGGCCGGGTTCACGGTCGTCCGGGAGTACGTCGGCCACGGCATCGGGACGGCCATGCACGAGGAACCGCCCGTCCCCAACTACGGCCAGCCCGGCCGGGGGGTGCGGATCAAGGAGGGTTACGTCCTGGCCATCGAGCCGATGGTCAACCAGGGCAAGCCCGAGACGGAGACCCTGGATGACGGCTGGACGGTCGTCACCCGCGACGGTTCGCTCTCCGCCCACTTCGAGCACACCATCGCCGTGACCGACCACGGCCCCGAAGTGCTCACGCTCCCCTAGACACGCTTATACTGAGCGGTCTGGCTCGAGCGGCCTGCTGGCCGTTCGCGGCGCGGAAACCGTAGGAAGCGTAGGTGGTTCCCCCTGGCTAAGCCCAAAGACGATGCGATCCTCGTGGAGGGGACGGTCGTCGAGCCACTCCCGAACGCCATGTTCCGGGTGGAGCTCGAGAACGGCCACAAAGTGCTGGCGCACATCTCCGGGAAGATGCGCATGAACTACATCCGGATCCTCCCGGGCGACCGGGTCCAGGTGGAGCTCACGCCGTACGACCTGACCCGGGGCCGGATCACGTATCGATACAAGTAGGAGTGGCGGTGAAGGTCAGGCCGAGCGTCAAACCCATCTGTGAGAAGTGCAAGGTGATCCGTCGCCACGGCGTGGTGATGGTCATCTGCGAGAACCCCCGGCACAAGCAGCGCCAGGGTTAGGAGAGGACGGGCATGGCACGTATTGCCGGGGTCGACATCCCTCGCGAGAAGCGGCTCGAGATCGCGCTGACGTACATCTTCGGGATCGGGGGGCCGAGCGCCAAGGCGGTCTGCGCCGGGACCGGGATCTCACCCGACACCCGGGTGCGGGACCTCACCGAGGAAGAGGTCGCCCGCCTGAGGACGTGGATCGACGCCAACCTCAAGGTCGAGGGCGACCTCCGCCGGGAGGTCGCCCAGGACATCAAGCGGAAGATGGAGATCGGCTGCTACGCCGGCCTCCGCCACCGCCGGGGTCTCCCCGTGCGGGGGCAGCGGACCCGGACCAACGCCCGGACCCGCAAGGGCCCCAAGAAGACCGTGGCCGGGAAGAAGAAGGTCCGCAAGTAACCGGCATTCGGGGGGCTCCTCCCCCCGAAGTCAAAGACACAGAAGCGCAGAGGAGCGGGGAAAAAGAGTGGCAAAGCCCAAGCCGGGAGGACGACGGCCCCGACGCAAAGAGCGGAAGAACATCGCTTACGGCGTCGCCCACATCAAGTCGTCGTTCAACAACACGATCGTCACCATCACCGACCAGGAGGGGAACACCATCTCCTGGGCCACGGCCGGCAACGTCGGCTTCAAGGGCTCCCGGAAGTCGACGCCCTTCGCCGCCCAGATGGCGGCCGAGGCGGCGGCCCGGCGGGCCATGGAGCACGGTGTCCGCAAGGTTGACGTGCTGGTGAAGGGCCCCGGGTCGGGCCGTGAGACGGCCATCCGCTCCATCCAGAACGCCGGGATCGAGGTGGCCGGCATCAAGGACGTCACTCCGATCCCCCACAATGGCTGCCGCGCCTCCAAGCGGCGGAGGGTGTAGGTCAATGGCCCGTTACACCGGCCCGGTCTGCCGGCTCTGTCGCCGGGAGAAGATGAAGCTCTTCCTGAAGGGCCCGAAGTGCGACTCGATGAAGTGCCCGATCGAGCGCCGCCCCTACCCTCCCGGTGATCACGGCCGTGGCCGGATCCGGGAGAGCGAGTACATGATCCAGCTGCGGGAGAAGCAGAAGGCCCGCCGGATCTACGGGGTGCTCGAGAAGCAGTTCCGCCGTATGTACGAGGAGGCCACCCGCCAGAAGGGGATCACCGGCGAGAACCTCCTCCGTATGCTCGAGACCCGCCTCGACAACGTCGCCTTCCGGGCGATGTTCGGGGCCAGCCGCAACCAGGCCCGCCAGCTCGTCCGCCACGGCCACGTGTCGGTCAACGGCAAGCGGGTGACCATTCCCTCCTACCACGTGCGCAAGGGCGACGTCGTGGAGCTGCGGCCCAAGGCGCAGAACATGATCGTCATCCAGCACAACCTCGACACGCTCGACCGGACCGTGCCGCCGTGGCTCGAAGTCGACGGCGGGAGCCGCACCAAGGTGACGGTCCGCGACCTGCCGATGCGGGAGCACATCGACGTTCCCGTCCGGGAGCAGTTGATCGTCGAGCTCTACTCCAAGTAACTCAAACTCCAGAAGGTATTGGGGAGTCGCCACACATGCTGATGATCCAGCGCCCGACCGTGGAGCCGCTCGGCGAGGCCGAGGGCAACCGGCAGCGCTTCACGATTTCACCCCTCGAGCCCGGCTTCGGCCACACGCTCGGCAACAGCCTCCGTCGTACCCTCCTGTCGTCCATTCCCGGCACGGCGGTCACCTCTGTGCGCTTCGACGACGCCCTGCACGAGTTCGACGTGGTGCCCGGTGTCAAGGAAGACGTCACCGACATCATCTTGAACCTGAAGGACCTCGTGCTGCGCTCCGAGTCGCCCGAGCCGGTCATCCTCCGGCTCGACAAGCGCGGGCCGGCCGACGTGTCGGCCGCCGACATCCAGACCACGGCCGACGTCGAGATTCTCAACCCCGACCTCCACATCGCCACCGTCAACGGCAAGGGCCGTCTGGCCCTCGACATCACCGTCGAGCAGGGCCGGGGCTACCTGCCGGTCGACCGGGCCAAGCGGTCGTCGACCATCGGCGTGATCCCGGTCGACTCGATCTTCTCGCCCGTCCGGCGGGTGGCCTTCGCCGTGGAGCCGACCCGGGTCGAGCAGGCCACGAACTATGACCGGCTCACCCTCGACATCGAGACCGACGGGTCCATCTCGCCCAAAGAGGCGCTGGCCTCGGCCGGCGAGACCCTGCGGAACCTCGTCGGCCTCCTGGCCGAGCTGTCGTCGGTGCCCCGGGGCCTGGAGCTGGGCGACACCGCCGTGGGCGGGTCGACCTCCCTCGACCTCGACCTGCCGATCGAGGAGCTCGACCTGTCGGAACGGCCCCGCAACTGCCTCAAGCGGGCCCAGATCGACACCATCGGCCAGCTGGTCGAGCGCACCGAGGACGACCTGCTGGCCATCACCAACTTCGGCCAGAAGTCGCTCGAGGAGGTCGTCCAGAAGCTCGACGAGCGCGGCCTGTCCCTGCGGGTCAAGGAGTAGAGGAGCTTCCACCATGCCGGCGCCGAAGAAAGGCCCCCGCCTGTCGGGGAGCCCCCAGCACCAGCGGCTGATGATGGCCAACATGGCGGCCCACCTGTTCGCCGCCGAGGGCATCGTCACCACCGTGTCGCGGGCGAAGCTGCTCCGGCCGCTGGCCGAGTCGCTCATCACCAAGGCCAAGAAGGGCGGGCTCCACCAGAAGCGTCAGGTGATGGCCGTGATCACCGATCGCGACGTGGCGGCCAAGCTCTTCGCCGAGATCGGTCCCCGCTATGCCGACCGGCCCGGCGGGTACCTGCGGATCCTGAAGCTCGGTCCGCGGCCGGGTGACAACGCCCCCATGGCGAGGATCGAACTGGTCTGAGTCTCTTCGAAACCGCCCCCGCTGCATCTTCGGGGGACACCCCCGAACCCCCGGGGGCGTCCAAGCTGAAGCTGGTCGTCGCCTACGACGGGACGGATTTCCACGGTTTCGCCGCCCAGCCCGAGGTGCGGACGGTGGCCGGGGTCCTGGGGAAGGCGCTCGAGAAAGTCCTCCGGCACGAGCCGGAGCTGGCCTGCGCCGGGCGGACCGATGCCGGCGTCCACGCCTGGGGGCAGGTCGTCAGCCTGCCCTGCGACCCCGGGGTGGACCCCTGGCGGCTCCAGAAGGCGCTCAACGGGATGTTGGCCCCGGAGGTCGTCGTCCGGTCGTGCGAGGTGGTGCCGGGGAGCTTCGACGCCCGGCACTCCGCCCGGTGGCGGGCCTACCGGTACACGATCGTGAACCGGCCCGCCCCCGACCCCTTCCTGGCCCGCTACGCCTGGTGGGTGCCGGGGCCGCTGGAGTGGGCGGCGATGCAGCTCGGCGCCGACCCGTTCGTCGGCCAGCACGACTTCGCCGCCTTCTGCCGCAGCGGGCCGCCGGGCTCGACCACCATCCGCAGGGTGGAGGAGTGCCGCTGGGTCGACGCCGGCGACGGCGTCCTGTGGTTCGAGATCCGGGCGGCCGCCTTCTGCTGGCAGATGGTCCGTTCGATCGTGGGGACCCTGGTCGAGATCGGGACGGGGGCCCGGCGGGCCGGCGAGGTGATGGGCATGCTCCGGGCCCGGGAGCGGGCGGCGGCGGGGAAGGTGGCCCCACCACACGGTCTTTGCCTGCGCGAAGTCGGGTACTGAGGCACGGCTAAAGGCCCAAACCGTTGCTTGGTGCCCGGGGGGTCCGGGGGTGTCCCCCGGGATAGATGTTTACAGAGGACGGGTACATTTCCAGATGTGACCATCAGCCCCGAGCGCCTGGCGCTGTTCGAGGAGATGCGGGAGGACGAGCTCGACGCCGCCGCCCTCTACCGGGCGCTGGCCGACGCCTCCAAGGGGCGGCGCCGCGACGTCCTCACCCGCCTGGCCGAGGCCGAGGAGCGCCACGCCGGGCACTGGGAGCGCCTGCTGCGGGAGGCGGGGGTGACCGACTTCCCGGCTCCGAAGCGCACGCTCCGGACCCGGGCGCTGTCGGCCATGGCCCACCGTTTCGGGGCCGACACCGTCCTGCCGCTGGTGCTGCGGCTGGAGGCGGCCGACGCGGCCAAGTACCGCGACGTGGCCGAGGCGGGCGAGACGATGTCGGCCGAGGAGATGGCCCACGGCCGGGCCGTGGCCGCTCTCGGCGGCGGCGGCAAGGGCGAGCAGATCGCCCGGTCGGAGGGCCGGCACCGGGCCGCGGCCGGCGGGGCGCTGCGGGCCGGCGTCTTCGGCGTCAACGACGGGCTGCTGTCCAACCTGCTGCTGATCGTCGGCGTGGCCGGTGGCACCTCCAACCGCAACGTCATCCTGCTGGCCGGCCTGGCCGGGCTCCTGGCCGGGGCATTCTCGATGGCGGCCGGCGAGTGGGTGTCGGTCCAGTCGCAGCGGGAGCTCTATGAGCGGGAGATCTCCGTCGAGCGGGAGGAGCTGGCCGAGTTCCCCGAGGAGGAGCTCGAGGAGCTGACCCTGATCTACCAGGCCAAGGGCCTGTCCGACGACGAGGCGAGCGCTCTGGCGCACCGCATCATGGGCCAACCCGAGAGCGCCCTCGACACGCTGACCCGGGAGGAGCTCGGCCTGGCGCCCGGCGAGCTCGGCTCGCCCTGGGTGGCGGCCACGTCGTCGTTCGCCTCCTTCGGCGTCGGGGCCTTCATCCCGGTCATCCCGTTCCTCGTCGGATCAGGGGCGGCGGCGCTGACGGTGGCCATCGCGCTCTCGGCGGTGAGCCTGTTCGGGGTCGGCTCCGCGGTGGCGCTGCTCACCGGCCGGAGCGCCCTCCGGGGCGGGGCCCGCCAGATCGTGATCGCCTTTCTGGTCGGTGTGGTGGTGAACATGATCGGCCGCCTGATCGGCCACGGTGTGAGGGTCTGAGCCCCGGGCGCGCCGGCGCCCGCAAGCCTCAGGTAAACGGGAAGTGAACGGCTGGGCGGTTCGCGCCCTTTGCGCCGGCAGTTTTGCCGGAAAGCAGGAACCTCCCCCGGGGCGTCGAAATCGTGTTCACCGATCGTTCACTCAGAGCGTTCACCAACCGTTCACCCAGGAGGCCGGCCACCATGATTGCCGCCAGCTCGGTGTCGTCGATCTCGGATCAGGTGATGGGCCAGATGGTGCTGGCCTTTCTGCTCCTGATCGCCACCGCCCACGTCCTCGGCCAGTTGGCCAGCAAGATCCGCCAGCCCCGGATCATCGGCGAGATCGCGGCCGGGATCCTCCTTGGGCCGTCGATCCTTGGCCACTTCGCCCCCGGCCTGTCGGCCCACGTCTTCGGGGCCGGCGGCACCGACCCCGAGGGGATCGTGCTCGGCTTCCTCTACAACCTCGGCCTGCTGCTCCTCATGTTCGTGTCGGGCTGCGCCGTCCGGCACGTCATGGGCGGTGAGAACCGCAAGCCCACGATCATCCTCTTCGCCATCGGCACCACCGCCCCGTTCGTGCTGGCCCTGGCCATGGCCGGGTTCCTGCCCCTTAACCGGCTGATGGGGACGGCCGACAGCCGCTGGGCCCTGATGCTGATCCTGGCCGCCGCCGTGGCCGTGACCTCCATCCCCGTCATCACCAAGATCTTCCACGACCTCGGGATCCTCCACACCCGCTTCGCCAGCCTGATGCTGGGCTCGGCGGTCATGGAGGACATCGCCCTGTGGGGCATCGCCACCATCGCCACCGCCATCGCCTCGGCCTCGGCCAGCGAGGGCAAGCTGAGCCACGTCATCCTGGTCCACATCCTCTGGAACAGCGGCTACGTGCTGGTGGCCATGACCGTGATGCCCCGGGTGCTCCGCTGGCTCGGCCACGCCCGCTGGAACGTCCTGGCCCAGCGGTCCCAGATCACCTGGGTCATGACCGTCCTCTTCGGCTACACCGCCTTCGCCGCCGCCCACAGCGTCAACCTGGCCTTCGCCGCCTTCCTGGCCGGCTACGGGATCGTCGGCGGGTTCCGCTCCACCGAGCGCAACCACTACCGCCTGTCGCTCGACTCCATCTCGACCGTGTCGACCGGCGTGTTCATCCCCGTCTACTTCGCCATCATCGGCTTCAAGCTGGACTTCACGAAGACGTTCTCCCCGCTGATGCTGGCCCTCTTCCTGGTCGGCTCGTCGGTGGTCCACATGCTGTGCCTGTCGGGCGCCGCCCGCACGGCCGGCTTCCGGGGCCGGGCCATCTTCAACCTGGCCGTCACCTCCAACGCCCGGGGCGGCCCCGGCATCGTCCTGGCCGGTGTGGCCTTCGACGCCCACATCATCAACGCTTCCTTCTTCACCACGCTGGTCCTGACCGCCGTCCTTACCTCCCAGGTCTGCGGCTGGTGGCTCGAGCGCCAGCTGCGGGCCGGGAACCCGCTCCTCGGTGACCCCGAAGAGGTCGAGCAGGCCTGGACCGACCAGCCTGAGCACAGCGCCGTCGCCCTCACCCACGCATGATGCGCAGCCGGTCGAAGAGGGCCTCGAGGTGGGCCCGGCCCAGCGTGTCGTAGATCCGGTAGGCGCAGGACTGGCCGGGGACGGTCAGGACCGCCTCGAACGGGGAGGCGTCGGGGTCATAGGTGCCGGGGGCGGCGTTCCCGACGTCCACCGCAAAGTTGACCGTCGACCCGTCGGCCCACTCCCTGCCGAATGTCGCAGCGCCGGGCGAGGCGTCGACCTTGGTCCCCGGGGGGAACAGGCCGAGGACCTCGACGTTCCCCGCCCGGGCGGTCAAGAAGATGTCCCAGCCTTTGTCGCCGGGCGTCTTCTGCTCGGTGGCGTTCGCCCCGGCCAGCTCCGGGCCGCCGTCGAGCGGGAAGAGGAGCTCACAGGTGGCGCGGTTGGCGGACCGGTCCCAGGCGGCGACGAACGCCGGGGGAACGGCAGTGCGGGGCACGGTCGATGCCCACGGGGCGGCCGGGAGGTTGTCGACCGGCTCGTGGTCGCCCGGTACCGCCGCCTCGGGGCCACCCCGGTCCCGGGCAACAGCGAGCACGGTCACGGCGGCGGCGATGACGAGGGCGGCGATGACCGCCAAGCCGAAGGCGGGACGCAGACGGGGCGGACGCGGGGTCGGGATGGCCCGATGATACGGGCGGTAGGATCCCGGTCCTGGCTGCGTCGATGCCCCCGCTCGTCACCCTCGACGACGTCGAGGCGGCCCGGCGTCTGCTCGACCCGGTCGTCCGGCGGACGCCGGTGGAGGGGTCGGAGCATCTTTCGGTGCTGGCCGGGCGGCCCATCCTCCTCAAGGGGGAGCACCTCCAGCGGACGGGCTCGTTCAAGATCCGGGGGGCCTACCACCGCATCGCCCGCATGGATCCCGCCCAGCGCAACTTCGGCGTCGTGGCGGCCAGCGCCGGCAACCACGCCCAGGGGGTGGCCCTGGCCGCCGCCCTCCTCGGGGTGAAGTCGACGATCTTCATGCCGGCCACCGCGCCGTTCCCCAAGGTGGCCGCCACCCGGGGCTACGGCGCGGAGATCGTGCTCACCGGCGCCGTGTTCGACGACTGCCTGTCCGGGGCCCTCGAGCACGCCGAGCGGACGGGGGCGACGTTCGTCTCCCCCTTCGACGACCCCCTGGTCATCGCCGGCCAGGGCACGGTCGGCCTGGAGCTGGCCGAGCAGGCGCCCCAAGCCGGGACGGTGGTGGTGGCCGTCGGCGGCGGCGGACTCATCAGCGGGGTGGCCGTCGCCCTCAAAGCCCTCCGGCCCGGGGTGCGGGTGGTCGGCGTCGAGGCGGAGGGCGCCGCCTCGATGGCGGCGTCACTGGCCGCCGGGCGGGTGATGACCCTGGACCGGATCGACACCATGGCCGACGGCATCGCCGTGAAGCGGGTGTCGGACCTGACGCTGGCCCACGTGGCGGCGCTGGTCGACGAGGTCGTGACCGTGTCCGAGGAGGACCTCTCCCGGGCGCTGCTCCTCCTGCTGGAGCGGACGAAGGCGGTGGTGGAGCCGGCCGGCGCCGCGCCGCTGGCCGCCGCCCTGGCCGGGAAGCTGCCCCCGTCGGACGATCCGGCCTGCCTGGTTCTGTCGGGCGGCAACATCGACCCGACGCTGCTGATGCGGGTGATCCGCCACGGCCTCACCGCCGCGGGCCGGTACCTGGTGCTGCGGATCGCGCTGGCCGACCGGCCGGGAGAGCTGCACCGCCTGACCGGGGTGCTGGCCGACCTCGGCGTCAACGTCGTCGACATCGAGCACCACCGCAGCGGTGTCCACCTGGCCGTCGACGAGGTCGAGGTCCACATGACGACCGAGACCCGGGATCCCGACGACCACGGCAAGGTCCTGGCCGCCCTGCGGGCGGCCGGCTACCGGGTGGAGAGCGGGTCGAGGTAGACGAAGCCGGCGCCCTCGTCCCGGAAGGCGATGCCGGCGGCGGCCAGGGCGGCGTCCCAGTCGCCCCGCACCTCGGGGTTGGTCTCCTCCATGCCGTGGTCGGCGAGGACCACGAAGGCCGTGTCGGCCATCGCGCCGGCGTGGTCGATGGCGTCGAGGATCTCGCCGATCCGGCCGTCGGTGTCGGCGATGGCCGCCTCGGCGATCTCGGAGCGGGGCCCGCCGGCGTGCATGGCGCAGTCGGTCAGCTGGAAGCTGACCCAGCAGAAGCGGGGGGCCGGGTAGTCGACGCCCCGGTAGCGACCGTGCCACAGGCCGACGGCCTGCTCGGTGGCCATGTGGTCGATCATCGTGTTGAAGCGGTAGTCGCCGAGCGGGCCGGCGAAGCGCAGCGTGACGTGGCGGATCTCCTCCGGCTGGGGGAAGGGCGGGATGTCGCCCCGGCGGAAGAAGTCGAAGGTCGAGAACGTCGCCCCCCGGTCGGCGGGCTCGTTGACGGCGGCGGTGAATGCGCCCGGCTCGGCCCGCCCGATGGCCTCGAAGAGCGTCTCGATGCCCGGCGCCAGGCGGGTCATGGCCGTGGGCCAGGCGGCCGGCGAGTTGGTGGTGACGACCTCGCCCGAGGCCCGGTCCCACCAGGCGTTGTGGAGGATCCGGTGGTGCCCGGGAAGGGCACCGGTGATGAGCGACGTGTGGTTGGCCAGCGTGACCGTCGGCATCCCGGCCATGGCGCCGTGGCGGAAGGCCGTCCCCATGGCCATGAGGCGGGCGACGTTGGGCGCCCGGCCCGAGCCGGCGAGGCGGTAGAGCGTGTTGGGGTTGCACCCGTCGAGCAGGAAGCCGACGACGTGACGGGGCCGCTCGCCGTCGACGAGGAGGTCGGCGAGCGGTTCGCCGTCCTGGCGGGCGAGGTGGGCGTCGGGCCGGGGCCGGCCGTTGAGGCCGATCCCGGGCCCCACCGGGACCCCGAGGAGGCGGGCCAGGGTGGGGGCCGCGTCGACGAGGCGGCAGGAGCGGTCGACCAGGCCGTCCGCCCGCACGCCCCGGCCGGCCAGGACGAACGGGGCCCGGGCCTGGACGACGTCGAGGGAACCGTGCTCGCCCCGGTGCCCGCCCCGGTCGTCGTAGTTGTGGGCCGCGCTGTGGACCACGCACAGGTCGGGCGCCATCGGCGCCTCGAAGAACTGCACCACCTGCTCGTAGCCGTGGGGGTAGGCGTTGGCCGACCGGCGGGGCCAGCGGGCGGCGGCCTCGGCGGCGGCTCCCGCGAACCGGTCGACGGCCTGATCGGCCAGCGGGTTGCGGCCGGCCCCGTCGAGCACCTCGTAGCGCCAGCCGGAGCCGTCGAGGTGACGGGCGAAGCGGACCCATCCGTCGGCGGAGTGGGCCTCGTAGGCGCCGGCGCGCACCGTCAGCACCATCTCGACGATGGCGTCGAGGGTGTGGTCGGTGAGGACCTCGAGGGCGGCCCGGGCCGACGACGCCCGACCCGCGCCCGGGCCGGCACTGGCCGGGGGCGGGACTGCGGTCACACTGTGTGATTCCTCGCCGCTGGTTGTCGCACCTGCCGTTGTCACTGCTAGCCTTATCGACTTGCTGCCCGCCGTATTGGGCGGCCGCGCCCGATGAAAGGAAGTTCCGGGTGAGGACCTTCTCCCCAAAGCAATCAGACATCACCCGCGCCTGGCACCTGGTCGACGCCGACGGCATGGTTCTCGGCCGCCTGGCCAGTGAAATCGCCCGCGTCCTGAGGGGGAAGCACAAGCCGATCTATGCCCCCCACGTCGACACGGGCGATTTCGTCGTGGTGATCAACGCGGCCAAGATCGCCGTCGACCCCAAGAAGGGGGCCGACAAGCGCTACTACCGCCACTCCCAGTACCCCGGCGGGTTCCGGTCGGAGTCGCTGGCCAGCCTCATGGAGCGCAACCCGGAGCGGGTGCTGCGCCTGGCGGTGAAGGGGATGCTGCCCAAGGGCACGCTCGGTCGGCAGATGCTGAAGAAGCTCAAGATCCACCCCGGGCCGACCCACCCCCACACCGCCCAGCAGCCGCAGCCCCTGCAGCCCACCTACGCCCGCAAGGCCCGCACCGCATAGCGGCCGGACCGGACAAGGAGTTCGCCGAAGTGCCGAAGCCCCTCATCCAGACCACCGGACGGCGCAAGGAAGCGGTGGCCCGGGTGCGGCTCCGCCCCGGTACCGGGGTGATCACCTGCAACAAGCGGCCATTCGAGAACTTCTTCCCGAACGCCACCCATCGCATGATCGTGACCGAGCCGCTCCGCCTGACGCAGACGGCCGAGGTCTACGACGTCGACTGCACGCTGACCGGCGGCGGGGTGAGCGGGCAGGCGGGGGCCATGCGGCTCGGGATCTCCCGGGCGCTCGTGACACTCGACCCCGATCTGCGGACCCAGGTCAAGAAGGCCGGCCTGCTGACGCGGGACGCCCGGGCCACCGAGCGCAAGAAGTACGGCCTGAAGAAGGCCCGCAAGGCCCCTCAGTACTCCAAGCGCTAGTCCCGACGGTCTCGGCGGCAGCGTTGTCGTTGCGTTTCGGCACCGACGGGGTCCGGGGCCTGGCCAACGTCGAACTGACGCCGGAGCTGGCGCTGGCCCTCGGGCGGGCGGCGGCCCGCGTCCTGGGCGCCGACCGGCCGTTCGTGCTGGCCCGCGACACCCGCCGGTCGGGGCCCATGCTGGAGGCGGCGCTGGCCGCCGGCCTGGCCGCCGAGGGCGCCGACGTCGTCCTGGCCGGGGTCATGCCCACCCCGGGCGCCGCCTATCTGAGCCAGGCCCGCGACTGCCCGGCGGCGGTGCTGTCGGCCAGCCACAACCCGTTCCCCGACAACGGCATCAAGTTCTTCGCCCGGGGCGGCCGCAAGCTGACCGACGAGATCGAGGCCCGCTTCGAGGCGGAGCTCGACACGATCCTGGCCGGGGGCCCGCCCCCGGGGCGGGTGGAGGGGCTGGCGGTCGGCCGCGTCGAAGGTGACGCCGCCGCCGCCGAGTACGCCACGCACCTGCTCACGGTCCTCGAGGGGCGGCGCCTCGACGGGCTCCGGGTCGTCGTCGACTGCGGCAACGGCGCGGCGGTCGTCGCCGCTCCCTGGGTCCTCACCCAGCTCGGCGCCAAGGTCGACAACCTCGAGATCGGCGCCCATCCCGACGGCACCAACATCAACGCCGGTTGCGGCTCGACCCACCCCGGCCCGCTCCAGGCCGAGGTCGTCGACCGGGGGGCGGCGGCCGGCCTGGCCTTCGACGGCGACGCCGACCGGCTGGTGGCGGTCGACGAGCGGGGCGGCCTCGTCGACGGCGACCACATCCTGGCCATCGCCGCCGAGGACTTCCGGGCCCGGGGCCGCCTGGGGCGCGACACGGTGGTGGCCACCGTCATGGCCAACCTCGGCTTCCATCAGGCCATGGCCGCCCGGGGCATCCGGGTGGAGACGACCCCGGTCGGCGACCGGTCAGTCCTCGAGGCCATGGAGGCGGGCGGCTTTTCCCTCGGCGGCGAGCAGTCCGGCCACATCATCTTCGGCGAGCTGGCCACGACGGGGGACGGGCTGCTGTCGGGCCTCGTCCTCCTCGACATCCTGGCCCGGTCGGGCCGGCCGCTGTCGGAGCTGGCCTCGGTGGTGGTGAAGCTGCCCCAGGTGCTGCGCAACGTCCGGGTGGCCGACCGCTCCGGCCTGGCCGACGCCGCCGGCTTCTGGGCCGAGGTGACCGCAGTGGAGGGCGAACTCGGATCGGACGGCCGGGTCCTGGTGCGCCCCTCCGGTACCGAGCCCCTGGTCCGGATCATGGTCGAAGCCCCGACCGAGGAGGCGGCCACGACCTACACGGACCGGTTGGCGGCCGCTCTCACTGCGGCGCTCGGGTCTCCCTGAGGCGAGCGAGTAGGGGGATCGCCGCGATCTTCTCCTCGGTCAGCTCATTCCAGCGGACGGTGGCGGGCGGGCGGCGGCCGCCCCGGGGGATCGCGATGACCCGGTCGGGGGTGACGATCAGATCGAGGCGCACGTCGTGGCCGGTGGTGGGGATCTCGCCGGCGGCGAGCACCTGGACCTCGTGGACCGTGGTGACGACCACCGTGTCGGGGCCGATCAGCCCGGCCTCGGAGGCGACGGCGAACTCCAGGTCCGAGAAGCCGCCGCCCTTGCCGAGCCTCGCCCCGTCGAGGCCGGCGGCCACCGTGCCGGCCACCACCAGGTCGACGGGCTTCAGCCGATCGAGCCCCACCGGGCGGGCGGAGGCCGACGCCCCCTTGATCGAGGAGGCCTCCCGGGGCGAGCCGGCCAGCCGCTCCGGGTCGAGGAGGAAGAACGGCTCCTGCTCGGCCAGGCGGGGCACGGCCATGAAGACGAGCTTGCCGTCCTCCAGGGCCCGTTGCCGGACGGGCCACTGCGGCGAATCAGGATTGGCCTTCAAGGTGCCTGCCGCCCGCCAGGGATCGGTGCCCCGCAACCGTTCTGCCGCCGCCTCGGCCCCGACGAAGTTGGGGATCCGCCCCTCAGGGCCCGGGAACCTGGTCGCTTTCGCCGCCCGGAGCGCCGCCCAGACCTCGGTGCGGAGCTCGGCTTTGGCCGCCAACAGCTCCGGTGAACCTCCGGCGTCGTGGTCGTGGGACTTCCGCATCTCCCCACTCTGCCCGCTCGTGGGCTAAGACCACGGTGTGATCCCGGACGGACATGTGATCGGGGTGGGCATCGACGCCGTCGACGTCGAGCGGTTCCGTACGGTGCTCGGGCGCCGGCGGCGGTTCGCCGAGCGGGTCTTCACGGCCGCCGAGCGGGCGGAGGCCGCCGCCCGCCACGACCCCGTCCCCGGCCTTGCCGCCCGCTTCGCGGCCAAGGAGGCGGTGATGAAGTCGCTGTCCGTCGGGCTCGGTGCCTTCGACTTCGCCGACGTCGAGGTCGTCCGGGGCGACGGCGGCGCCCCGGCGCTGAGCGTCACCGGCCGGGCGGCCGTCCTGGCGGCGCAGCGGGCCGTGGCCGGCTGGCACGTCTCGCTGACCCACACCGCCACCGTGGCGATGGCGGTGGCGGTGGCTTACCGCTGAAGCCGTCGGCGCCGGCGGCGGCGGTCGTCGGGGAACGGCGCGAGGAGGAGCAACAAGCCGATGATGGCGGCGCTGACCGGGCCGCCGGCCAGGGAGGACTTCGACTTGCCACCGCCGTCCTTGCCGTTGCTCTGCTTGGCCTTCGGCTTGTCGGTGGTGGTCGTCGTCGACGATGACGTCGTTGTCGTCGACGACGTCGTGGACGACACGCCGGGGATGGGCAC
The DNA here is from genome assembly GCA_036498605.1 of Acidimicrobiia bacterium. Taxonomy (GTDB): domain Bacteria; phylum Actinomycetota; class Acidimicrobiia; order IMCC26256; family BP-133; genus BP-133. The sequence continues at coordinate 14,878 of DASYFF010000074.1, read as the reverse complement.
CGTTGTCACGGTGGAGGACGTCGGGATCGGCGTTGTGGTCGTGGTCGTCTCGGGCTGAGTGGTCGTGGTGGCGCCGGGCTCGGTCGTGGTGGTCGAGTCGGTCGGCTGGCCGGTCGGGCCGGTGCCGTCGGGGGGCGCCGGGGCGATCGGCTTGGCCAGGTCGGAGGGGTCGGCGGCCCGGTCGACGGCGTTGCCCCGGCCGACCAGCACCAGTTCGATCCACGTCCGGCCGGGCAGGAGGCGGGCGTACTTGCCGTCGTCGCCCCGGAACTCGGTCACGTCGTCCTTGTCCCGCTTGATCCAGTGGACCGGCGTCAGGTAGCCGGCCGACAGGTACCAGGCGTCGCCGGAGCCGATCACGTCGGCCTCGGGGACATGCGCCCCGGAGCTGTCGACGTAGCCGGTGTCGTGGTAGGTCACGAACTGGAAGATCACGTTGTTCGGCATGACGGGCCGGCCGCCGGCGTCCGTGTGCAGCCCTCCGTTCTGGATGCGGGTCCACCCGTTCTCGCCGGGATTCCAGTCGTAGCTGATGTTGGTCGACGTCTTCCCCTGGTACGTCCAGCTGGCCGACACCCGCGACACCGGGCGCGAGTTCGGCTCCGACGGGCGGGTGCCGGCCGGGCGGTAGTCGAAGAGCGGCGGCGGCGCCTGGGCGTCGGGGGCGGCCAGGGCGTCGAGCTGCGACGTGTTGGACATGAGGTTGTGCGGCGACCGGCGGGGGGCGGGCGCCCGGTAGTACTTGCCGGGGTAGTTGTCGACGCTGACGTCGATCATCGACGACTTCCGGACCAGCTCCTTGAAGTCGCGGTTGGCCCCCGAGTAGGCGAACAGCGGGTGGTTGAGCATGCTCAGGAGGGCGATGTCGGTCGAGCGGGCCGAGCGGATCGGTCCGACCGGGTCGGCCGGGAGGGAGTGGTAGACGGCGGCGAGGCGGGTGAAGCCGCCTTCCACCATCTCCTCGAAGACGACATCGGCCTCGTTGATGCCGACCTGGGGCCGGGCGCCGCCGGGGACGTCGCCGACGTTGTCGATCTTGACCACCAGGGCGGGATGGCCGGTGTGGTAGCCGCCGACCCCGATCCCGGTCAGCGGCGAGTCACCGGGCTGGGGGACGGGCTTGGGCGGCGCCGGAGGGGGCGGTGGGGGCGGCGGCGGCCGGACGGGGCGGGGCGGCGGAGGGGGGAGCTTGATCCTGACCGGTGGTGGCGGGGGCGGGGCCGGGGCGGTCGTCGTCGTGGTCGCCGTCGAGGTGGTGGTCGTGATCAGCTCGGGCTTCTTGCCCATCGTGTCGACCCACAGGAAGTCGGCGCCGCAGGCCGGGAGCAGCAGGGCGAGGCCCAGTAGCCGCGTCATCGCGCGCAGCCGCCCCGGCTTGACGCCTTTCACCCAGTCACCTCCCCCACACAACTTACCGTCCCACCGATTCGGGCTGGTGGCGCGTCTTTGACGGAGCTGAGAAGAGGGTCCACGGAGGGTGGCTCCGGCGGCCGTACGATTTCTTTGGATGCTTCCTGTGCTCACACCTGCCGAGATGGCCGCCCGTGACGCCGCCGCCATCGCCGGCGGGGTCAGCGAAGCCACGCTCGTCGACCGGGCCGGGGGGGCCGTCGCCCGGGGGGCCCGGCGCCTGCTGGGCGGGGCCTACGGCCGGCGGGTGGTCATCGTCTGCGGCAAGGGCAACAACGGCGCCGACGGCCGCGTGGCCGCTGAGCGCCTGGCCGGCTGGGGCGCCCGGGTCGACCGCTTCGACCTCGCCGGCCGGGACCAGCCGGGCCTCGACCGGCCTGCTTTCGACCGGACGGGCCTCGACCGGGCCCTGGGCCGGGCCGGCCTGGCCATCGACGCCATGTTCGGCACCGGGTTCAACGGGCCCCTGGCGGGAGACGCCGCCTACGCCGCCGACGCCCTCACCGCCGCCGGCTGTCCCGTCCTGGCCGTCGACATCCCCTCCGGGGTCGACGGGCTCACCGGCGCCGTGCGGGGAACGGCGGTCGCCGCCGTGGCCACCGTCTGCCTGGCCGCCCTCAAACCGGGCCTCGTCCTCTACCCCGGCGCCGCTTTCGCCGGCGACGTCGACGTCGCCGACATCGGCATCGATACCCACACCCCGCCGCCGCCTCTCGGTCTGACCGAGGAGGCGGACGTCGCCGCCTGGTTACCAAGGCGGGGCCCGGACAGTCACAAGTGGTCAGTGGGGGGCGTCTACGTGGTTGGGGGATCGCAGGGGATGACGGGAGCGGTGATGCTGTCGGCCCGCGCCGCGCTGCGGGCCGGGGCCGGCATCGTGGTGGCCGGACTGCCCGGCGACGCCGCCATCCTGGCGTCGGGCGGCGAGGTCATCACCCGGCCCCTGGCCGCCACCTCCTCCGGTGCCCTCGACGAGGCGGCGGTCAAGGAGATCCTCGACGGGCTCGACCGGTTCCGGGCCCTCGTCGTCGGCCCCGGACTGGGGCGGGCCACCGCGACGGTGGCCGCCGTGCGGCGGCTGGTGGCCGAGGCGCACGTCCCCCTCGTCCTCGACGCCGACGGGCTCAATGCCCTCGACGGCGATATCGACCTCCTGGCCCGGCGGCCCGCCGCCACCGTGGTCACGCCCCATGCCGGCGAGTACGCCCGCCTGGCCGGCGAGAAGGTCGGCGACGACCGGGTCGCCGCCGCCCGGCGCCTGGCCGAGCGGGCCGGGGCCATCGTCGTCCTCAAGGGCAGCCGGACGGTGGTGGCCGACCCCACCGGCCGGGCCGCCATCAATCCCACCGGCGGGCCCTGGCTGGCCACCGCCGGCACCGGCGACGTGCTGTCCGGTGTCGTCGGAGCCCTGGCCGCCGGGGGCCTGCCCGCCTTCCGGGCCGCCGCCGCCGGCGCCTGGCTCCACGGAAAAGCGGCCGATTCCGCCGGCCACGCCGGCCTCGTGGCCGGTGACCTCGTCGACGCCCTGCCCTCCGTCCTCGCCCGCCTCGCCGCCTGATCCGCCCGTCCACTTCCCCGAACGCATGGATCTCATCAAGCACATGAAGAGCACAAACCGCACGAATTGCAGGAAAGGGCGCCGATGACCCCGACGGCGGCCATCCATCCGTTCCCCAACCCGCCGCGAGCGGTAAGAAGATCCAGTCACTCCTCTGGAGGTGCGAAGCGGATGATGCTCCCGTCCGAGGCGACCCAGCCCCATCCGGCGCTGCAAGGCGTCCCCGACACCTCGGGGTCGTTCACGCTGGCCAAGCCGTGGCGGCCGGCATGGGCCGAGGTCGACCTCAACGCCATCCGCCACAACGTCGGGCTGCTGGCCCGGCTGGTGTCGCCGGCGGGCGTGATGGCCGTCGTCAAGGCCGACGGGTACGGCCACGGCTCGGTGGCCGCCGCCTACGCCGCCCTCGAAGCCGGCGCCACCTGGCTCGGCGTGGCCCTGGTCGAGGAAGGGGCCGAGCTGCGCGACGCCGGTGTCGACGCCCCGATCCTCCTGCTGTCCCAGCCGCCGGTGGAGGCCGCCCGGGCCATCGTCGACGCCGGGCTGACCCCGGTGGTCCACAGCCTCCGCTTCGTCGACGCCCTGGCCAAGGCCACGGCCGATGCCGGCGCCGAGGCCCAGCCCGTCCACCTCAAGGTCGACACCGGCATGCACCGGATCGGCTGCTCGCCGAGTGAGGCCCTCGACCTTGCCCCGGCCATCCGCAAGCACCGGGAGCTGCACCTCCAGGGCCTCCTCACCCACTTCGCCGTGGCCGACGAGCCCGACAATCCCTTCACCGCCCGCCAGGTGGCCGTGTTCGAGGCCGTCCGCAAGGAGCTGGCCCGGATGGGGATCCGCCCGCCGCTGGTGCACGCCGCCAACTCCGCCGGCGTCCTCACCGCCCCCCAGGCCCACTACGACCTCGTCCGCTGCGGCATCGGCATCTACGGCATCCCGCCCGCCGCCGAGCTCGACGGGCGCCTGCCGCTGCGGCCCGCCCTGTCCCTCAAGGCCCGGGTCAGCTACGTGCGCCACCTGGTGGCCGGCGAGCGGCTGTCGTACGGGCTGCGCTACGAGCTCGGCGTCCCGTCGACCGTGGTGACCGTGCCGGTCGGATATGCCGACGGCGTTCCCCGCCGGCTGGGCCAGGTCGGGGGCGAGGTCCTCATCGGCGGGCGGCGCAAGCCGATCGCCGGGACCGTGACCATGGACCAGCTGCTCGTCGACCTCGGCCCGTCCGACGGGCCCGACGCCGCCGCGGTCGAGATCGGCACCGAGGTCGTGCTCCTCGGCCGGCAGGGCGACGAGACGATCAGCGCCTCGGAGTGGGCGGCGAAGCTGGACACGATCCCCTACGAGGTCTGCTGCGGGATCGGGGAGCGGGTGCCGCGCCGCTACCTCGGCTGAGGAGCGCTCCACGTCCATCACCGACGTGCCCGGCATCCGGGTCGGGCACTGGACGGGGCCCGACACCGGGGTCACGGTCGTGTGGGCGCCGGCCGGCACCGTCGGCTCCGGCGAGGTGCGGGGCGGGGCGCCGGCCAGCCGGGAGACCGCCGTGCTGGAGCCGACCCGGCTCGTGGAGCGGGTCGACGCCGTGGTCCTCTCCGGGGGTTCGGCCTTCGGGCTGGCCGCCGCCGACGGCGTCGTGCGGTTCCTGGCCGAGCGGGGCCAGGGCTTCCCGACCGCGGCCGGGGCCGTGCCCATCGTCGTGGCCGCCGCCCTGTTCGACCTGCCGGTGGAGCGGACGCCGGGGCCGGAGGAGGGATGGGCGGCGGCGGTCGACGCCGCCCGCGGCATCCCGGCCGTCTCGGGCCGGATCGGTGCCGGACGGGGGGCCACGGCCGGGAAGTGGCGGGGGCGGGAGTACGCCGTGGCCGCCGGCCTCGGGACCGCCTCCGTCCGGGAGGGCGGCGCCACCGTCGGCGCCCTGGTGGCCTGCAATCCGGCCGGCGACGTGATCGGAGCCGACGGCGCCATCCTGGCCGGGTCGGGCGCCCCACCCGACGTCCCGGGATTCCCGGTCCCCACGCCGTTCGAGAACACCACGCTCGTCGTGGTGGCCACCGACGCCCGGGTGGGGAAGAACGAGTGCCGGCTGCTGGCCCAGTCGGCGCACGACGGGCTGGCCCAGGCCATCCGGCCCGCCCACACCCGCTACGACGGGGACTTCGCCGCCGTCCTGGCCACCGGCGAGGTGGAGGCCCACCCCGACCGGTTGCGGGTGGCGGCCACGGCGGTCGTGGCGGCAGCCGTGCGGGCGGCCGTGAACCTGCCAGGCGGCCCTGACGCCACCTAGCGGGACTGCGGTAACATTTCCCGTCCCTTTCCGTAACCACCGGTCCCCGGCGTTCGACGCGCGGGTTGTGAGATCCCATGAAGGTCGTCACCCGTTCTGTCGAGGAAACCCGGGCTCTGGGTGAGGAGCTGGGCCGCGATGTGCTGGTGGCCGGCGACGTCGTCGTCCTCACCGGCGAGCTCGGTGCCGGCAAGACGGCGCTGGCCCAGGGTGTGGGCCGGGGCCTGGCCGTCGACGGGCCCGTGGTCAGCCCCACGTTCACGTTGGTCCGGGAGTACGACGGCCGCGTCCACCTCTGCCACGTCGACCTCTACCGCCTGGAGCGGATGAACGAGATCCACGACCTCGGGCTCGAGGAGCACCTCGACGAGAGCGTGACGCTGATCGAGTGGGGCGAGGTGGCGGCCAGCGCTCTGCCGCCCGACCGCCTGGAGGTGCGGATCACGGCCGGCGCCGGCCCTGACGAGCGCATCATCGAGCTCGTCCTCCTCGGCGAGCTGTGGCGGCGGCGGAGCCGGCGGCTGGCCGAGATCGTCGAGGGGCACCGTCCCGACGAGGACCACCACACCCCGGAGACCCCGGAGGCGTAGGGCCCGATGCTCCTGCTCTGCCTCGACACCGCCACCCCCCAGGTCGGGGTGGCCATCGGCTCCGACGACCAGGTCATCGGCCGGGTGCAGCTGGCCCGCCCCCAGCACCATGCCGAGCACCTGGCGCCGGCCATCTCCTACCTGCTGGAGCAGCTCGACCTGTCGCTCGACCAGTTGTCGGGCATCGGTGTGGGGATCGGGCCGGGCCTTTTCACCGGCCTGCGGGTGGGGGTCACCACGGCCAAGGTCATGGCCCAGGCGCTGCGGATCCCCTTGATCGCCGTCCCGAGCCTCGACCTCCTGGCCTTCGAGGTCCGCTACACCACCCGGCTGGTGGTGCCGGCCCTCGACGCCCGGCGGGGCGAGGTCTTCTACGCCACCTACCGCCAGGTGCCGGGCGGCGTGCAGCGCCTGTCCGACTACGAGGTGGGCACGCCGGCCGACCTGTGCTCCGAGCTCATGTCCCGCAGCGAGGAGGTCCTCCTCCTCGGCGACGGGGCGCTGCGCTACCGGGAGCAGTTCTACGACCTCGAACGGGTCGAGTTCGGCCCCCCCGGCCTGTCCTACCCCAGCGTCTCGGCGCTGGTGGAGCTGACCCGGGCCAAGTTCCAGCGGGAGGACTTCTCCCAGCCCCGCGACGTACACCCCCTGTACCTGCGGCTGTCCGACGCCGAGATGAACTGGGTGAAGCAGGCCCGTTGATGGCCGCCGAACTCGAACCGGGCGACCTCGAGGTCCGCCTCCTGGCCATGCGCCGCCGCCACCTGCGGTCGGTGCTGCGGATCGAGTCGAAGGTCTACCCGGTGCCGTGGAGCATGTCGCTGTTCCTGTCGGAGCTGGCGCTGCGCTCCACCCGGGCCTACTACGTGGCCTTCGTCGGCCGCCAGGTCGTCGGCTACGCCGGGCTGATGATGACGCTCGACGACGGGCACGTGACCACCATCGCCGTCGACCCCGCCTGGCACCGACACAAGATCGGCACCCGGCTCCTCCTGTCCCTGGCCCGGGAGGCCCGCCGGCGGGGGGCGACGAGCCTGACGCTGGAGGTTCGGCTGGGCAACAAGCCGGCCCAGAACCTCTACCGGCGCTTCGGGTTCCGGCCCGTCGGGGTGCGGAAGAACTACTACGCCGAGACGAAGGAGGACGCCCTCGTCATGTGGGCCGAGGACGTCGCCGGCGACGAGTACGCCCGGCTGCTCACCGCCATCGAGGACGGCGTGCCCGGCACCACCGAGGTGGAGGACCAGCCCCTGTGAGAGTGACGCGGTGAACATCCTCGGGATCGAGACCTCCTGCGACGAGACGGCGGTCGGCGTCGTCGAGGACGGCGCCGCGCTGCGGTCGTCGGTGGTGGCCAGCCAGAGCGACCTCCACGCCCGCTTCGGCGGTGTCGTGCCCGAGATCGCCAGCCGGGCCCACCTCGAGCTCGTCAACCCCGTCATCGCCCAGGCGCTGATCGAGGCGGGCCTCGAGCTGAGCGACATCGACGCCGTGGCCGCCTGCTCCGGGCCCGGCCTGGCCGGATCCCTGCTCGTCGGTGTGAGCGCGGCCAAGGCCATCGCCCTGTGCCAGGGCATCCCCTACGTCGGCGTCAACCACCTCGAGGGCCACCTCTACGCCGCCTTCCTGGAGGAGCCCGACCTCACCCCGCCGCTGGCCTTCCTCCTCGTCTCCGGCGGTCACACGATGATCGTGGCGATGGAAGGCCACGGCCGGTACCGGGTGCTGGGCCAGACGATCGACGACGCCGCCGGCGAGGCCTTCGACAAGGTCGCCCGCCACATCGGCCTCGGCTATCCCGGCGGGCCGGAGATCGACCGCCTGGCCGCCCTCGGCGACCACGAGGCCATCAGCTTCCCCCGCCCGATGATGGACGAGGGCTTCGATTTCTCCTTCTCGGGCCTCAAGACGGCGGTCGCCACCTACGTGAAGCGCGAGCCGGACGCCGAGGTGACCGACGTCGCCGCCGCCTTCCAGGAGGCCGTGGTCGACGTCTGCATCACCAAGCTGTTGCGGGGGGCGGCCGAGGTCGGGGCCAAGACGGTGGTCATCGGCGGCGGGGTGGCGGCCAACTCGCGGCTGCGCACCCGCCTCCTCGACGCCGCCGAGGCCGACGGGCGGCGGGCCTTCCTGCCCAGCCCGTCGCTGTGCACCGACAACGGGGCGATGATCGCCGCCGCCGCCTGGTGGCGGCTCCGGTCCGACGGGCCGACGCCCCTGTCGGGCGGGGCGCATCCGGGCCTGCGGTTGCCGACGATCGACTGAGCTTGCTACCTTGCGCTCGTTAGCACTCTCTGGGCTAGAGTGCTAAAGATCGAAAAACGGGAAACCCATCAGGAGGGCTCTGTCGCATGAACCTGCAGCCGCTGGATGACCGGATCGTCGTCCGTCCGAGCGAGGCGGAGGAGAAGACCGCGAGCGGCCTGGTCATCCCCGACACCGCCAAGGAGAAGCCCCAGCAGGGCACCGTCCTGGCTGTCGGCCCCGGCCGGCGCTCGGAGCAGTCGGGCGAGATCATCCCGCTCGGCATCGCCGTGGGCGACCTGGTCGTCTACTCCAAGTACGGCGGCACCGAGATCGCCGTCGACGGCGAGGACGTCCTGATCCTCACCAGCCGTGACGTGCTGGCCAAGGTCGCCGCCGCCTCCGGCAAGAAGAAGTAGTTACCGGCACCGAGACCCGGGCCCACGCCCGTTTGGCGGCGCCCCCGGTGGGCGCCGCCGCCGCGCCGACCTGAAGAGGACGAGGGAGAGATGGCCAAGAAGCTGATGTACAAGGAGGAGGCCCGTCGGGGTCTCGAGGCCGGCGTCAACAAGCTGGCCCGGGCGGTGCGGGTGACGCTCGGCCCCCGGGGTCGCAACGTGGTCATCGACAAGCGCTTCGGCGCGCCGACGATCACCAACGACGGCGTGACCATCGCCAAGGAGATCGACCTGGCCAACCCCTACGAGAACATGGGGGCGCAACTGGCCAAGGAGGTCGCCACCAAGACCAACGACATCGCCGGCGACGGCACGACGACCGCCACCGTCCTGGCCCAGGCGCTGGTGCGGGAGGGCATGCGCAACGTCGCGGCGGGCGCCAACCCGTTGGACCTGAAGAAGGGCATCGAGCAGGGCGTCAAGGTGGCCGTGGCCTTCATCGCCAAGTACTCCAAGGACGTCGAGACCAAGGAGGAGATCGCCCAGGTCGGCGCCATCTCCGCCGCCGACCCCGAGATCGGCCAGCTCATCGCCGACGCCATCGACAAGGTCGGGCGTGACGGCGTCGTCGAGATCGAGGAAGGCAACACCTTCGGGCTCGAGCTCGAGTACACCGAGGGCCTCCAGTTCGACAAGGGCTATATCTCGCCCCACTTCATCACCGACCAGGAGCGGATGGAGTCCGTCCTCGAAGACCCCTTCATTCTGATCGTCAACCAGAAGATCGCCGCCGTCCGCGACATCCTTCCCGTCCTGGAACGGGTCATGCAGTCGGGCAAGCCGCTGCTGATGATCGCCGAGGACGTCGAGGGCGAGGCGCTGGCCACCCTGGTCGTCAACAAGGTGCGGGGGACGTTCAACTCCGTGGCGGTGAAGGCCCCCGGCTTCGGCGACCGCCGCAAGGCCATGCTGGAGGACATCGCCATCCTCACCGGCGCGCAGCTCATCTCGCCCGAGCTCGGCTCCAAGCTGGAGAACGCCACGCTCGACATGCTGGGCCGGGCCCGCAAGGTCACGATCACCAAGGACGACACGACGATCATCGAGGGCGGCGGCTCGGCCGAGGCCGTCAACGGCCGCATCGCCCAGCTCAAGGCCGAGATCGAGGACACCGACTCCGACTGGGACAAGGAGAAGCTCCAGGAGCGGCTGGCCAAGATCTCGGGCGGCGTGGCCGTGATCAAGGTCGGGGCGGCCACCGAGGTGGAGCTCAAGGAGAAGAAGCACCGCATCGAGGACGCCCTGTCGGCCACCCGGGCGGCCATCGAGGAGGGCATCGTCACCGGCGGCGGCACCGCCCTGGTGCGGGCCCGGGCGGCCGTCCTCAAGGCGGCCGACGAGCTCCTCACCGGCGACGTCGCCACCGGCTGTCGCATCGTGGCCGTCGCCCTCGGCGAACCGCTGCGCTGGATCGCCCAGAACGCCGGCCTGCCCGGCGGGGTGATCGTGCAGGAGGTCGAGGCCGCCGAGGGGCCGATGGGCCTCGACGCCACCACCGGCCAGATCGTCGACCTGGTCAAGGCCGGCGTCGTCGACCCGGCCATGGTCACCCGCTCGGCGCTGGAGAACGCGGCGTCGGTGGCGGCCATGCTCCTGACCACCGAGGCGCTGATCGCCGACAAGCCCGAGAAGAAGGCCCCCGCCCCGGCCATGCCGCCCGGCGGTGGCATGGGCGGAATGGGTGGGATGGGCGGCATGGGTGGCATGGGCGGGATGGGTGGCATGGGCATGGGCGGCTTCTAGGCCCGACCGACACTCACGGTAGGCTTGGCCGGGTGGAGAAGCCCCCGATCGATCCGGTCAAGCTGCTCGCCTCCTGGATGGAGTGGGAGCGGGGCGAGACCCCGCCCGGGCAGGTCATGGCCAATCTGAAGACGGGCGGACTGAAGGAGTTGCTCGAGGAGCTGACGTCGGCTCTCCAAGCGGCTGACTGACGTGGGCGCCCGCCGGGGCGGCACGCAGAAGATCCCCCGCCCGCCGACCATCCGGCTGGGCGCGCCGGCCGCCTGGGCCGGCCTTGACCCCGACGCCGTCCGCCTCCCGCTGGCCGAGGTGCGCCGGCGCTGCCTCGCCTTCCCCGCCCCGCCGGCTCCGCCCGGGATCCACGGCGAGCAGGCCGCGGCGGCGGTGCTCGTGCCGTTGTTCGAGGCCGGCGGGGAGACCCGTGTCGTGCTCACCCGCCGGCCCGACACCATGCCGTCCCACCGCGGCGACGTGGCCTTCCCCGGCGGGAAGGTCCACCCCGAGATCGACCCGACCCTGCGCCACGCCGCGCTCCGGGAGGCGGAGGAGGAGGTCGGCCTGCCGCCGTCGGCGGTCGAGGTGGTGGCGGAACTGGAGACGATCGCCACGGTCACGAGCCGGTTCTTCGTCGCCCCCTTCGTCGGCGTGGTCGAGCGTCTGCCGGAGCTCCGGCCCGACCCCCGGGAGGTGGAGCGCCTCTTCGACGTCTCGCTGTCGGAGCTGATGGCGGAGGGCGTGCACCGGGTCGAGCACTGGGGGACCGGCGTGCTGACCCGCGACGTCCACATCTTCGAGCTGGAGGACGAAACCGTGTGGGGCCTGACGGCCCGGATCCTGTCCGGTTTCCTCACGCTCCTCACGGGCATCTGAGGTGTTGCGGACCGGTTCGAGGTAACCGGGTTCTGTCACACCTGGGCGCTATCGTGGCCGTACGGGCGTTGGGATTCCCGGCTTTTCGGGAGTTAGGGGAGTGGGGCCATGGAAGTGGAGATCGGCATCGGCAAGTCGGGGCGACGGGCCTACGGGTTCGACGACATCGCCATCGTCCCCAGCCGGCGGACGAGAGACCCGGAGGACGTCGACATCTCCTGGGAGCTCGACGCCTTCCGCTTCGAGCTGCCGCTGCTGGCGGCGGCGATGGACGGGGCGGTCTCCCCGGCCACGGCGATCGAGGTCGGTCGCATCGGCGGCCTCGCCGTCCTCAACCTCGAGGGGCTGTGGACCCGGTACGAGAACCCCGAGCCGCTGCTGGAAGAGATCGCCAAGCTCACGCCGGAGAAGGCCACGCTGCGGATGCAGCAGATCTACGCCGAGCCGATCAAGGAGGAGCTGATCGGTTCCCGCATCGAGGAGATCAAGGCCTCGGGCGTGACGACTGCGGCGTCGCTGACGCCGCAACGGACCGAGCGTTACGCCAAGACGGTGCTCGACGCCGAGCTCGACATCCTGGTCATCCAGGGCACGGTGGTCTCCGCCGAGCACGTGTCGAAGACGGTCGAGCCGCTCAACCTGAAGAAGTTCATCCGGGAGTTCGACGTGCCGGTCATCGTCGGCGGCTGCGCCTCGTACTCGACGGCGCTGCACCTCATGCGGACGGGGGCGGTCGGCGTCCTCGTCGGCGTCGGCCCCGGGCAGGCCTGCACCAGCCGGGGCGTGCTCGGCATCGGCGTCCCCCAGGCCACGGCCATCGCCGACGCTGCCGGGGCCCGCATGCGCCACCTCGACGAGACCGGCGTCTATGTCCACGTGATCGCCGACGGCGGCATGCGCACCGGGGGCGACATCGCCAAGGCCATCGCCTGCGGCGCCGACGCGGTGATGATCGGCTCGCCGCTGGCCTCGGCCTACGAGTCGCCCGGTAAGGGCTACCACTGGGGCATGGCCACCTTCCATCCCAGCCTGCCCCGGGGGGCGAGGGTCCACGTCGGGTCGAAGGGTTCGCTGGCCGAGATCCTTGTCGGCCCGGCCCACGAGAACGACGGCACGCTGAACCTGTTCGGCGCCCTGCGCACCTCCATGGCCACCTGCGGCTACGAGACCGTGAAGGAGTTCCAGAAGGCGGAGGTGATGGTCGCCCCGGCGCTGAAGACGGAGGGCAAGTCCCTCCAGCGCAGCCAGGGCATCGGGATGGGCAAGTAGGAGATGCACGACGACGTTGGGGCGGCTTCACCTGGCCCCCCGGTCACCGACACGATCCTGGTCGTCGACTTCGGAGCCCAGTACGCCCAGCTGATCGCCCGCCGGGTGCGGGAGGCCAACGTCTACTCCGAGATCGTCCCCCGCGACATGCCGGTGGCGGAGATGCTGGCCCGCAGGCCCAGGGGGATCATCTTCTCCGGCGGGCCGGCCTCGGTGCACGTGGACGGCGCGCCGTCGATCGACCCGTCGATCTACGAGTCGGGCGTCCCGCTGCTGGGCATCTGCTACGGCTGCCAGCTCATCGCCGCCCAGCTCGGCGGTGAGGTGCGGCGGACGGGGACGGGGGAGTACGGCCGCACGCCGCTCAACGTCGTCGACTCGTCGCTGCTGTTCGCCAACCTGCCGGTGGAGCAGGAAGTGTGGATGAGCCACGGCGATTCGATCGTGCTGGCCCCGCCGGGCTTCAAGACCACGGCCTCGTCGGCCGCCCCGGTGGCGGCCCTGGAAGACGCCGAGCGCGCCATCTACGGCGTGCAGTTCCATCCCGAGGTGATCCACACCGCCCGGGGCATGGAGATCCTCAAGGCCTTCCTCTACGACGTCTGCGACGCCCGGCCCACGTGGACCAACGTGTCGATCATCGAGCAGGCCGTCGCCGCCATCCAGATCCAGGTCGGCGACGGCGCCGTCATCTGCGGCCTCTCGGGCGGGGTCGACTCGGCGGTGGCGGCGGCGCTGGTCCACAAGGCGGTCGGCGACCAGCTCACCTGCGTCTTCGTCGACACCGGGCTGCTGCGGGCCGGCGAAGCGGACCAGGTGGAGGAGACGTTCCTGCGCCAGTTCCACGTCGACCTCGTCCACGTGAAGGCCGCCGACCGGTTCCTGGCCGTGCTGGCCGGCGTGACCGACCCCGAGGTCAAGCGCAAGGCGATCGGCGAGACGTTCATCCGGGTCTTCGAGGAGTCGGCCAGAGAGCTCGGCAAGGGCGCCCGGTTCCTGGTCCAGGGCACGCTCTACCCCGACGTCATCGAGTCCGGCACCCGCGACGCGGCCAAGATCAAGTCCCACCACAACGTCGGCGGCCTCCCGGAGGACATGGACTTCGAGCTCGTCGAGCCGCTCCGCCTCCTGTTCAAGGACGAGGTGCGGGCCGTCGGCGAGGAGCTCGGCCTCCCGGAGGACATCGTCTGGCGCCAACCCTTCCCCGGCCCCGGCCTGGCGGTGCGCATCGTCGGCGAAGTGACCGCCGAACGGGTCGACGTGCTGCAGCGGGCCGACGCCGTGGTGACCGAGGAGGTCAAGCGGGCGGGGCTGTACCGCTCGCTGTGGCAGAGCTTCGCCGTCCTCCCGGCGGTGCGGTCGGTCGGTGTGATGGGCGACGAGCGCACCTACGCCTACCCGATCGTGATCCGGGCCGTCACGTCCGACGACGCCATGACGGCCGACTGGGCCCGCCTCCCCTACGACCTCCTGGAACGGATCTCGTCCCGCCTCATCAACGAGGTCCCCGGCGTGAACCGGGTCGCCTACGACATCACCTCGAAGCCCCCCGGCACGATCGAGTGGGAGTGAGCCGGTTATGTGCCGGCGGTGACGTCCGGCGGGTCGAGCGGGCGACAGTTTCCCGGCGTCGTCCGGGGCAGAGTGCTTCCGGCCCGACGCGACGATGAGGGAGGGCGGCCATGGCACTGGATCGCGAGAGCTGGGCGAAGAGCTGGAGCTGCGGGCAGGGAGCGACGTCGGGGGACGTGGCGGCCATGTACCGGGACAACGGCGTCCGGCGGGACGTCAACACCAACATGGTCAGCGAGGGTCCGAAAGGGATGACGGCCTTTGCCGAGATGTTCTTCGCCGCCGTTCCGGATGCCGTCTGCGTGACCCGCACGTGGCTGCAGACCGGCGACACGGTGGCCATCGAGTGGACGTGGTCGGGGACGCACACCGGCGACCTCGAGGGCTGGCCGGCCACCGGGAAGAAGTTCACGCTGGAGGGCTGCAACATCGCCCAGCTGCAGGACGGTCTGATCCTGGACGAGCGGTCGTACTGGGACTGGGAGTCGCTCCGCAGCCAGGCGTAATCCCTCCCCGCTAGCGTCCGCAGCCGTGCGGGCGCTCATCCAACGCGTGAACAAGGCCTCCGTCACGGTCGACGGGGAGGTCGTCGGCGAGATCGGGCGGGGGTTGTGCGTGTTCGTCGGGGTGACGCACTCCGACGACGAGGCCGTGGCGGCCAGGCTGGCGCAGCGGGTGTGGCAGCTGCGGGTCTTCGATGACGACGCCGGGTTCATGAACGTGCCGGTGGCCGAGGCCGGCGGCGAGGTGCTCGTCGTCAGCCAGTTCACGCTCTACGGCGACACACGCAAGGGGCGGCGGCCGTCGTGGGTGGCGGCGGCCCGGCCGGAGCAGGCGGCGCCGCTCATCGACCGGTTCTCGGCCGAGCTGGAGGCGCTGGGGG
>DASYFF010000073.1:0-6477 GCA_036498605.1 Acidimicrobiia bacterium | reverse complement strand
CCGGCGACCAGTCGGCCCAGATGCCGTCGATGTACGAGTAGTCGTTCATGGGGATCACCACGTCGGCGATGTCCATCTGGTGGAACCACCAGTAGAACTCCCGCTTCAGCTGCGGGTAGGTGAACATGACCTTGGCGTCGTAGGCCAGCGGCGGGACGTTCATGATGACGACCCGGCGCCACCCGTCTGGTTCGCGAGCGGCGCCACCGTAGGCGGCGACGGTCCCCCAGTCGTGGGCGATGAGGACGGAACGGCTGTCGCCCTGGAATGCTTGACGGAGCCCGACCACATCACCGGCCAGCGCCGTCGTGTTCGTCAGCTCCTTCGGGATCTCCGTGGGGTGGTACCCCCGCATGTAGGGGGCGACGGCCCGGTAGCCCGCCTCCGCCAGGGCCGGCAGGAGGTAGCGGTAGCTGTAGGGCGAGTCCGGCCACCCGTGCAGACACAGGGCCAAGGGTCCTTCCCCGGCTTCGACGAAGTGGAACTTCAGCCCGTTGGCTTCGGTCTCCCCGGTCTTGAAGTCGCTGAAGGCGCTACCGGAGAGGGGCTGCTGGGCCGGCGAGGCCTGCGCCGCAATGGGCCAGCCGGCAGCCAGCAGCGTCGAGCTGACGAGCGCCGATGACGCCGCGGCCAGGAAGTTGCGGCGATCCATCTCGCCGTGTCCGTCGTGGTCTGCCATGGCCGGGCCTCCCTGAAGTTCGCCCGCAGGGCGCGCCAGACCGTAACCCGACATCAGCCGTGGCGTCTGCCGAACGAACGTTCTAGATTCGGGCCACGATCGAGCCGTCCATTCCGAGCCGGAGGAGGTGCGATGTCTGCGTCACGGGCCGGGCGGGAAAGAGGATGAGCTCGACCTGGTCCGCCGGTTGCGGCCGGGCCAGCAGGAAGCCCTGGACCAGCGGGCAGTCCAGCGCCCGAAGCTGGCGGAACTGCTCGGCGGTCTCCACTCCTTCGGCGACGGCCTGGATGCCGATGGCGGCGGCCAGACGGATCACCGACCGGACGATCTCGCTGTCGACGCTCTTCTCGCCGATGCCCCGGATGAAGGCCCGGTCGATCTTCACGTAGTCGATGGGGAAGCGCTTGAGGTAGCTGAGCGACGAGAACCCCGTCCCGAAGTCGTCGATCGCCACCCGCACCCCGAGCGCTTTGAGTCGCAGCAGCGTGTCGGTGGCCGCCTCCACGTCGTCGACCATGACCCCTTCGGTGACCTCGACGCAGAGGCGTTCGGCGGCCAGGCCGGTGCGGGCCAGCACGGCCGCCACCTGCTCGACCAGATCGGGCTGGCGGAACTGCCGGGGTGACAGGTTGACCGACACCACCAACTCGTCCGCGCCGGGCCGCGATCCGGCCCAGATGCGGGCCTGCCGGCAGGCCTCCTCGAGGACCCACGCCCCCAGCGGCAGGACGAGCCCGCTCTCCTCTGCCACCGGGATGAACTCACCGGGGGCGACCAGCCCACGGTGGGGGTGGCGCCACCGGACAAGGGCTTCGACGCCCGTCACCGTGCCGTGCTCGACGTCGACGATCGGCTGGTAGTGCAGCACGAGTTCGCCCCGCTCGATGGCGTCCCGGAGTTCGATCTCGAGGTCGAGGCGACCCCGCGGCTCGGAGTCCGAGTCGTGGCGGAAGACCTCGAAGCAGTTCCGCCCCCGGGACTTGGCCCGGTACATGGCCACATCGCCTTCCCGGAGACACTCGTCGGGATCGACGGCCGAGCCGTCGCCGATGACGATGCCGATGGAGCACGACACGGTCAGGTCGCGCCCGGCGACGGGGAAGGGATGGCGCAGCCCGGCCAGGATCCGCTCGGTGACGGCCAGCGCCTCGTCTGCGTCGTTCAGGTCCTCGAGCAGTGCCACGAACTCGTCGCCTCCGAAGCGGGCGAGGGTGTCGGGCTCCCGGAGGCAGGCGGCGATCCGCTCGGCCACCTGGACCAGGAGCTCGTCGCCGACCTGGTGACCGAGGCTGTCGTTGACCACCTTGAACCGGTCGAGGTCGATGAACAGGAGCGCGTGGGGCACCGTGGTGCGGGCGGCCCGGGCCTGGGCCCGACCCAGCCGGTCGAGGAACAGCGCCCGGTTCGGCAGGCCGGTCAGGGCGTCGTGGAAGGCCTGGTGGGTCAGGCGGCGTTCGAAGTCCTTCCGCTCGCTGATGTCGTGGAAGGCGATGACCGCCCCGACGAGCTCGCCGTCCCGGACGACGGGGGAGCTCGTGAAGGCCACCGGGAGGAGCGTTCCGTCCCGGTGGGCGAAGAGATCGTCGTCCACCCGTGTGCCGTCGCCGGTGTGGAGCGGGGAGACGAGCGGGCAGGCCGGCTCGTGGCGGCCATCGTGAGAATGGCGGTGCAGCGTCTCGGCCGGGCGGCGCCCGAGCAGCTCGGCTTCCGACCAGCCGAGGATCGCCGAGGCGGCAGGGTTGGCGAACTCCACCCGTCCGTCGCGGTCGAGGGCGAGGACCCCCTCGCCGAGGCTGCCGGTGATGGTGCGGATCTGCTCGAACAGGGCGGCGTTGGCCAGGGCGCTGGAGGCGACCGAGGCCAGGGTGTGGAGGACGAACTCGTCGTCGGCGCTCCAGCGGCCTCCGCCCACGCGGTCGTCGATCTCCAGGCAGGTGCCGGGATCGACCGGGACCCGCAGCGTTCCCGGACCGGGCGGCGTTGTCGTGCCCACGAGCTGGACGGCACCGGCCTCGAGGAGCGTCTGGGCTCCTCGCAGCAGTTCCTGGCGGACGCCCGATACGTCGATCGTGGAGCGGATGGCGGCGGTGACGCCGTAGAGCTTCTCCAGCTGCCGCCGTTCCCGGTACTGGCGGAAGGAACGGCTGTAGGTGAGCTGGAGCATGGCGGCGGGCAGGGCGGTGACGACGAGCATGGCCGGCCAGGCGTCCATCGCCACCGCCAGGGTGACGCCCATGGCCTGGGCGCTGGTCCAGGTGGCGGCCCGGATGTCGAGCCCGTCGAGGACGGAGTCGCGCAGGCGGCTGCCCTGGGCCAGCGTGATGATGCCGGCCACGGCGAACATCGACAGCACCGAGTAGATCAGCACGCCGCCGGCCGCGGCGGCGAGGGCGGCCGGGGTCGGGCGGCCCGGCCCCGCCCCGAGCAGCTGGGCGACGCCGACGCCGACGGCGGTGGCCGTGACGAGCTGCCCGGTGTTGAAGACCGTCTTGCGCCAGCCCCGCCGATGCCAGGTGTGGCCGATGGCCACCGCCGCCCCGATGGCCAACAGACACTCCGGGGGGGTCAGGAAGACGGCCATCGGCAGGAGGAACGTCTCCTCGAGATGGAGGCTCTCACCCTGCCCCTCGTGGGAGAGGCGGACGGGCATGACCTGCAGGAGGGTGGCGCCGGCGAAGAGGAGCACGGCCGTGCCGACGTGGGGGAGTCCGGTTCCCGCCACGAGGAACGAGGCGGCCAGGGCGGCGGCGCCCATCAGCCCCACGAGGACGCAGGCCAGCGTGAC
Source organism: Acidimicrobiia bacterium (assembly GCA_036498605.1). GTDB lineage: Bacteria > Actinomycetota > Acidimicrobiia > IMCC26256 > BP-133 > BP-133. Next base: position 3,013 of record DASYFF010000073.1, on the reverse strand, counting down.
GAGGCGGGGCCGCCCACCCCGCCTCGTCCGGGTCGACTCTTCGTTCACGTCAGGGTCCCGGCCGGCGCCGGTCGTCGACACCTCACATCCAATGACTGCCGAGCCACTCGAGGCTCAGCCACGTGATGGACGCCCATTGCGAGCCGCCCCATTGCGAGCCGCCCCATTGGGAGCCGCTCCATTGCGACCCGGCCCATTGGGATCCGCTCCATTGGGACCCGGCCCATTGGGATCCGGCCCATTGGGATCCGGCCCATTGGGATCCGCTCCATTGGGATCCGGCCCATTGGGATCCGCCCCATTGGGATCCGCTCCATTGGGATCCGCTCCATTGGGATCCGGCCCATTGGGATCCGGCCCACTGGGAGCCGCTCCATTGCGATCCGGCCCACTGCGACCCGAAGTACTGCACCGGGTCGAAGCCGGTCAGGGTGTTGGCGTTGCTGTCGGTCAGACACGTCCCGTCGGCCGCCCGCAGGCACCAGCTGCCCCGGGAGGCCTGCAGTGATCCGCCGCCGAGGGCCGGGGTCACCCCCTGGTTGGCCTGGGTCTGGTCGGTGCTCATGGTGGCGGCGAAGGCGTCGAGTGCCCCGCTGCCCTGCGCCGCGGCGGCCACGCCGCCCAGTGACCGGGCCTTCGACATCAGCCGGTACTTGACCTGGTTGGGGTTGAGGCTCCACGTCCGGGACAGGACGAGCGCCGCCGCCCCGGCCGTCATCGCCGAGGAGAACGACGTCCCCGATCCCCGGAAGTAGGCCGTGCCCCAGCGGGCCGCCGGGTTGGCGTTGTCGATGGTCGAACCGGGCGCCCGCACCGACAGGACCGACTTGCCCGGGGCGACGAGGTCCGGCTTGGCCAGCCCGTCGGTGGCCGTCGGACCGACGCCGGAGAATGGCGCCAGCGTGTCGTCCGAGATGTTGGACGAGGTGTGGTCGTCGACCGAACCGGCCGTGATGACCAGCGGGTCGTCACCGGGCTTGGAGATCGTGCCCGGGGCCGAGCCGTGGTTCCCGGCCGCGACCACCACGACGATCCCGGCGTTCCACGTGCGTTCCACGGCGAAGTCGAGCGGGTCGGTGAGGTAGCTCTGGGTGGAATCCGTCCCCAGCGAGAGGTTCAGGACCCGGATGCCGTAGGCGTCCTTGAAGGTCACGACCCACTCGAGGGCGGCCAGCAGCCGCACCAGGTCGGTCGTGCCGTCGGCGCCGGCGATCTTGACCGACACCAGGTTGGCGCCCGGTGCCACGCCCTTCATGCCGCCCCCCGAGGCGGTGCCCTGGCCGGCGATCAGCCCGCCGACGAACGTGCCGTGGCCGTAGCTGTCGACGTTGTTCTGTTCGGACGTGAAGTCCTCGGCGTGGAGGACCTTGCCGGCCAGGTCGCCGGTGGCGTTGACGCCGGTGTCGATGAGGGCGACGTTGATGCCCTGCCCGGAGTAGCCCTGGCCCCAGGTCTTGGCCGCCCGGACGGCGTCGTCGAAGACGGCGCTGGCCGTCCCACTGCCCTCCCCCAGCCACCCGGCGACGTGGACGGTGCGGTTGACGGTGATGTTGGCGACGCCGGGAACCGTGCGGAGGACGTCGAGCCGGTCGGGCGGGATCGAGGCGCTGAACCCGTCGACGATCGGCAGTTCCCGTTCGACCTGGCCGCCGAGCTCGTGGACCGCCCGCTCCGGCACCGGGTCGCTGGAGTGGACCTTCTGGACGACGATCCGGACGGGCGCCGCCGGCCGGTTGGCGATGGGCAGGGCCCGGCCGGCCGCGCCGAGCAGCAGGGCGACGACCACCAGCATCGTGACGAGGCGCGCCGTGAGGGCGCGCTCCCGCGGGCTGGGGAGCAGGATTGCGTCCATGGCCGACCCTCTCTTTCCGGCGCGGCGGGTCCACCTCGCAGGATCCTGATCGGCGGGTGAGGGCGGGACTCGATGGCCCGACGGAGCTATTTCCGGGGCCGGCGCGCCTGGCCGGGCCTAGCCCGGTCGGGCTGCTCCCTGGGCCTGGCGCCGGCTCAGAACAGGGCGTTGGCCATGGCCCGGCGGGCGGCGGCGACACGGGGGTCGTCGGCCGGGGGGAGGTCGAGCAGGGCCACGAGCCGTTGGCGGACCCGTTCCCGGTCGTCGCCGGCCGTGCGGCGCAGCGTCTCGACGAGCCGGCCGAAGGCGGCGTCGAAGTCGGCCTGCTGGGCCTCGAGGTCGGCGAGGGCGAGGACGGCGTCGATGTCGCCGCCGGTCGCCCGGCGTTCGAGTTCGGCCCCGTCGAGGCCGGCGGCCCGCTGGGCCAGTTCCACCCGGTTGAGGGCGCTGGCCGCCGCGGCGTGGGCCGGCGCCTCGGCCAGCGCGTGGCGGTAGCGCTCGGCGGCCTCGTCGAGCCGGCCCGTCTCCTCGAGGGCGACCCCCTCGTCGTAGGCCAGGTCGGCGGGGGACGGGCCCAGCCGGCTCAGCCAGTCCCGCACCGCCGGCTCGGGAAGGGCCCCGGTGAACTCGGCCACCTCCCGGCCGCCCATGAAGGCCCGCACGGCGGGGATGCCCTGGATCCCGAAGACACCGGCCAGGCCGGGGTTGGCGTCGACGTCGACCTTGGCCAGCACCCAGGACCCGGCGGCCTCCTCGGCCAGCCGCTCCAGCAGGGGCCCGAGCTGGCGGCAGGGCCCGCACCACTCGGCCCAGAAGTCGACGACTACGGGGACGTCATGGGAACGCTCGATCACGTCCCGGGCGAAGGTGGCCTCGCTGACGTCGAGCACGGCAATGGAATCGTTCACGGCACCCATATACCCATCAACGACGGGGCGCGCCGGGATGTTCCTCAGGGCGTGAGCCCCTTGGCCGCTCATCGCAACCGGTTGCGCCGGGCGGCCCTGGGAGCGAGGCCCCGGGTCAGACGGGCACAGCCTCCACGACGCTCATCGGGCTGGGCGACGGTACGACTCGGGTCAGGCGGAAACCGGCCCGGTCCAGGATCTCGGCGTACTCGGCTTCGGTCCGCTCCTGGCCGGTGACGCACGACAACATCAC
>DASYFF010000072.1:0-6676 GCA_036498605.1 Acidimicrobiia bacterium | reverse complement strand
CCGCCCATGCCCGGGTCGTGCAGCAGGCATTCGAGGCCGGCGTCGTGGTGCCCTTGCGGTTTCCCACCGTCGTCCCGTCGATCGACGCGACGGTGAGGGAGCTGGTCCGTCCTCGGCGGGATTCGCTGCTCCGGACCCTGGGCCGGTTGGAGGGTCTCGAGGAGGTCCGGCTGCGGGCCACCTACGACGAGGGGCCCGCGGTGCTCGAGGCGCTGGCCGCCAGCCCCCGCCTGGCCAAGCTGCGGGGCCGACCCGGTGCCGAACACCGGCTCGGCGAAATGATCGTGGCCGAGCTCCGCCACCGGGCGGTGCAGGACTCCCAGGCGCTTCTCTTTGCCATCCGCCCCCTCATCGAGGACGCCATGATCGACAGCGTGGGCGGCGAGCACGATGTGCTGATCGCCTCCTTGCTCGTTCGGCGCGGCGGTGGCCGAGCGGTGGACGAGACGGCCGAACGCTGGGCGGCCGGGCGGCCCCCGGTGCGGATCCGGGTGGTGGGGCCGCTGCCGCCGTACTCCTTCGCGGCGATCAACGAAGAGTCCTGACATGCTCGTCCGCCTGCTGATCATGCCGGTCAGCGGCCCGGTCAAGGGAGCGCGGTGGGTTCTCGACCAGGTACTGGCCGCGGCCCAGGCGGAGCGGCGCCAAGCTGAACTCGATAGGTGGTTGGAATGGGAAGCGAGCCCCTCGGAAGCGTCCTCGCCAGAGCCATCCGGAACTTCGGCGACCTCACCAGTCTGCCGGTCGAATCGGTCTCCCGCGTCGAGCGGGCCGATGACGGCTGGCAGGTGAACTTCGAGGTCATCGAGCTGGAACGGGTTCCGCGGGTCACCGACGTGCTCGCCTCCTACGAGGTCGACGTCGACCCGTCAGGGAATCTCCTGGCCTGGCGCCGGATGCGGCGCTACATCCGCAAGCAGGAGGCGGACGCTTGAGCCTGAGCTGCGATCCGTATCTGGTGCGGCGGTCAGGGGGCGACAATCTGGCCGATGTGCTGGAGCGGGTCCTCGACACCGGACTCGTCGTCGCCGGGGACATCCAGGTGAACCTGCTCGACATCGAACTGCTGACGATCAAGATCCGCCTGCTGATCTGCTCCGCCGACAAGGCGGAGGGCCTCGGGATGGGCTGGTGGCGGCACGATCCCTTCTACACGGGTCGGGCCGCACTCAACGGTGACGTGGCCGCCCGGCTCGAACGCATCGAAGCGAGGTTGGGCGTGCCCGACCCGGAGCCGGGGTGAGCGGCATGGGCGGCCGGACCGCCTGGTACGTCTTCGGTGTGACGCCGGGCGGCCCGGCCGTCCCGGCCGGCGTCGATCCGACTCCGCTGGCGGCCGGCGTCGAACGCCTGGCCGTGGGGGAGATGCAGGCCGTCGTCAGCCGTGTCCCGCTCGACGAGCTGCTGGGCGACGGCCCGCAGGATCCGGCGTGGGTGCTGCCTCGGATCGAGGCCCACGACCGGGTGCTGACGGCCGTGGCCGCCGCCGGGGCCGTCGTCCCGTTCCGCTTCGGGGTGGTGTACGGCAGCCGGGAGGCGGTGGCGGAGGCGCTGGACGGCCGGGTCGACGCGCTCCTCGCTGCCCTCCGCCGGGTCGGCAACGGCCAGGAGTGGACGCTGTCGATCGGCACCGGCACCGGCACCAGCCCGGCAGGCCGCCGGCCGCCGCCGGGCTCGGGGGCGGAGCGGGCGGCGGCGTCGGGGCAGGGCCGCAGCTATCTCCTGGCCCGAGGCGCAGAGCTGGGGGCCCGGCAACGGCTCGACGACACGGTCTCGGCCCTGCGCCGCCGTTGTGAGGTGTGGAACATCCCGGCCATGGCGTTACCGCCCGGCGCCGACGGTGCCTGTCGGCTGGCCTGCCTGATTCCCCGCCGCGCCGCCGGTGAGATCGTCTCCCGGCTCACCGCGCCGACGGCGATCGACCCCGGCCTCGGGGTGTCCGTGCGGGGGCCCCTGCCGCCGTACCACTTCGTCGGCCGAAACCCCACATGACCGAATCGTCGCTGGCCCATCGCCGCCTGTCACTGGTCGAGGTGCTCGACCGGGTCATCGACCAGGGTGCGGTCGTTGGCGCCGACGCCTTGATCGGGTTGGCCGACGTCGATCTCATCCGTATCGCTCTCCGGCTGGTCGTCGTACCGGCCGATCGAGGTCCGGCGCCCGCGCCGCCAACTTCCGCCTCGCTGCGAGCCGAGCCTGTCCCCAGCCCGGCTCCCGGACGTGAGGGCCACGGGCGCCGGCCAACACCGCTCCCACCGGTCCGGGCGTCCCGGCCGACGCCGGCCGACCGTCCGGGCCTCGAGCGGGGGCTGGCCCAGCTCGTCCTCACCGTGGTGGAGCTCCTGCGGGACCTGATGGAACGCCAGGCCGTCCGCCGGGCCATGCGGGGTGGCCTGACAGACGAGGAAGAGGAGCGGCTCGGCCTGGCCCTCATGGAGCTCGACCAGAGGATGGACGACCTCGCGGCCTGCTTCCGTCTCGAGCGAGCTGACCTGAACCTGGATCTCGGCCCGTTGGGGGATCTGCTTTGACGCTGGTTCAGTGCCAGTCCCTCCGGGTGGGGGGCATCCCGGAGCGGCCGTGGTGGGCGGGGTTGGCGCCGAGGACCTGGTGGATGGCGAGGCCGCCGTCCTCGAAGCCGAGGGCCGACGCGGCCATGTAGAGCCGCCAGATCCGGGCCCGGCCGGGGCCGACGAGGGCCACGGCCTGGTCCCATTGCGCGTCGAGGTTGGCGATCCAGGCTCGGAGGGTGCGGGCGTAGTGCTCCCGGAGGGATTCGACGTCGCGGACTTCGAAGCCGGCCCGCTCCATGGCCAGAACGACTTCGCCGACGTCGACGAGTTCGCCGTCGGGGAAGACGTAGCGGGCCATGAACGACCGCCGCCCGAGGCGGCCGCCGCCGACGGAGGAGATGGCGTGGTTGAGGAGGCGCCCGCCGGGGGTGAGCAGGCCGTGGAGGGTCTCGAAGTATCGGGCGGCCCCGGCGGCGCCGACATGTTCGAACATCCCGACGGAGGAGATGGCGTCGAAGCTCTCGCCGCCGAGGGCCCGGTAGTCCTGGCGGCGGATCTCGACGCGGTCTTCGAGACCGGCCTCGCGGACCCGGGCTTGGGCCCAGGCGACCTGTTCGGCGCTGATGGTGACGCCGACGACGCGGGCGTCGTGGTGGGCGGCGGCGTGGAGGGCCAGTGATCCCCAGCCGCAGCCGACGTCGAGGAGGCGGGCTCCGGGCCGCTGGTGGAGCCCGAGCTTGCGGCAGATGAGTTCGTGCTTGGCCGTCTGGGCGGCGGCCAGATCGGTGGTGTCGTCGACAAAGCGGGCACAGGAGTAGGTCATGGCCGGGCCGAGGACGATGCGGTAAAAGTCGTTGCCGACGTCATAGTGATGGCTGATGGCCCGGGCGTCACGGGCGCGGGAGTGGCGCCAGCCCCGGGGCCGGGCCTCCTCGGCGGGCCGCGTCGGCGGTGGACCGAGCACGCCGAGCCGGCGGGCGGCGGCCAGCACGGCCGGGGCGAGCCGGACGCCGCGCTGGGTGTTGGGTGCACCGTCGCGGAGCCCGCCGAGGATGGTGAGGACGTCGCCGTCGAACTCGATGTCCCCGGCCACGTAGGCGCGGCTGAGCCCGAGTTGGTCGGGAGACCACACGAGCCGGCGAATGGCGTCGGGGGAGGCGACGCGCAGGGTGGCCGTGGAACCGGCCGGGCCCAGACGGGACCCGTCCCAGAATTCGAATGTCACCGGCGACTCGGCGCCCAGCATCCCCTGGATCACCGGCTCCAGCACCGCCGCCACTCCTGACGGCGGCGGGCCGGCCTGGAAGTCCGCTCGGATCGTGCGGGACGGGAGCTCCTCGATCTGAACCATGCGTGCCTCCTTCTCAGGCCGGGACCCACTCCTCCGGCTTCGGTGCCGTCCCCGCCGACTGCTCGTCGTCCGTGACCGGAGCGCCGAAGGGGCCGCTGTCGTCATCGCGGTGGACGTAGCGGCCGCCCCGCATCCACGAAGCCCAGGCGGCGATGAGGCACATGAGCAGCGAGGTGGTGAAAGCGATCCGCAGACCGTGGAGGAACGGGCCGGAGATGAGGTGGGGGAAGAACCTCGTGCCGGTGATCGTGGTCCACTGGGCCGGGCTGACGCCGGCGGCGGACGGGCTCCCCAGCAGCTTCTCCATGGGGTTGTAGCCGAGGAAGGCGGCGAACAGGCTCCCGACGGCGGGGGCGTGGGCGACCTGTTCCGCCTTGGCGGCGGCGACGCCGTTGGCTTCGAGGTTGGTGGCCATGGCGTGGGGCAGCGTGGAGGTGAGCCCGACGATCATGAGCGAGAAGAACACGGCGATCGACAGCACCATGCCGGTGTTCTGGAATGTGGCCCGCATGCCGGAGGCGGCGCCCCGCTGGTCGGCCGGCACGCTGTTCATGATGCCGGTGGTGTTGGGGGCGGCGAAGAGCCCCATGCCGACCCCGTTGAGGAGGAGCAGGAGCCCGAAGACGGCGAAGCCGAAGTTGGCCGGCAGCAGCATGAGGAGCCCGAAGGTGGCGGCGGCGACGACCATGCCGCCGGTGGCGTAGGGCCGGGCGCCGTGGCGGTCCGACAGCCAGCCCGAGACCGGCCCGGCGATGAGGAATCCGGCGGTGAGCGGCAGCATGTAGATGCCGGCCCACAGCGGCGTCCGTTCGAAGCTGTAGCCGTGCAGCGGCAGCCAGATGCCCTGCAGCCAGATGATCAGCATGAACTGGAGCCCGCCCCGTCCGATGGACGACAGCAGGCTGGCCAGGTTCCCGGCGGCGAAGGCCCGGATGCGGAACAGGCCCAGGTGGAACATGGGGTTGGCGCTGCGGGCCTCGATGACGCCGAAGGCCACGAGGACGGCGGCGCCGCCGATGAGTTCGAACAGGACCCAGGGGCTGGACCACCCCATGCTGTGGCCGCCGGCGGGCATGAGCCCGTAGGTGAGGCCGACGAGGATCATGACCAGGCCGACGCCGAAGGTGAGGTTGCCCCACCAGTCGATGGTGGCCCGCCGCCGGATCCCGCTGTCGCGCAGCTTCCTGTAGGCCCACACCGTTCCGAAGAAACCGATCGGGACGTTGATCCAGAACACCGCCCGCCAGTCGAGGTCGGCCAGGATGCCGCCCAGCACCAGACCGATGAAGCTGCCGGCGATGCCGGCGATCATGTTGACGCCCATGGCCAGGCCCCGCTCCGCCACGGGGAAGGCGTCGGTGAGGATGGCCGTGGAGTTGGCCATGAGGAGCGCTCCGCCGATCCCCTGGACGACGCGGAAGACGATGAGCCACATGGCGCCCGTCCCGCCGTCCCAGGGGCACAGTGACAGGGCGAGCGACGCCAGGCTGAAGACGAGGAAGCCGAGGTTGTACATCCGGACCCGGCCGAACATGTCGCCGAGCCGCCCGAAGGTGACGACCAGGACGGCGGTGACGACGAGGTAGCCCATGAGCATCCACAGCAGGTAGCCGACGTTCGACGGCTGCAGCGGGTCGAGGTGGATCCCCCGGAAGATGGCCGGGAGGGAGATGAGCACGATCGACGAGTCGAGCGCGGCCATGAACATGCCGAGCGTGGTGTTCGACAGTGCCGTCCATTTGTACCGGCTGGTGTCGGCGTCCTTCGCACTGTTCGTCGAGACCGGCATGCCTGTCCCTTCGTTCGTTAGCCATCCTAATAGTTCGTAACTAGAATAATGGACTGGACCGTCGTCCGCACCACCCGGCCGGCGCCACCCAGAAGAAATTGCCCCCCTATGTCCGGTTTGCCAGGACGAAAGAGAGGACCGCCGATGTCCGCAGTGGTCACCGCCGACGATCTGCTCGCCGCTCTGCTCGCTACCACCGCCGGCCAGGCCGACCCCTTCCCGCTCTACGGCCGCCTCCACGAGCTCGGGCCCCTGCACCGCAACGGCCGGGACGGGGTCTGGTACGCCGTCGGCTACGACACCTGTAAGCAGGTCCTGACCGAGAAGCGGGTGGGACGCACCCCCGAGATGCTGAACGGGCGCCTCGGCGTGACGGCGGCCATGGCCCGCCGCTTCGAGGAGCGCGGGCGGCGACCCAGCATGATCAACCGGAACGCCCCCGTCCACACCCGGCTGCGCCGCGCCGCCCAGAGGCCGTTCCTGCCCCGGCCTCTCGCCGACCTCGGTTCCCGCATTGAGTCACTCGTCGACGATCGACTCGACCACCTCGCCGCGCTCGGCGATGCCGACGTCATGGCCGAGCTCGCCTTCCCGCTCCCCATCGCGGTCATCGGCGAGCTCCTCGGTGTACCAGCGGCCGACCGGGCGGGGTTCCGGCCCCTCGTCTGGTCGATCACCGCCGCCGACCAGCCCGGCGCCGGCGAGGAGATCGTGACCGCCGCCGAGCAGGCGGCCGCCACCGTCGACGACTACTTCGTCGCCCTGGTCAAAGACCGCCGCCGGCACCCCGGCCCCGACCTTCTCACGCAGCTCATCGAGGCCCGCGACCGCGGCGACCTCTCCGACGAGGAGCTGCTGGCCACCGTCACCATCGTCTTCACCGCCGGGTTCGTGACCACGACCAACCTCATCGGCAACGGGCTGCTGGCCCTGCTCCGGCACCCGGACCAGCTCGCCCGGCTGGCCGCCGACCCCGTCCTCCTCCCGCCGGCCGTGGAGGAGATGCTCCGCTACGACAGCCCC
>DASYFF010000071.1:0-3751 GCA_036498605.1 Acidimicrobiia bacterium | reverse complement strand
TCCACGTCGCGGGCGGCGACCAGCATGAGGTCGGCGAGCTCGTCCACAACCACCACGATGAACGGCAGCCGCTCGTATTCGGGTCCCCCGTCCAGGGGATCGCGACGGAGATCTCCCCGGTCGAAGGCGGCGTTGTAGCCGGAGATGTCGCGGAAGCCGACGTCGGACAGCAGCTGATAGCGGAGGTCCATCTCCCGCACGGCCCAGTCGAGGGCGTTGGCCGCCTTCTTGGGATTGACCACCACCGGCGTGAGGAGGTGGGGGACGTCGTTGTACTGGCCGAGCTCGACCCGCTTGGGGTCGATGAGGATGAGCCGGACCTGGTCGGGCGTGGCCCGCATCAGGATGCTCGTGATCAGCGAGTTGATGCAGCTCGACTTGCCGGCGCCGGTGGCCCCGGCGATCAGCAGGTGGGGCATGGTGGCCAGGTTGACGCTGAAGGGCTGCCCGGCGATGTCCCGGCCGAGGCCGACCTCGAGGGGGTGGACCGACCCCGGCTTGACCGCCTCGTCCGCCACCAGGATGTCCCCCAGGTTGACCAGCTGGCGCTGCCGGTTGGGGACCTCGACGCCGATGGCGCTGCGGCCCGGGATCGGGGCGATGATCCGGACGTCCGGGCTGGCCATGGCGTAGGCGATGTCGTTGGACAGGCTGGTGACCTTGTTCACCTTGACGCCCGGCCCGAGCTCGAGCTCGTAGCGGGTGACGGTGGGACCGACGGTCATCCCGACGAGGTGGGCGTCGACCCCGAACTCCAGCAGCGTGGCCTCGAGCGTCTCACCGCCCTTCTCGACCAGCCGGCGGTCGATGGGCTTGGCCGCCTTGCGGGTGAGGCAGGACCCGGTCGGCAGCTTCCAGCGCTGCTCGGCCGGGACGAGGCCCAGCTCCAGCTGCTTCGGCGGGCCGGCGGGCTGGGCCAGGAAGGCCGGGGACTGCAGGACGAGGTCCTCGCCTGCGGGTCCGGGGGTCACACCCCCGGTCTCGGGGGCCGGTGCCGCAACCGTCAGGCCGGACTCCGGCTCCTGGTCGGTGAGTTCGACCGTGTGATCGACCGTGAGAGCGGCCGTGAGGTCCGACTCCTCGGCCGCGACGGTCGCCTCGGTGGCACCCTCCTCCACCACCGGCTCGTCGTCGTGGTCGACCCCGGGGCGGAACCGGCGGGGCTGATCCTGCCCCCGGGGAGGCTGGTGAGGCCCCCGAGTCTCGTGGGTGTGGCGGTCGGCGGCCACGACGTCGACGTCGCCCTCGGCGGCGGCGGTCCGTTCGTGGGACAAGGTGGTGAGGCTGCGTAGCCCGCCGCCGACGGCATGCCACACCGCCACCGCCGCCCGCTTCAACCCCCGCCACACCTGATCGAAGGACAGGCGGAAGAGGATCAGGCACCCGACGAAGGCCAGGACGGCGAGGATCAGCCCGGCGCCCCACGGCCCGGCCAGGGACCGCAGCGGGTTCCCGAGGGCCGCCCCCACCGCCCCGCCGGAGCGTCGCCAGCCGTGGAGCCCGGTGCCGACCTTCGACGCCGGTCGCAGGAGGTAGAGGAGGCCGGTGAAACCAGCCGCGGCCAGGCCACCGCCCACCCCCAGGCGGCCCAGCTCGCCCTCGCGGTGGCGGAGAAGGGCGACACCGAAGGCGCCAGCCACCAGCGGCACGACGACGACGCCGAGGCCCACCGCCGAACCGGCCAGGAACGTCAGGGCATCGCCTGCCGCGCCGGCCACGCCGAGCCAGATGCCGAGCCCGCCGAGCCCGGCCAGCAGCAGGAGCCCGACGCCGGCGATCTGGCGGCGGTGGGCGTGGAGGCGCCCGACAGGCTTCGGCGCCCCGGTCACCGGACGGGCCGGGGCCCCGGCTCCCGAGGAGCCCCGGGAGGAGGAGGCGGGCTTGGCCGCGGAGCGGGCGGAGGACTTGGCGGGCGGGCGGCGTTTGGTTCGGGAGGCCACGCCACAACCGTAACAGCGGCCACAGACCTTCTGTTAGACCTCCATGACCACCGGGACGACGGCCGGGCGGCGCCGGGTGCGGGAGGTGATGAACTTCTGCAGGCCGCTGCGGGCGTGGCGGCGCAGGGTCTCGAAGTCGAGGGCGTCCTGGTCGATGGCCTCGGTCAGGGACCGGCGGACGGCCTCCTTGGCCTCCTCGAGCAGCTCCTCGGCCTCGGGGGCGTGGACCCAGCCCTTGGTGACGATCTCCGGCCCGGTCACGATCTCGCCGGTCTGGCCGTCGATGGTCACGATCACGACCACGATCCCCTCGGCGGCCAGCTGCCGCCGGTCACGCAGAACGCCGCGGCCGACGTCGCCCACCACCCCGTCGACGTAGAGGTACCCGGCCGGGGTGAAACGGCGTTCGACCTCGATCTTCTCGTCGCCGAGGGTCAGCATGTCGCCGTCCTCGCAGATGATGACGTGGTTGTCGTCCATGCCCAGGCCCTTGGCCAGGCGGGCGTGGTTCACGAGGTGGCGGTACTCCCCGTGCACCGGCACGAAGTACTCGGGATTGGCCAGGTTGAGGAGGAACTTGAGCTCCTCCTGGTTGGCGTGGCCCGACACGTGGACGGGGGCGAGGCCGGAGTGCACGACGTCGGCCCCGGCCCGGTACAGGCCACCGATGACCCGGGACACGTTCGACTCGTTGCCCGGGATCGGGTGGGCGGAGATGATCACGGTGTCCTCGGGCCCGAGCTTCACCCGGTGATTCTCGTGGGCCGCCATGAGGGCGAGGGCGCTCATCGGCTCCCCCTGGGACCCGGTGCAGATCACGCAGATCCGCCCGGGCTCCATCTGGTCGATGTCCTCGATGTCGATGATCGCGTCGTCGGGCAGGCTGAGCAGGCCCATCGACCGGGCCAGCCGCACGTTCTGCTGCATCGACCGGCCCAGGAAGGCGATCGAACGCCCGTGTTCGAGGGCCGCCTCGGCGATCTGCTGGACCCGGTGGATGTGGGAGGCGAAGCAGGCCGCGATCACCCGGCGGCCGGAGTGCTCCCGGAAGAGCTCCCGCATCACGACGCCGACGGTCGACTCCGAGGGGGTGTGGCCCTTCTCCTCGGCGTTGGTCGAGTCGGACAGGAGGAGGCGCACACCGCGCCGCCCGATCTCCCCGATGAGTCCGATATCCGTGAACCGGCCGTCGACCGGCGACTGGTCCAGCTTGAAGTCACCGGAGTGCAGGATGGTGCCCGCCGGCGTGAAGATGGCGGTGGCGAAGCCGTGGGGCACCGAGTGCGTGACGGGGATGAACTGGCACTCGAAGGGCCCGATCGTGCGGCGTTCGCCGTCGGCGACCGGGATGAGCTCGGTGCGACTCATCATCCCCGCCTCCTCGATCCGGTTGCGGGCGAGGCCGAGTGAGAGGGCGGAGCCGTAGATCGGAACCGGCCCCACCTCGGCCAGCAGGAAGGCAAAACCGCCCCCGTGGTCCTCGTGCCCGTGGGTGAGGATCGCCCCCTCGATGCGGTCGGCGTTCTCGCGGAGGTAGGTGAAGTCGGGCAGGACGAGGTCGACGCCGGGCATGTCCGGGTCGGGGAACATGATCCCGCAGTCGATGAGGAGGATCCGGCCCTCGACCTCGATGCAGGCGCAGTTGCGCCCGATCTCTCCGAGACCGCCGAGGAACACGACACGAACAGGGCTTGTCACGCCGAGTGAACCTAGTCGGTCCGCCGGGCGTCAGTGCGCTGAACGGGCCGGCGCCGGGACGGGGACGACGACGCTGTTGCGCCGCCGGACCCGCCGCCAGTGCACGCGCTCCC
>DASYFF010000070.1:0-2298 GCA_036498605.1 Acidimicrobiia bacterium | reverse complement strand
GCATTCGCTGCCGAATCTGGACGGTCGAGCACGAACCCCTGCTCTCCGTGTGATCGACCAGGGAGGATCGATGCGCACCTCGAACCGGCGTCCTTCGACGCGTCTCGTGGCCGTGATGGCCACCACCGCCGCGCTCCTGGTGGCGGCGACGGGCACCGCCCCGGCAGCCGCTCCGCCCGACCGCTACGCCCACAACCCGCTGAAGGTCCGCCCCGACGTGACAAGGGCGCCGCAGGGGCTGTCGCCGGCCACGGTGAAGTCGGTCTACGGCTTCCCGACCAGCCTGACGGCCGGGGCCGGCCAGACCATCGCCATCGTCGACGCCTACGACGACCCGAACGCCGAAGCCGATCTCGGCGTCTTCAGCGCCCAGTACGGGCTGCCGGCCTGCACTACGGCGAACGGCTGCTTCACGAAGGTCGACCAGAACGGCGGCACCGGCTACCCGCGGGCCGACAGCGGGTGGGCCCTCGAGATCAGCCTCGACGTGCAGTGGGCCCACGCCATCGCCCCCGGCGCCCACATCCTGCTGGTGGAGGCGGCCAGCAACAGCTTCACCAACCTGCTGGCCGCCGAGGATTACGCCGGCCGCCACGCGGGCTACGTCTCCAACAGCTGGGGGGCCTCCGAGTTCAACGGCGAGTCGGCCTACGACGGGCACTTCCGGCAGCAGGGCGTCAGCTACTTCGCCTCCTCCGGCGACGCCGGTCTCCCGGCAGAGTGGCCGTCCTCGTCGCCCACCGTCGTCTCGGTCGGGGGCACGACCCTCAACTTCTCCAACGGAGCGTTCATCTCCGAGACCGGCTGGAGCGGTTCCGGCGGCGGTTGCAGCCTCTACGAGACCGCCACCTCGTACCAGGCCGCCTTCGGCACATACCCCCAGGTGAACTGCGCCGGCCGGCGGGGCACCCCCGACGTGTCGCTGGTGGCCGATCCCGCCAGCGGGGTCTCCGTCTACGACTCCGTGCGGTCCAAGGGTCAGCGGGGCTGGTACGTAGTCGGCGGCACCAGCGCCTCGAGCCCGATGTGGGCCGCCCGCTCCGCCATCACCGGGAAGGCCGTCGACGCCTCCACCGTCTACGGGTCGACCATCAACTACCGCGACATCACCTTCGGCAACAACGGCGCCCCGGCCCTGGTCGGCTACGACCTCGTCACCGGCCGGGGCAGCTGGATCGGCTGAGCGGGCAGGTCAGGTCACCGGGTTCCGCCCGCCTCGAGGCTGAGGCGGGCGGTCAGGGCGGCGCCGAGCTCCCAGGCGGCTTCCAGATCGGCCTTGCCGGGGGCGCCGACGACCTCCAGCGGCGCCTGGGCCAGTTCCCAGCCCAGGCCGGTGGTGACGGTCCGGATCGAGCGCAGGGCGCCGGTGGTGTCGTTGTTGCCGTGGACGTAGCAGGCGTAGGGACGGCGGGCGGTGCCCTCCAGGCAGGGGTAGTAGATCTGGTCGAAGAAGTGCTTGAGCGCTCCGGACATGTAGCCGAGGTTGGCCGGCGTCCCCAGGATGTAGGCGTCGGCGCCGAGCACGTCGACGGCGGTGGCGGCCAGCGCCGGCCGGGCCACGACGTCCACCGGGGCCGCCGGGTCGTGGGCCTCCCGGGCCCCCGTCATCACGGCGTCGAACAGGCTGTGCAGGGCGGGCGACGTGGTGTGGTGGACGATCAGGAGGACGGGCACCGCGCCATCCTCGCACCGGCCAGCGATGGCACCCAGTGCCGCTAAGCTGTCCGGCCGTGACTGTGCGCCCGGAGATCGACGACACCTGGCTCGAAGAGCTCGAGCAGTACCGCCGGCCGCTGACCGGCTACTGCTACCGGATGCTGGGCTCGGCCTTCGAGGCCGACGACGCCATCCAGGAGACGTTCGTCCGGGCCTGGAAGAACGCCGACACGTTCGAGGGCCGCTCGGCGGTGCGGTCGTGGCTGTACCGGATCGCCACCAACGTCTGCCTCGACATGCTCCGGAGCCGGAAGCGGCGCGCCGCCCCCATGGACATGGGCCCCGCCCACCCCGCCGACGGCGACGTGGGGCCGAAGCTGGCCGAGAACCTGTGGGTCACGCCGATTCCCGACGAGCGCGTCCTCCCGTCCGACGGCAATCCCGAGGAGGTGGCGCTGGCCAAGGAGTCGATCCGGCTGGCCTTCGTCACCGCCCTCCAGCACCTGCCGGCCCGGCAGCGGGCGATACTGATCCTGCGGGAGGTGCTCCGCTGGCAGGCGGCCGAGGTGGCCGAGTTGCTCGACACCACCGTCGCCTCGGTCAACAGCGCCCTCCAGCGGGCCCGGGCCACGCTGGCCGGGC
>DASYFF010000069.1:0-2178 GCA_036498605.1 Acidimicrobiia bacterium | reverse complement strand
CTACCTCGAGGCGTTCACGACCCTGAGCTGGATCGGCGGCCAGACCTCCCGGGTCACGCTCGGCACCGGGGTGTGCGTCGCCCCCTACCGCCACGAGATCCTCCTGGCCAAGATCCTGGGGTCGCTCGAGATGCTCTGCCCGGGCCGTCTCGTCCTCGGGGTCGGCGTCGGGTGGCTGCAGGAGGAGTTCGCGGCCCTCGGGGTGCCCTTCGCCGACCGTCACCGGGCCACGGAGTCGACCATCGCATTCCTCCGGTCCTGCGCCCGGCGGGAAGGAGCGGTCGAGGCCTCCGGGGTGGAGCTGTACGTCCGGCCCCATCCGGTCGTCGACCTTCCGATCTGGATCGGCGGGAACGGCCCGGTCGCCCGGCGGCGGGCGGCCCGGGTGGGCGACGGATGGCTGCCGGCCTTCTACGGCTGCTCCCCCGGGGCGGTGACGAGCGGCCGGGCCGAGATCGCCGAGCTGCGCGAGAAGCTCGGCCGCCCGGCGACGGCGATCGATGTGGCGCTCTACATCGAGGTGCACCTGGCCGATACGGCGGACGGCGACCGCCCGTGGGAGGTCGGGCACCTCTCGGGCCCGCCGGGCTACGTCGTCGAGGTCCTCGAGATGTACCGGGACCATGGCGTGACCGAGGTCCTCCTCGGCTTCGGCGGCGGCGCCGACCGCCGCCGCCGGCAGCTGGAAGCGTTGCTGGAGAACGGTCTCCCGATCGCTTCGCTCTAGCTTCGTTACCGGTTCAGCGTCAGGGCTTGCGGGCGATCATCCACTGGAAGGTCACGGACTGCCCGTCCTCGACTGTGGTCTCGACCGAGTCGAGGAGGATGTCGAGGCCGGCGCCTTCGACGAGACGGCGGTTCGTCTTCTGGTCCCAGCTGCTCCAGTACATCGGCACGCCGAGCCAGTCGTCCTCGTAGGCGTCGCCGCCGCTCGTGCCGAGGTTGACCACGAGCCCGCCGCCGGGGCGGAGCCAGCGGGCGATCCGGCGCAGCAGCCGGCCGTGCTCCTCCCTGGGGAGGTGGATGATCGAGTAGAAGGCGGTGACGACGTCGAAGGAGTCGGCCGGGAAGGCCAGCGTGGCCATGTCGGCGATGAGAAAGCGGGCGCCGGGCACCTCGCGGCGGGCGGTCTCGATGCTGCGGGCCGAGAGATCGATCCCCGTCACCCGGAGACCGGCCGTCACCAGCTCGGTGGTCGTATGACGTCCCGTCCCGCAGCCGAGGTCGAGGGCGTCGCCGGCCCGCAGGACGCCGAGCTCGGCGGCCCGGGCCAGGTAGTGCTGCCGGCGGGCCCGGTCGTGGCCGGCCCAGGCGGCATACCGGCTGTGCATGGCGTCATAGCCGGTGGAGACGAGGTCCTTGGCGGACGGCATGATGAACCTCCGACGGTCGGGGGTCGAACCGGGCAGTTCGGACTTCGTCGCCACCCCGGCCGAGCCCTCCCCACGGGGAGGTGAATTCCCGGTCGACCATCGGAACCGGTTCAGCTGGGACAATCGGCGGGCGATGCAGCAGCCCACGAACCGGCGGATCCCCGAGAACTGGAACCGGTGGTGGCTGCTCATGTGGGCCGTCAACGCCCCGGTGCTGGTGGTGTCGGCCTTTTACGTCCCGTTCGGGCTGTGGGTGGCGGCCGCCACGGCCGGGTTCCTGGCGCCGGAGCTCGTCAGCCTGGTCAAGAAGGACGACAGCCTTCCACCGCTGACCCACACGATCCGCCACTTCCTCCCCGACTGGCTGGCCTTCCCGCTGATCTACTTCTCGCTGGGCAGCGTCGGGGCCAACTGGCTGGACTTCCCCCGCCCGGTGCGGGTCGGCGCGCTGATGGGCCTGCTGGGCTGGCTGACCGACCACTTCACCGTGACCTACGCCCAGCCCGACCCCTACCCCTTCACCAACCGGCCGATCCGGGCGGGAACCGCGAAGCGCCGCCTCCCGACCTGAGCGCCCGGCCGTCAGACGACAGCGGCGAGGGCGAGGCCGGCGGCGGCCGCCCCCGCGCCGAGGACGAGGGTCAGGGCGAGGTTGGCGAGGGCTTCGGTCAGGTCGCCCTCCTCGAGCAGGCGCACGGTCTCGTAGGTGAAGGTCGAGAACGTGGTGAAGGCACCGCAGAACCCCGTCCCCAGCACGATGCGGGGGGTCTTGCCGAGGCCGTGGTGCAGGCCGAGGCCGGTCAGC
>DASYFF010000068.1:0-3095 GCA_036498605.1 Acidimicrobiia bacterium | reverse complement strand
CACCCACGTCGACCGGGAGATCTTCCGCCTCTGCCTCCAGGACGAGGCCCGCCACGTGGCCTTCGGCACGATCGAGATGAAGAACTACCTCGAGAACCACCCCGACCCGGCCAAGGCAGCCCAGATGCTCCACCGCTACGCCGACATGACCGAGCCGCTGATCGAGGCGATGCTGTTCGAGCCGACCGTCCTCGAGCCCCTCGCCGTCCTCATGGGCGGCGGCACCGAGGACATCGACATGGGCATGGACGGCGTGGAGTTCCTGTGGGGTGTCATCCGGGAGGAGTACCTGCAGCGCTGCGACCGGGCCGGCTTCGACCGGCGGGAGACCTGCACCCTCTACGAGGACCTCCCCTGGAGGGTCAACTGATGCCGGCCAGCGCCACCGCCACCCTCGACTTCCCCTCGGTCGAGTGGTTCGAGCGGCTCGGCCAGCTGATGGAGGAGTACCGGGCCCGGCACGAGCACATCGGCCCGATCGACTGCCTGACCCAGTTCACCGTCCTCGACCCCGAGGGCGAGGGCCGCGACCGCCACTTCCAGATCACGTTCGAGCTGTACTCGGCCATCTCTGTTCGAGAAGTCATCGAGGAGGAGTCCTCCAAGGCCGACTTCATCATGGAGACCGACACCCAGGTCTGGCAGGAGATGATCGAGAACATCCGCGACAACGCCGGCCGGCCCGACCTGGAGCACTCGCTCAACCGGCTCAGCCTGCCCGGCACGCCGATCCGGGTGTGGGCGGAGGACCCGCTCGGGCGGGACATGTTCTTCCGGTTCAACCAGAGCCTCCAGGAGTTCGTCAACGCCTCGGTCCACGTGCCGACCCGTTACCCCGACCTGGGGGAGTAGGGCGGTGGCCCGCACCCGCATCGGGCACTTCTGGATCGACGAGACCTGTATCGGGTGTGGAGCCTGCGATCACGCCTGCCCGGGCAAGGTCGACGCCATCTACAAGATCGAGGGTGACTTCACCGGCCGCTTCGCCATCGTGCTCGAGGACTGCATCGACTGCGGCTTCTGCATTCCGATGTGCCCGGTGGACTGCATCCACGACGCCCGCAAGGAGAGCATCGACGCCACCACCGAGAGCGGCTGGACGAAGATCCGCGAGCTGCAGGCCTGGGCCGGTACCCGTCAAGAACAAGGAGGTTCCCCGTGGCAGTGGTCCAAGACGTCGAAGTCGTCTACGACGACCTCCTCTTCGAAACCGACGGCCCCGTGGCGGTCATCACCATCAACCGGCCGCAGCGCTACAACGCCTTCACAGGGCACACCATCGAGGAGCTGATCGACGCCTTCAAGCGGGTGTGGGCCGACAAGTCGCTGCGGGTCGCCATCCTCACCGGCGCCGGCGACAAGGCGTTCTGCACCGGCGGTGACGTCAAGCAGCGGGCCGAGACCGGCGACTACGGCCCGACGAAGAGCGGCATGTTCGAAGGGGAGTACCTCCACCGGGTCATCCGCGACATGCCGAAGCCGGTCATCGCCGCGGTCAACGGCCTGGCCATCGGCGGCGGGCACGTCCTCCACGTGATCTGCGATCTGTCGATCGCCGCCGAGAGCGCCCGCTTCGGCCAGGCCGGCCCCCGGGTCGGCTCCTTCGACCCCGGCCTCGGCGTCGCCTACCTGACCCGGGTGGTGGGGGAGAAGCGGGCCCGGGAGATCTGGTACCTCTGCCGGCAGTACGACGCCCACCGGGCCGAAACCTGGGGCCTCGTCAACAAGGTGGTCCCCGACGCCGACCTGCTGGCCGAGGCCAAGCAGTGGGCCCGCGAGATCGCGGCCATGAGCCCGACCGCCATCGCCTTCCTCAAGAACATCTTCGGCGCCGACTCCGCCCACCAGGCCGGCCTGGCCAACGTGGCCTACACCGGCCTCGAGGTCTTCGTGCAGTCGCCGGAGGCCGTCGAGGGCGTGACCGCCTTCATGGAGAAGCGCACGCCCGACTTCGGGCCGTACGTGCACTGAAGCGGATGGACCATCCACGCCTGGGGATCTGCGTGCTGCCCGACGAGTGGGCGGCCCAGGACCCTGCCCGCCGGAGGCGGCTCCTGTCTCTGATGGAGGAGGCGGGCGTCGCCCACCTCCTGCTCAGCGACCACATCACGTTCCACAACGGCTGGGGGTCGGACGGGCTGGTCACGGCGGCGTCGGTGCTGGCCGCCGCCGACCGGATCGGCGCCTACGTGTCGGCCTACCTGCTGGCCCTGCGCCACCCGGTGACGGTGGCCCGCCAGCTCGTGACGCTGGCGCAGCTGGCCCCGGGGCGGATCACGCTCGGGGTCGGCGTCGGCGGCGAGGACCGGCGGGAGATCGAGGCCTGCGGGGTGGACCCCAGCACCCGGGGCCGGCGCACCGACGAGGCGCTGGTGGTCCTGCGGCGGCTGCTGGCCGGCGACGAGGTGACGCTGGACGGCGAGTTCTTCCACCAGGACGCCACCGCGGTCCGGCCCGTTCCGGCGTCATCCATCCCGATCGTCGTGGCCGGCCGGTCGGCGGCGGCCCTGCGGCGCACCGGGCGTTTCGGCGACGGCTGGCTCGGCATCTGGATGTCCGCCGACCGGTGCCGGGAGGCATTCGACACGATCGCCGGCCACGCCGCCGACGCCGGCCGCGAGAGGGTCGAGTGGCAGCACGGCATGTCGTTCTGGTGCGGCTTCGGCCGCAACCGGGAGGAGGCCCGGGCCCGCGTGGCGCCGGTCATGGAAGGGCTCTACCGGGCGCCGTTCGAGACGTTCGAGCGCCATACGCCCTGCGGGACGCCGGCCGAAGTGGCGGCCTTCGCCGCTCCCTATGTCGAGGCGGGGTGCGCCACGCTCAGCTTCGTCCCCCATGCCGGGAGCCCCGAGGCCGGCATCGAAGCGGTGGCCGCCGTCCGGGCCGAACTGGGGCTGGCCGATCCGTCGGCACTGGCCACAACCCACACAGGAGGATGAACGAAACCATGGCCGGTGTGACCATCGACCTCGACGGCTGCGTCGCCGTCGTCACCGGCGGTGGCAGCGGGATCGGCGAAGCCACCGCCAAGCTGCTGGCCCGGGCCAACGCCGCCGTGGCCGTGGCCGACCTGGCCGAGGACGCCGCCAAGCGGG
>DASYFF010000067.1:0-4117 GCA_036498605.1 Acidimicrobiia bacterium | reverse complement strand
CTGGCCGACGCCGAGTCCCACAGCGAACCATCGGCGGTGCTCGCCACCAACACGTCGGCCATCATGATCGCCGAGCTGGCCGGCGCCCTCGACGACCCCGGCCGGCTCGTCGGCGCCCACTGGTTCTACCCGGCCAACGTCATGCCCCTCGTCGAGGTCCCCCGCAGCCGGCTCACCGCCCCGGCCACGCTGGCAACGCTGACCGGCTTCCTCTCCTCGATCGGCAAACGTCCCGTCGTGGTGGCCGACTCCCCCGGCTTCTTCATGACCCGCTTCGTCGACCTGTTCCTCTCCGAGGCGATCCGCCTGGTCGAGTCGGGCGTGGCCGGTCCGGCCGAGATCGACGAGATGGTCAAGACCGGTCTCGGCTGGCCCATGGGCGTCTTCGAACTGTTCGACGACACTGCCTGCTTCGGCTCATTCTGCCGCTCCCTCGGCTACCTGGCCGAGACCTGCGGCGAACGCTACGCCGTTCCGCCGCTGGCCCGGGCCGCCCTCGAAGCCGGCTTCCTCGGCGACCCCGCCCGCAAGCCGGGTAGCAAAGGCGGCTGGTACGACTTCCTCGGCGTGGCCCGCTGATCGAGGCCCTGGCCGGCTGAGCCGCACTTCAACAATCAGCCAGGGCGGCGAGCGCGGCGCAGATCTCGGCGTGACGGCGTGGGCCGGCCGCCCCTACGCGGGTGGTGAGGAAGGCCCGGCGGATGGGCTGAAGGTTGTCGAACGAGGCGGCGCACTCCATGTCGAGTCCGTCCGCCCTGCTCAGGCCGATCTCCGTCGGGATGCTTCGAACCGTGCGGGTCACGGGCGCCACCACGACCCAGTTCAGTACCGGGACCGCTTCCGAACGGGTGACAATCAGCACCGGGCGCCGCTTGTCCTCCGCCTCCGCCCACCACACCTCGCCCTGGCGGGGAACGCTCACCACGACTCATCGGCGATCATGCGCCGGGTGGCTTCGTCCGCCCAGCCCACCTCGTCATCGCTCTGTGGGCGGCGCCGATACCCGGCGACGATCTCGGCCCCGATCCGCTCCCGCCGACACCGCTCCACCAGGCGTTCCAGACCGAGCCGGACCGCCTCCGAGCGGCTCGCCACCACGCCGGCGGCCACCAGTTCGTCCACCGCGGCCACCAACCGGTCGTCGACCCGGGTCACCAACTGCGCCATGCAATCAGCATAGCAAAATGCAATGCGCATGACGGCCGCATCCTCAGGCGCCGATCCCGCCCGAAACACGACACGGCCTAGACTTGGCCACCGAGGGAGCGTTTCCGCCCCTCCTCTGACCTGACCGGCTCGGACCTCCAGGTCGCCCGCTCTTCTGGTAAAGGCCTGGTGCCGTCTCATGCTGCAAGTGAAGAACCTGTCCGTGGCGGTGGCCGGCGTCACGCTCGTCCAGGGTGTCACGTTCAACGTTCGACCCCGGGAGAAGGTCGGCGTCGTGGGCCGCAACGGCGCCGGGAAGACGAGCCTGATGAAGGTCCTCGGCGGGGAGGAACGGCAGGCCAAGGGGCTGGTGCAGGTCAAGGGCGGGGTCGGCTACCTCCCGCAGGACCCGCGCCTCGACGGCGCTCCGGCCGGGATCACGACGCTCAACCACGTGCTGTCGGGCCGGGGTCTGGCCGACGGCATCGCCCAGATGGAGAAGCTCCTCCTGGCCATGGAGGAGGAGCCGTCCGACCGCAACATCGCCGCCTTCACCCAGGCGGAGGAGGCGTTCCGGGTCTCGGGGGGCTACAGCGCCGAGAGCGAGGCCCGGCGCCTGGCGGCCGGCCTCGGCGTGGCCGACGCCATCCTCGACCGGCCCCTCGACGCCCTCTCCGGCGGGCAGCGCCGCCGCGTCGAGCTGCTCCGCATCCTCTTCGCCGGCTCCGATGCCCTCCTGCTCGACGAGCCGACCAACCACCTCGACGTCGACGCCAAGGCCTGGATGCTCAGCTTTCTGCGGGGCTACCAGGGGGCGCTCGTGGTCATCAGCCACGACCTCGACCTGCTCGACGAGGCCATCACCCGGGTGCTCCACCTCGACCGGGGTGCCGACGACTCCACCGGCACGATGGTGGAATACCGGGGTACCTACTCCCAGTACCTGACGCAGCGGGCGGCCGACGAGGCCCGCCAGGCCAAGGAGGCCGCCGCCCAGGCGAAGGAGATCGCCCGGATGCAGGGCATCGTCGACCGCTTCGGCGCCAAGGCCACGAAGGCGTCGATGGCCCACGATCTCGAGAAGCGCATCGCCCGGCTCGAGGCCAGGAAGATCAAGAGCCCCACCACCCGGAAGGCCATCAAGCTCAAGCTCCCGGCCCCGCCGACGGCGCCCCGGACGGTGCTGGAATGCACGGATCTGGCCAAGGACTTCACCGGCGACCCGGTCTTCGAGGACCTGAGCTTCGGTGTCGGCCGCGGCGACCGGATCCTCATCCTCGGTCTCAACGGCGCAGGCAAGACCAGCCTGCTGCGCATCCTGGCCGGCGTCACCGAACCCACGCTCGGCACTGCCGAGTGGAGCGGCGGCGTGTCGGTCGGGTACTACGCCCAGGAGCACGAGGGCATCACCGCCGGCCACAGCCTGGTCGAGCACATGGCCGCCTCGGCCACCGACGAGTTGAGCGAGCGGGAGATGCGTTCGCTGCTCGGCATGTTCGGGCTCACCGGCGACAAGGCGCACCAGGACGCCTCGACGCTGTCGGGCGGCGAGAAGACCAAGCTGGCGCTGGCCCAGCTGTTCGCCGGGCGCCACAACGTCGTCCTGCTCGACGAGCCGACCAACAACCTCGACCCCGCCGCCCGCGACGCCGTCGCCGACGCCCTCGCCGGCTGGCCGGGCACGATGATCTTCGTCAGCCACGATACCGAGTTCGTGGCCCGCCTCCGGCCCGACCGGGTGCTCCTGCTGCCCGACGGCACCACCCGGCACTGGAACGACGAGCTGCTCGGCGCCGTGGCGATGGCCTGAGCCGGCCGGGGCGATCAGGGGTGCGGCTGGCCCTACCCGGAGGACGCCGGGTGGCGGGATGGTGGCCCCGGGCCCGGTTCCGTATTGTGATGGACGTGCCTCCTACGACAGCCTCGTAGGAACGACATCACCGCCTGCGCCGAGTGTGCCACCCGATCCCACCCCAGCGGGATCGGGTAGCCCCGACGGAGGCGGTGATTCGCGTCTGCGGGTCGCGAGCCGGGTCAGGGCTTCTTGCGCCAGGCGTCGGCCAGCGCCGCGTTCTGTCGGGGTGTGCTGCCGTAGGTGACGATCTCGTCGGCGCCGGCGTCGCGGAAGGATTGGAGTGTCTTCACGCACTGGGCGACGGGGCCGAGGGCGCAGGACTGCTCCATCCACTCGTCGGGGACGAGGGATGCCGGGCCCAGCAGCTGCGTGCGGTGGAAGCTGAGGTCGCTGACGGCCGTCTCCATGCCGTGGAACTGCTCGTGGGCCCGCACCGGGGCCAACCGGGCGGGATCCCAGCCGTTGAGTTCCACGAGCATCTCCCCGTAGCCGGGGGCGTCGAGGTAGGTGACGGCCCGGGCGTGGGCCAGGGTGCGGGTCTCGAGCTCGTCGAGGTCGGGGGCCGTGATCACCGACTGGGCGATGCGGAGGCTGGACGGGTCACGGTCGAGACGTTCGCATTCGGTCCGCAGCCGGGCGACGATGGACTCCGTGGCCCGGGGCGTGAAGACGGGGGGCAGGAGGACCCCGTCGAAGCAGGCGGCGGCCACCTTCGCCGCCCGGGCCTGCCCCAGCGTCCCGAACCACAAGGGCGGGGGCTCGAGATCGCCCACGTCCTCCAGCTCCATCTGGGGGAACTCGCCCAGGGGCCCGGAGTAGGCGACGCGCTCACCCCGCCACAGCCGCCGCAGGATGCCGACGTAGTCGGTCAGCTCCGCGTAGCCGGTCATGCCCAGCCCGGCGCCGGAGAGCCAGCCGGGGTTGCCCCGCCCGATGCCCAGGACGAAGCGGGGGCCGAAGGTGGCCTGCATCGTCGCCGCCATGCCGGCCATGTGCAGCGGATGGCGGGCGGCCGTGGTGATGATCCCGGAGGCGATGTCGATCCGCTCCGTGCGGGCGGCGACGGCGCCCAGGATGACGGCGGCCTCCTTCAGGTTCCAGCGTTCGGAGAGGAAC
>DASYFF010000066.1:0-18710 GCA_036498605.1 Acidimicrobiia bacterium | reverse complement strand
GGGCTCGTCACGGCCCGCCACCCTATGCCGTGGGGTTGGGGCCCCACGGCACCGCGGCGGGATGCCCGGAGGGCAGGGGCCCGCCGCCGGAAACAAGCGGAGGAGCGCGAAGCGCTCCGCAGCAATTTCCACTACGTGCGTAGTGGAATTAGAATGGGGCCCATGTCTGAGCCCGTCCTCGTCATCGAAGACCTCGTCGCCGGCACCCCGCAGACGCCCATCCTCCGGGGTGTGTCCCTGGCCGTGGCGCCCGGCGAGGTCCACGTACTCATGGGCCCCAACGGGTCCGGGAAGTCGACCCTGGCCAAGACGCTGCTGGCCAGCCCCAACTACGGGGTCACCTCGGGCCGGATCGTCTTCAAGGGGGAGGACATCACGGAGCTGTCAACCGAGGAGCGGGCCCAGCGGGGGCTGTTCCTCGGCTTCCAGCATCCGGAAGAGTTCGCCGGCGTCACCGTCCTCAACTTCCTGCGCCAGGCCATATCGGCCCGCAAGGGCTTCGACATGTCGGTCCTGGAGGTCCGCCTGGCCCTGATGGACTGGATGAAGCGCCTCTCCGTCGACCCCAAGTTCATGGACCGCTACCTGAACGACGGCTTCTCCGGGGGGGAGAAGAAGCGCTCCGAGATCCTGCAGCTCGCCCTCCTCGAGCCCGACATGGCGATCCTCGACGAGACCGACTCCGGCCTCGACATCGACGCCCTGAAGATCGTGTCGGAGGGCATCAACGAGGTGCGCCGGGAGCGGCCGGAGATGGGCGTGCTGCTCATCACCCACTACCAGCGGATCCTGCGGTACCTCACGCCCGACGTGGTGCATATCTTTGTAGGCGGGCGCATCGTCGAGTCGGGGGGTATGGAGCTCGCCGAGCGTCTCGAGCAGGAGGGCTACGAGGCCTTCCGGGGGGCTGACATCACGCAATGAGCACCATTCACGCCCCGGGCCCGCTGGCCCGGCTCCGGACGGATTTCCCGATCCTCGACCGGCAGGTCAACGGCAAGCGGCTGGTCTACCTCGACTCGGCCGCCACCGCCCAGAAGCCCCGGGCCGTGCTCGACGCCCTCGACGAGTACTACGAGCAGCACAACGCCAACGTCCACCGGGGCGTGTACACGCTGGCCGAGGAGGCCACCGCCGCCTACGAGGCGGCCCGGGCCCGGACGGCCCGCTTCATCAACGCCCCCTCGCCCCGGGAGGTCATCTTCACCCGGAGCACGACCGAGGCCACCAACCTGGTGGCCCACGCCTGGGGCCGCTCCTCGTTGGGCGCCGGCGACGTCGTCGTCCTCACCCACATGGAGCACCACGCCAACATCGTGCCCTGGCACATGCTGGCCGCCGAGCGGGGCATCGTGCTGCGCTGGATCCCCCTCACGGCCGACGGGCACCTCGACGTGACCGACCTCCCCCGCCTGCTCGACGGGGCGAAGCTGCTCGGCGTCACCGCCGTGTCGAACGTGCTGGGCACGATCAACGACATCGCCCCCCTGGCCGAGGCGGCCCACGCCGCCGGGGCCCTCGTCCTCGTCGACGCCGCCCAGGCCGTCCCCCACCTCACCATCGACGTCGCGGCCCTCGGCGCTGACTTCCTGGCCTTCTCCGGCCACAAGATGCTCGGCCCGACCGGCATCGGGGCGCTGTGGGCCCGCCGGGAGCTGCTGGAGGCCATGCCGCCCTTCCTCGGCGGCGGCGAGATGATCGCCGACGTCCGCCTCGACGGGTTCACCTGCGCCGAGCTGCCCTGGAAGTTCGAGGCCGGCACGCCGCCGATCGCCGAGGCGGTCGGCCTCGGCGCGGCCATCGACTACCTCGGCGGTGTCGGGATGGAGGCCGTGCGGGCCCACGAGCTGTCGCTCACGGCCTACGCCGTCGCCACCATGCGGGAGCGCTTCGGCGACCGGTTCCGGGTCCACGGCCCGGCCGAGCCCGGCGAGCGGTCCGGGGTGCTGTCGTTCGAGTTCTCCACCGGCGCCGGCGATGCCGTCCACCCCCACGACATCGCCCAGGTGCTCGACTCGGAAGGCGTCTGCGTCCGGGCCGGGCATCACTGCGCCAAGCCCCTCATGCGGGCGCTGGGGGTCACGGCCACGGCCCGGGCGTCGTTCTACGTCTACAACGACGAAGACGACGTCGACGCGCTGGCCGACGCCCTGACCGCCGTCGAGAAGATGTTCGGCTAGGAGAAGAGACACAACAGATGGCTGGCCTCGAGGACCTGTACCGGGAGATCATTCTCGACCACTACCGCTCGCCCCGGAACCGCGGCGAGCTGCCGGTGCCCCCGGCCCGCAAGCTGGAGGGGTTCAACCCGCTGTGCGGCGACGAGATCGTCCTCTACGTCGACACCGACGGGGACACCGTGTCGGACATCCGGATCGGCGGGCAGGGCTGCTCCATCAGCCAGGCGTCGTCGTCGATGATGGGTGCCGCGGTCAGGGGCAAGTCGGTGGCCGAGGCCCGCAAGCTGATCCGGGCCTTCAAGGCCCTGATGTCGATCCACGAGTCACGCCTCGAGGGCGAAGGCGACGGGGAGGACCTCGCCGCCGAGCTCGAGGGCGTGAAGCTCGGCGACCTCGAGGCCCTGCAAGGGGTCGTCAAGTTCCCGGTGCGGATCAAGTGCGCCACTTTGGCCTGGAACACCCTGGCCCAGGGGCTCGACGAGCAGCAGGCGACCGGCTGACCGGCTACTTCTTGTAGCCGATGTCCTCGTAGATCACCGAGGCGAAGCCGAAGGAGCCGAAGTTGGCCAACTTCGTCTTGGAGGCCACGATGTCGGGCACCTGGTAGAAGGTGATCGAGTGGACCTCGTCCCAGATCTTCTTGTCGATCTGGTTGCCGATGACCGCCTGCTTGTCCCGGTCGAACTCGGCCGCGGCGTCGTCGAAGAGCTTGTCGATCTCGGGCGTGCCGATCCGGGCGTAGTTCTGCTGCACGTCCTCCGACCCGTCGGGGTTCTTCTTCGGTGAGGCGTAGATCGACTTGGCCGACGTCACCGGGAACGGCGTACCCGACCAGCCGAAGAGGACGATGTCGAAGTTCCCGGGGCTCACGTACTGGGGGAAGAACTGGTCGCCGGGGACCGACTGGATGTCGATCTTGATGCCGACCTTCTGGGCCATGTTCCGCACCAGCTCCGAGATCAGCTTCCCGACGGCCGAGCCGGGCGGGAGCGGCAGGCGCAGCGACAGCGGCTTGCCGTCCTTCATGCGGGTGTCGCCCTGCATCTTCCACCCGGCGTCATCGAGCAGCTTGCCGGCCGCGGCGAGGTCGAAGGGCAGCTCGGTGGAGTTGTCCTGGTAGCCCTTCTGGTTGGTCATGTAGATGTGGTTGCCGAGGGAGATCGCCTTCACCCCGAGCGGGCCGAGCAGGTTCTTGGCCACGGCGTCGCGGTCGATCGACTGGGCCAGCGCCTTGCGGACGTTGACGTCGGAGAGGATCGGGCTCGTCCCGTTGACCGTCATGTGGTTGAAGTTCGGCGCCGCCGAGTGGTGGATCTTCACCGTGTTGATGTCCTGGGCCCGCTTGAGCCGGTTGACGTCGGACCCGATGCCCATGAAGTCGATCTCGCCGTTGGACAGGGCGTCGGCCTGGGCGTCACGGTCGATCTTGCGGAAGATGATCGTGTCGAGCTTGGCCGGCTTGCCCCAGAACTTCTCGTTGCGGGACAGCGTGATCGTCTGGGCCGTGGTGTCGACCGCCGTCATCTTGAACGGGCCGGCGGTGGTGAGGGCCTTGGCCTTCCACCCCTCGTTGAACGTCTTGGGGTCGGTGTTGGTCGACTTCGGGTAGAGCGGGCTGAACAGGCCCTGCCAGTCGACGAAGGGCTTGGCGAACGTGACGACGATCTCCTTGTCGTCGGCGCCCTTGACCACGCTCTCGATGTTCTCGTAGCCGTTGGACGAGGCGATGAGGAAGTCGTGGTTCTGCCCGTTGAGCGCCTTCCACTGGGCCTCGAAGTCGGCCACCGTGATGGGAGTGCCGTCGTCCCAGGTGGCCTTGGGGTTGAGCTTGTAGGTCACGACCTGCTTGGGCGTGGTGGCGGTCAGGGTCGCCGAGGTGGCGAAGTCGGGGTTGACCACCGGTGTCGCCGACGGGTCGATGTTGAACATTCCCGGCATCAGCGCGCCCATGACGCTGGCGCCGTCGGCCAGGGCACCGTCGAGCTCGTTCAAGTTGAAGTTGGACGGGAACGTGTCGATCGGCCACGTCAGCTTCCCGCCGTCGGCGAGGTCGGCCCGGTCGGTGGGGACGATGTCGTTGCCGGTGGTCGATCCCTTGGAGGAGCTCGAGCCGCTCTCGCTCTTGGAGCCTCCCCCGCCGCTGCAGGCGGCCCCCAGGAGGAGGAGGCAGAGGACGGCGGCGACTGGCTGACGTCTGGCGATCTTCACGGTCAACGAACCCCCCGGTGAAGCGGGCATTCGTTCCAGTGTACGAGCGCCATCCGCCCAATCGGCGCCTATCTGCAGCACCCCGCCGGGCGTTCCCGTCCGAACCGGACGACGGGGACGTACCTGTTGTGGCTGCAAAGGGTGTTGTTCGTGGGGGTCGAATCGATACCCAGGCTGGTCCCATCACCCAGCCCGCTGGGATCGGCAGCGACGGCTGCCTCCCCCCTCCCGGCCGCAGTTCCACCACCCCCTTTTGTGCGTACAAGGAGAACCCGCCGTGTCCAAGCGCAGCTACCGCCGTCTCGCCGTCGTCACCGGCGCCGCCCTCGCCGTCGGCACCATGGCCCCCGCCCTGGCCGCCCACGTCACCGCCGACGGCAGCAGCGCGGTGTCGGTCGACTCCATCGGCGTCACCGACGTCACCAACGCGCTCCCCGCCGTCGGCCTTCCGCTCGGGACCGTCAGCACCCTGGCCGGTTCGCTGGTGACCACCGCCACCGCCGTTCCGACGCTGGCCCTCTACGACGTCAGCAACATCGCGGGTGACGCCGTCGGCCTCGGCGGCGGGCTGCTCAGCGGCGGCCTGACCGCCGGCCTCACCGGCGCCGCCGCCGCCAGCCTCGGCGGGGTGGCCGTCAGCGCCGCCGGCATCGTCAACGCCCCCTTCGACGTGCTCGGCACCGTCAGCTCCAGCGGCCTCGTCGACGACACGCTGGGCGCGGCGCACGGTGTGGGCGGCCTCGCCGTCCCGGTGGCCCTCGGCGCCGTCAGCACCGTCACGTCGACCGCCTTCGGCGCCGTCGGCACCGTCACCAGCCTGCCCGGTGCGGCGACCGGCATCCTGTCGGCCGTGATGGGCACCTCGGCCTCGGCCAACGTCGGCCTGCTGGCCGGCGTGGGCGGCATCCTGTAGCTCCCGAAGTCCCGCAGGTCCGACCGGGCCCCCGGTGCCGCGCCAGCGGACCGGGGGCCCGCTCGCGTCCCGAGGAATCTCCTAGCGGACGTCGACCCCGCCGTCGTCGGGGATCCCGAGCCCCTCGTAGCCGGTCTGCTCCAGCTGGGCGGCCAGCTCCGGGCCGCCGGAGGCCACGACCAGCCCGGCCCGCAGGACATGCACCTTGTCGGGCCGCAGCACGGTCAGGAGGCGGGCGTAGTGGGTGATGGCCAGCACGCCCAGCGGCTCGCGACCGTTCTCCCCCGCCTGGGTCATCTGCTCGATGCGCCGGGCGACGTCGCGCAGGGCGTCGATGTCGAGGCCCGAGTCGATCTCGTCGATCACGGCGATGCGGGGCTCGAGCACGGCCAGCTGCACGGTCTCGTTGCGCTTCTTCTCCCCGCCGGAGAAGGCGACGTTGACCGCCCGGCCCACCGCCGCCGGCGCCAGTCCGACCGCCTCCGCCTCGGCCGCCAGGCGGGCCGGGAGGGTGCCGACACCGCCGCCGCCCCGGGCGGCCAGCGCCTCCCGCAGCATCGGCTCGAGGTGCACGCCGGGGAGCTCCGCCGGGTACTGCGGCGCCAGGAACAGCCCCTTGGCCGCCCGCACGTGGGTGGGCAGGCCGAGCAGCTCCTCGCCGTCGAGGGTCACCGACCCGCCGGTGACCTCGTACTCCGGGTTGCCCATCAGGGCGTGGGACAGCGTCGACTTGCCCGACCCGTTGGGGCCCATGATGGCGTGGACCTCGCCGGAGGAGACCTCGAGGTCGATGCCGTTGAGGATCTGCTTGCCGGCCACCTTCACCCGCAGGTCCCGGATGCGGAGAACGCTCATCACACACGCACCAGTACGTTGTCGCCCTCGACCCGGACGGTGTACGTCCGCTGGGGCTGGGTGGCCGGGAGGGTCAGCGGCTCGCCCGTCTTCAGCGAGAAGGAGGAGCCGTGCTTGGGACACTCGATCTCGCACTCGTCGGCCCACACCTCGCCTTCGGCCAGGGAGGCCTCGGCGTGGGTGCAGCGGTCGTCGATGGCGTACCAGTCGTCGCCGATGCGGACGATGGCCAGCCGGCGGCCGTCCTTGTCGACCCGGATGGACGAGCCGGGCTCCACGTCGCCCACCTGGCACACCACGATCTCAGGCATTCGGCGGCTTCTCCTGGCCCCCGTTCACCGAATCCGGGTGGCAGCAGCGACGGGCGTCGAACTTGCGGGTCACGGCGGCCCGCAGCCGGTCGGCGCCGGCGCCGAAGGCCAGTCGGTCGATGGCGTCCTCGAAGAAGCCGAAGACGATGAGCCGCTCGGCCACGTCGGGCGGGACCCCCCTCGTCGCCAGGTAGTACAGCTGGTCGGGGTCGATCGGGCCCACCGCCGAGGCGTGGGAGCAGCGGACGTCGTCGCACTCGATCTCCAGGTTGGGGATCGACTTGGCCGACGCCCCTTCGGAGAGCACCAGATTGCGGTTCGTCTGCGTGGCGTTGGCCCGCTGGGCGTCGGGCCGGAGCCGCACCAGGCCGGAGTACACGCTCTCCGCCTCGTCCTCCACCGCCCCCTTGAAGAGCAGCTCGGAGGTCGTGTGGGGGGCGTCGTGATCCTGGAGGGTGCGGAAGTCGAGCATCTGGTGCTCGTTGGCGAAGTACACCGCCACCATCTCGGAGCTGGCCCCGGCGCCGGTGAGCAGCGCCTCGGACCGCAGCCGGGCGTAGTCGCCGCCCAGGGCCACGGCCGACGCCCGCAGCGTGGCGTCGCGTCCGACGGTGGCCCGCACGAGTGCGATCTGCCAGATCCGGGGGCCGTGGTCCTGCATCCCGACGAAGCGCAGCCGGGCGGCGTCGCCGACCGAGAGCTCCGTGACCGGCACGACGAGGTGGTCGTCGCCGCCCGAGGTGAACCGCTCCAGCACGTGGGCCTCGGAGTCCTCCCCCATGGCCACCACGGTCCGGGGGAACGAGGCCCCGCCCGCCCCGGCGATCCAGTGCTCCACGACGATGGGGTGCTCGACGACCATCCCGTCCGGCACGGAGATGAGGGTCCCCCCGGCCAGGAAGGCGTCGTTCAGCACCGTGAAGGCGTCGGGGCTGCCGTCGGCGGCCACGCCGAGGGCCTCGGGCGCCTCGGCCAGCGTGGCGATATCGGCCACCACGAGCCCCTTGGCGGCGTACGTGGCGTCGAGGTCGAGGCCTACCACCACGCCGTTGAGAACCCGGACCGTGGCGGCCCGCTCCACCGACGGGCCGACGAAGGTGCCGGCGCCGCCGGCGACCCCCGGCCGGTACCGGTCGAGGTCGAGCTGGTCGATGCGGCTGTAGCGCCAGGCCTCCTCGGCCGGCGTCGGCAGGGCGGCAACCGCGAACCGCTCGGCGGCGGCGGCCCGCCGCTCGGTCAGCCAGCCCGCCCCCGGCAGGGCGCGCGTCGCATCAGGCGTGAATGAACCCATGGCCCCCCGACCGTTGTGTTGAAGGTGTTACCCGACTGCGCCTTCCATCGACAGCTCGATCAGCCGCGACAGCTCGATGGCGTACTCCATCGGCAGCGTCTTGACGACCGGCTCGATGAAGCCGTTGACGATCATGGCCGTGGCCTGCTGCTCGGTGAGGCCCCGGGCCATCAGGTAGAAGAGCTGGTCCTCCCCGACCTTGGAGACCGTGGCCTCGTGGCCGATGCGGGCGTCCTGCTCCTCGATCTCCATGTACGGGTAGGTGTCGGAGCGGCTGTCCTCGTCGAGGATGAGGGCGTCGCAGCGGACATGGCTCTTCGTCTTGTGGCAGCCCGGGTCGACCCGCACCAGACCCCGGTAGGTGGTGCGCCCGCCGTCCTTGCTGATCGACTTCGACTCGATGAGCGACGTGGTCTCGGGGGCGGCGTGGATCATCTTGGCCCCGGCGTCCTGGTGCTGGCCGGCGCCGGCGTAGGCCACCGACAGCACCTCGCCGTGGGCCTTGGGGCCGGTCAGGTAGACGGCCGGGTACTTCATCGTCAGCTTGGAGCCGAGGTTCCCGTCGACCCACGACACGGTGGCCTCGGCCTCGGCCTTGGCCCGCTTGGTGACCAGGTTGTAGACGTTGGGCGACCAGTTCTGGATCGTCGAGTAGCGGACGTTGGCGCCGGGCTTGGCGATGATCTCCACCACGGCCGAGTGCAGCGAGTCGCCGGTGTAGATCGGCGCCGAGCAGCCCTCGACGTAGTGCACCGAGGAGCCCTCGTCGACGATGATCAGCGTCCGCTCGAACTGGCCCATGTTCTCGGCGTTGATCCGGAAATAGGCCTGCAGCGGCATCTCGACGTGGGTGTTGGGCGGCACGTAGATGAACGAGCCGCCGCTCCACACCGCCGAGTTGAGGGCGGCGAACTTGTTGTCGTTGGGCGGGATGATCGACCCGAAGTGCGGCTTGACCAGGTCGGGCCACTCCCGGACGGCGGTGTCCATGTCCGTGAAGAGGACGCCCTGGTCCTCCAGCTCGGACCGGTTCTTGTGGTACACGACCTCCGACTCGTACTGGGCCGTGACCCCGGCCAGGAACTTCCGTTCCGCCTCGGGGATGCCCAGCTTCTCGTACGTCGCCTTGACGCTGTCGGGGAGCATGTCCCAGTCGTTGACCTGCCCGCTGGTGGGCTTGATGTAGTAGTAGACGTCGTCGAAGTCGATGGTCGGCATGTTCCTGGCAAACCAGTCCAACATCGGCTTGCGCTCGAAGAGGCTGAGGGCGCGCAGCCGGAACCGGGTCATCCAGTCGGGCTCGCCCTTCATCCAGGACATCTCCTTGACGATGTCCGCGTTGAGCCCCTTCCGGGGCTTGAAGACGTACTGCTCGGGGTCGGACCAGCCGAGCTTGTAACGCCCGAGATCGAGTTCTGTGGTGGCCATCAGCGCATCGTCCCCACTGGGTGTCCCGCGATAATTAACACTACGTGCATAGTAACAACTACCCGGGCCCGGGGCATCCCGAACCGGCCGGCTACTTGCGCGAAGTGGTCGTGGTGGCGCTGCCCGTGGTCGTGGTGGTGGGGGCCGACCCCTGCTGGGCCTGACGGATCAGGTCGGCCATCTTGTCCACGGCCTTCTGATAGCCCGACAGGTCGCCGTTCTTGAGCGCCGTCTGGGCGTCGTTGTAGGCGTCGTTGGCCTGGCCCAGCAGGCTGGCCACGTCACCGCCCGCCGGCCCCCCGCCGGGGCCCGTCGTGGGCCCGTTCGTGATCGTCGGGGGCGGCTGGCCGAGGTCGGGGAACAGCTGGGCCAGGGCGGCCGGCAGCGAGTCGCCGATGGCCACCTGGTTGCCGTACACGGCGACCAGGAACTTGAACTCCGGCAGTTTGGTGTCGCCCGTCCCCTGGATGTACAGGGGCCGGATGTAGAGCAGCGAGTGCTCGACCGGCACCAGCAGCAGGCTGCCCTGGATCAACTGGGAGCCGCGCTGGTCGAGGAGCGACCGCTGGCGGGAGAACTCCGGGGTGGAGTTGATGATGGCGTCGACCTGATCGGGCCCCGGCACCACCGAGCCCAGCGGCATCGTGTACGCCTCGAGCCGCCCGTACTCGCCGGGGTCGCTCTTGGCCACCATGAAGGCCGACAGGTTCGGGAGCTCCTGGTCTCCGGTCCCCACCGGCACGAACGGCTGGAGGATGAGGAAGTTCTCCTTCGGTTGCCCCGGTAGGCGCATCTGCAGGTAGTAGGGCCTCATGCGGGCCCGCCGGGTCGGGGTCGTCGCCGCCGGGCGGCCCGGGGTGGGGGTCGGGGCGGCGGTCGGCTGGGACGACTGGAGCACGCCCGACCCCGGGTCCTGGGCCACCGCCCATTGCCGGGAGCGCTGGTAGAAGGTCGGCGGGTCGGTCACGTGGTAGTTGGCGAACTGGTCGGACTGCACCCGGAAGAGGTCCTCGGGGTAGCGCAGGTGGTCGACGAGGCCGGCCGGCATCTGGGACCGGTCGGTGAAGAGTTTGGGGAAGGCCTTCCGGTAGGCCTTCACGATCGGGTCGGGGTGCTGCAGGTCGTCGTAGACGTAGAACTTGACCGTGCCGTCGTAGGCGTCGACCGTGGCCTTGATCGAGTTGCGCACGTAGTTGAACTTGGTCTGGAGGCCGCTCGACCCGCTGAGCCGCCCGGCGTCGGGGCTGTACGACTGGGAGTACGGATAGCGGTCGGTGACGGTGTAGGCGTCGATGACCCACAGCATCCGGCCATTGATGAGCACCGGATAGGGGTCGGCGTCGAACTTGAGGAAGGGCGCCGCCTTGCGGACCCGGTCCCGGATGTCACGGAGGTAGAGGGCCTTCGAGTTCGGCGAGATCTGGCTCGAGATGAGGACCTTGACGTCGCCGAAGCGGAGGAACAGGGCGGCGCGCCGGAAGATGTTGCCGACCTTCACGCCGCCCTTGCCGGCGTAGGTGGTGGTGGCGTCGGCCTTCCCTTCGAGCGGGTAGTCGAACTCCTTCTGGGTCGTCTTGACGAAGGCGTAGCCCGGGAGCCCCTCGCCGTAGTAGATGGCCGGCTGCTTGACGTCGAGGGCCGGGGCGGAGGAATTCGGCGGGATGTCCTTGACCAGGAAACTTGGCGCCCCGTCCTTGGTCACGCCGTTGGACGGCGACGCCACCATCCCGTAGCCGTGGGTGTAGACGAGATGGCGGTTCTGCCATGTCTGGCTCGGCAGCCGGTCGAGGCTGATCTCCCGGGCCGAGAGCACGACCTGGCGGGTCCGCCCGTCGATCGGGTAGCGGTCGATGTCGACGTCGCCGAAGGTGTACTGCGGCCGGACCTGCTGGAGCTGGGTGTAGGTGTCCTTCAGGATGTCCGGGTCCCAGAGCCGGACGTCGCCGATCGTCCCCTCGTTGGCCTGGAGGGCGGGCGCGTTGAGGTCCTCCTTGTACCCGAAGTCGTTGATCACGACGTTGTCCAACCCGAAGGCGGCCCTCGTGGCGTTGATGTTGCGCTGGATGTAGCGGGTCTCCTTCTGGAGCTCGTTGGGCTCGACGCTGGCCTTCTGGATGACGGTGGGGTAGATCCCGCCGATCACCACCGACACGAACGACCACAGCCCGACGGCGATGATCGGCAGCACCCAGCCCTTCAGCCACCGGTTCACGAAGAACAGGATGGCGGCGGCGATGGAGATGATGATCAGCATGTTCAGCGCCGGCAGCTCGGCCTTGACGTCCGTGTAGCTGGCGCCCTGCACCGTCCCCCGGGTGGAGAAGTTGAGCTCGAAACGCTGCAGCCAGTAGCCGAAGGCCTTGAGGAGGGCCATGGCCCCGAGGATCACCGACAGGTGGGCCTTCACCTGGGGGGTGACCCGCTGGAGCGGGCCCTGGACCCGGATCCCGCCGTTGAGGTAGTGGGCCACCGCCGTGACGAGCAGCACGATGACGAGGGCGGCGAAGGTCCACTCGAAGATGAAGCGCAGGAAGGGCAGCGTGAAGACGTAGAAGCCGATGTCGGCGCCGAACTGCGGGTCGCCCTTCCCGCCGAAGGGCACCCGGTGGCGGAACAGGATCCAGGCGTTCCACTGCGAGGTGAGGCCGCTGGCGGCCACGACGGCCAGGAAGGCGGCCACCGCCACCCGCACCCGACCGGCGTAGGGGCCGATGAACTGGCGGTACCGCTCGACCAGCTCCTCCTCGGGGCCGGCGGGCCGGAACCGGGGCTGGAGCCGGTCGGCGATGATCAGGTTGCCGAGGATCAGCAGGAAGAAGACGACGGTGAAGACGACCGTCGGCAGGGCCTTGGCCATCAGCAGGCCGCGCCACACCTCCGTGTACCCGAGCTCCTTGAACCACAGGTAGTCGGTGTAGAAGCCGGCGATCCCCCGGAGGCTCACCAGGAGCACCACCAGGACGGCCGCCAGCACGATGAGGGCGATCCGCCGGTTGGACGGGCGCCGGCGCCGCTCGATGGTCGGCATACGCATGGACGCGCAGCCTAGAGCCCCACTTACCTCAACAGCTGTGCAAGGCGACTTCTAGAGCAGGCCGCCGACCGTCTTGGTCAGGCCGCCGAGCAGGCCGCCGAGGAGGCCGGGCGACGTCGTGGTGGTGGTGGGGGTCCTCGTGGTGGTCGTGGTCGACGACGGGCTCGAGGTCGATCCCGAGCCGCCGGTCGAGGTGCCGCCGGTGCCGGTGGCGACCGAGGCCGACCCGGAGCCGGTCGAGCCCGAGCCGGTCGTGCCGCCCGTCGGCGTGGACGCCGGCAGGGTGGCCGGGACGGTGCCCGACGGCTGGGTCGTGGACCCCGACGGCGTCGTCGAGTTCGTGCCGGTGCCGGTGCCCTGGCCGAGGAGGCCGCCGAGGAGGCTGGAGAGCAGGTCCTCCACCGGGGTCACGATCGGGTTGAGGATGGGGTCGAGGAACGTGCCCGTCGGCGGGACGTCGATCAGCTTCTGCTTGCCGCCGCCGCTGCCCGGGCTGCCACCCGAGCCGCCGCCGCCCGTCCCACCCGTTCCGCCGCTGCCGCCGGTTCCGCCCGTTCCGCCGGTTCCGCCCGTGCCGGTACCGCCGGTTCCGCCGGAGCCCGACCCGCCGCCGGTGCCGGAGGCGCCGATCCCGCCGCCGCCGGTGCCGGTCACGGTGCCGCCGGTGCTCGGGAAGAGGTGCCCGCCGATCGTGATCCCGCGGCCCGGGCCGCCGGGACCGGCCGCCAGGTCACCGGGCGGGGTGGTCTCGCCGGGGTGGAGTTTGCCCACCGCCTCCTCGAGGTCGTTGAGGATCGGCGTGGCGTTGATGTTCTGGTCAGCGGCCACGAGGCCCCACGAGGCGCCCTGGCTGCGGAACCCGAAGACCGACTGGACGCGGGTGAGGAAGTCGCCTTTGTCGAGGCCGACCAGCGTGAAGCCGACGAGGTTCTCCCCCGGGGCCCGGCCCCCGAGCAGCTGGGGGGTGAGCGGGAGGTCGGCGCCGGCCGGCAGGATGGTCTTGTAGAAGTCGGGGGTGGGGAGGGCGGGGGCGTCGTTCTCGAAGCTGTGGGCGATGAGCATCAGCTGCTCGTCGAGGGCCATGACCGGGCCGAGCTCGCGGCGGTCCCACTCGTCGCTGGCCGAGAGGCTGAGCGGCTCGGGGGCCTGGGGCAGGATTCCGGTGCCGACGACCGCCGCCTGGCGGTACTGCGGGATCGTCAGGCCCAGGTCGTTGCGCTGGAAGCGGGCGGTGCCCTCGTAGACGCCGGCGGCCAGCGAGACTCCCCGGCGGAGCTTGGCCGACCCGGCCACCGAGATCTGAGCGGTGCCGCCGTCGACGGTGATCGTGTCGCCCTGGCCGGTGTCGACCAGGAGGTCGCCGTCGTTGAGGCCGATCTCGGGCTCGACGGCGCCGTTGACGGTGACGGCCGACCCGGAGCGCAGCTCGATCTTCGAGTTGTGGGGCAGGGCGAGGACGGCGGAGCCGTCGACGACCCGCACCTGGTCGCGGGCCCCGAGGGTGCGGCCGTGGGAGGCCCGGACGAAGGGAGCGCCGGACACCGAGACCTCGACCAGGCCGGTGGCCTCGAGCCGGGCGGTGCCCTCCTTGACCTTGGTGCGGTCGACGTTGTCGACGGCGGCCACGACGAGGCCGGCCACCATCACGGTGATGATGGCGCTCGACAGCGGGGCGACGACGGTGCGGTTCAGGGTGCCCATGTCACTCGGCCCCCGGGCCCGACCCGTTGCCCCGGGCCCCGGCGGTGATCGGCAGCTCCATGGTGAACGTGGAACCGTGGCCGGGCTCGGACTTGGCCCGCAGGGCGCCCCCGTGGGCGGCGACGACCCGCTGCACGAACGGCAGGCCCAGACCCAGGCCGCCGTAGCGGCGGGTGGCCGAGCCGTCGATCTGGGAGAAGTCGGAGAAGATCCGGTCGAAGTCGGACGGGGCGATCCCGATGCCCTCGTCGGAGACGGAGATCTCGACGGCGCGGCCGTCGCCTGCTCCGACCAACTCCGTCCGAACCGTCACGACACCCCCCTCCGGCGAGAACTTCACGGCGTTGTCGATGAGCTCGTCGATGCTCCGCTCCAGCAATCGACGATCGGCCAGAACCCTCGGCCGCCCATTCACTAGTTCTTCGACACGATGGAGCCCTGATCTTGAGCGCCATTTCTCGCAAACTTCGTGGACAAGGTTGGCGGAATCGACCGGCTCGGTGCGAAGGACTAGCCGCCCGGCCTCCATGGCGGCGAAATTGACCAGGATGTCCACCGTCCGTTCGAGCCGCTCCGACGACTCCAGGATCCCGTCGAGGAAGGCCCGGCGCTTCTCCGGGGCGAGCTGGCGGGCGGCCGGCATCTGCTGGTCGCGCCGCAGCATCTCGGCGTAGCCCTTGATCGGGGTGAGCGGGGTCCGCAGCTCGTGGGAGATGTTGGACAGGAACTCGGTCTTGGCCCGCTCGATCTCCAGCTCCCGGCGCATGTCCCGCATGACGTAGACGGCGCCCAGGACGCCCCCCTGCTCGCTGCGGATCGGGGCCCCCGACAGGGCCACGGGCAGCAGGCCGTCCCTCGTCTCGATCATCCCGACCGCCGACCAGGCCTCGAAGTTGGGCAGGTCGAACCGGTCGGCCAGCGACGTCCCGTTGCGGTCCTCGGCCCGGATGACGGCGGCCACCGGCTTGCCCATCTCCCGGGTGGCCCGCACCCCGAGCAGGGCCTCGGCGGCCGGGTTCATCATGGCCACCAGCCCCAGGGGGTCGGCGGCCACGAGGGCGTCGGCCATGGAGTTGAGGACGGCCTCCATCTGGGCCGCCCCCTCCCGCAGCTCCGACGCCATCCGCTCGATGGAGCCGGCCATCTCGTCGAAGGAGGCGCCGAGGAGGCCGATCTCGTCGGAGCTGCGCAGGCCGGACCGGACCGACAGGTCGCCCCGGCTGATCTGGGAGGCGGTGAGGGCCAGCTTGCGCAGCGGCGCCCCCAGCCGGCTGCCGGCGGCGGCGGCCAGCGCCAGGGCCAGGACGGCGGCGAGCAGGGCCACGAAATACAGCTTGTGGAACAGGTCGGCCCGGGTCTTGTCGATGACGCTGCCCTCGACGGTGACGGCCAGCGCCGCCTTGGGCGGGCTGTTGGGGTTGGCGCCGTGGACCTGGATGGGGGCGATGGCCAGGAAGGTGTTGCGCTTGTCGAAGGAGCCCTTCTCGGCCGGGCTCCTCCCGGAGGTGAACACGTCGTCGACGATCTTCTCGCCCTGGTGGCCGTCGAGCAGGTTGGTCGGTTCCTTGGCCACCTTGGTCGGCAGGGTCGTGGCCAGCATCCGGAT
Source organism: Acidimicrobiia bacterium (assembly GCA_036498605.1). Lineage (GTDB taxonomy): Bacteria > Actinomycetota > Acidimicrobiia > IMCC26256 > BP-133 > BP-133. The sequence goes on along the minus strand of DASYFF010000066.1, from coordinate 3,183 downwards.
CGAGGTCAGGATCGACATGTTGGTGCTCTTGTCGGCGGAGAGCTCGTTGCGGAGGTAGGGCTCGTCCATGAAGAACCCGGCCACGATCGTGCCGTAGACCTTCTGGACACCCCGGTCGTCGTTGAACTTGACGAAGTCGACCCCGAGGGCCACGAGCCCCGAGTTGAGGGTGGGCTCGACACCGGCCTGGGGCGAGGCCAGCGTCGAGTTGTAGGCGTCGTGGACGGTGGCGCTGTCCTCCAGCTGCTTGATGACGCTCCGCTTGGCGCTCTCGAGGTCGGTCGTGCCGACGACGCTGCCGGTCGGACCGAGGAAGGCCAGGAAGTCGACCTGGCTGTAGAACGACTTCAGCTGGTTGAGGAAGCTGTTGAGGGTCGGGGTGTCCTCGGCCTTGACGGCGGTCTGGCCCACGCCGGCCAGGCTGAGGACCTTGGCGATGAAGCTGGCCTGGCTGAGGGCCGTGTCGGCGCGCTTGACGATGAGGTTGGATTCGATGTTGGCCCGCTCCTTGGCCCGGACCAGGGCCTGCTGCGACACGTTGGTCGTCAGCACCTGCGACAGGACCCCGGACAGCACCAGCACCACGCTGACCAGCAGGATGGCGGCGGCAGCGGCGATCCGGGTGGCCAGCGAGCGCTTGGCGGCCAGCCACAGCGACAGCCCGATGCCGCACCCGCCGAGGAAACGGAGGAGGTTGCCGAGCGACTCGCCGTCGTTGCGGATGGAGATCTCGGCCACCACCAGCAGGGAGAGCGAGGCCAGGAGGGCGGTACGGGGCCATCGGACCGTGACGCCGAGGCATCCCATGGCCAGGAAGACGATCGCCGCCAGGCGCAGGGTGGAGAGCCAGCCCTCCTGCTGGTTGAGGCCGCCGTGGATCAGGGCCGCCGTGGCCAGCAGGGCCGCCGCCCCCGACAGGCCGGCCCGGAACAGCGGCGAGACCCCGAGGAGATCGGCCCGCAGCAGCAGCACCAGCAGGAGGCTGGCCGCGGCGAGGAAGACGACGAGATCCGCCGCGAGGGAGACGATCGAGGTGGAGGTGCTCAACCGTCCATCTACTCCTCGTCGTCGTTACCCACGTGACCCGTGAAGAGGCTGAGAATCCTGAGAAAAGGCTACCGGAGGGTCTCAGCCGACCACGCGACGGTCGCGGGGGAATGGGGCATTCGCGGCTTTTGCGTAGTTTTACGAGTGCGGGGCGGTCGCCGCACCCTGGGGCAGGGCGACCTCGCTGCCGCCGAGGCGGTGGAGGGCGGTGAGGGCGTCGGCCAGGGTCGTCACCGGGATGATCTGCATCTTGCCGGCGAACTTGCGGGCGTCCTTCTCCTCGGCGGGCGGCACGAGGAAGGCGATGGCTCCCGCCTTGCGGGCTGTCACCGTCTTCTGGGCCACCCCCCCGACCGGGCCGACGTTGCCCTCGGCGTCGATGGTGCCGGTCACGGCCACGTTCCGGCCGCCCGTCAGCTCCCCCTCGGTCAGGTCGTCGATGAGGGCCAGGGTGAAGGCCAGCCCGGCCGACGGGCCGCCCACCAGGCCGGTCTCGATGCTCACGTCGACCGGGAAGTCGTACTTGAGGTCGTTGGTCTGGAGCTGCACGCCGATGCGGGCCACGCCGTCGGATCCCCCCACCGACTTCAGCGTGACCGTCTTGTCGACCGTCCCCCGCTTGAACCCCACGGTGATCATGTCGCCCGGCTTGTGCTGGCGGACCTTGCTCACCACCTGGTCGTGGAGGGTGACGGCCTCGCCGTCGATGCTCTTGATCACGTCGCCCACCTGGAGCTGGCCGTCGGCCGGGTCGCCGGGGTTGACCATGGTCACCAGCGCCCCGTCACCGCTGACGGTGACCCGGTAGCCGAGCCGCTCGAGGGCGACCTTGGTGGCCGTCAGCTTGGAGTCGACCATCGCCTGGATGTTGAGCTGGCGGACCTCCTGCCGGGGGGCCCCGCCGGTGATGTCCTTCTCCGGGACGACCTCCACCTCTTTGTTCAGCCAGCCCGAGAGGGCCTGGAAGACCTTGACGTTGCCGGCCAGGGAGACCGTGGTGAAGAGGATCTTCCCCTTGGGCGGGAAGATCTTGGCGTTGTCGCCCTTGACCTTGATCAGGTCGGCCACGCCCCGGGCCTCCCCGGGCGAGATCAGGTAGTAGGGGACGTCGACCACCATCCCGGCGATGATCGGCGCCACGAGGAGGACCACCGCCAGCGGCAGGAGGATCTTGCGGCGCCGCCAGACCCAGGGGACGGGCGGGGCGGGGAGGGCCGCCGCGGGCGCGACGGGCTGCTGGGGAGGCCCCCACTGGTCACCGGGTTGCCCCCCGAACGGCTCGCTGCTGTCGTCGATCTCGGCCTCCGGCCTCCAGAACGCCCGGCAGGTTACCTGTCAGGCCGGTGTCGAGGACATGAAGACGGCGCGAACCACATAGCGCTGGATGGCCTGGTGCGGCGGGTGGCAGGCGAACAGGGTCAGCGTGGCGTCGGGGGTCGGGTCGACGATGTGGACGTCCTTGGGCGTGACGATCTGGTGGCCGGTCACCTGGTAGACGAAGGTGCCGTTGTCCATCTTGAAGATGATCTGGTCGCCCGGGACCAGCTCGTTGATCCGCAGGAACGGGTGGGTGTGGGTGACCCGGTGGCCGGCGAAGACGGCGTTGCCCAGCTGGCCGGGGACGGCGCTGCCCGGCCAGTGGCCGGGGCCGTGGTCGATCACCGTCAGGGTGACGCCCTCGAAGATCGGGTGGACGAGCCCGATCTTCGGGATCTGGATCTCCCCGATCTTGACCACCGGGACGGCGGCGTGGGGGTTGTCGGGCGGATCGACGGGGGCGGTGCGGGGGGCGGCGACGGCCGGCGCGGTCGTCGACGTGGGCGGGAGCGTGGTGGTCGTCGAGGCGTGGGCGAGGGTCGGAGCGTCGACCGCCGCCTTGGCCACGTTGGGGCTCGAACGGACGATGGCCAGCGTCGAGCCTCCGACGACGAGGACGGCGGTGACCGTGGCGATGACGAGGGCCCGCTCGGTGCGGGCCTCGGGCAGCCGGGCTCCCAGCCAGGCCAGTGGCCGGAGCCGGCGCCGGGGCGGCGGGTCGGCCGGCGGCGGGGAGGGGAACGCGTCGCCGTCGGACACCGGAGGCTCTCCCATAGCAGTGGCCTAGCGTATCGGTCGCAGACCCCCGGTTCCGAGCAG
>DASYFF010000065.1:0-10069 GCA_036498605.1 Acidimicrobiia bacterium | reverse complement strand
ACCTCGCCGGCGTCGAGGCCGGCCGCCATCGGCTGATAGAGGTTGACGGCCATGTCCCAGAAGGCGACTTCGGCGAAGGCCTCCCAGTAGACCTTCCCCTGTTCCTTCGTCAGCGACGGGACGAGGTCGAGCCCCATGATGACGGGCGTGGCGTCGGCCAGAAGTTTCGCCCGTTCCACGGCCGAAATAGCCGCCCAGCCGGGCAGCGCGGCGGCCGCCGCCGCCACGGCGGCGTCGACGTCGGCGGCGCCGAGCATCGGGAACGTTCCCACGACGTCGGCGGTGCGGGCCGGGTTGCGGACCTCGCCGCGCTGGTCGCCGGCGACGAGTCGCCCGCCGATCACACAGGAGACATCATTGACGTCGCTCATCGTGGTGCTCCTCCGAACGTGATGACGCCCCGACCGGAACCGCCCTCCATGTCGGCCAGCGCGGTGTCGATCTGGTCGAGGTCGTAGCGGCGGGTAATGAGCCGGTCGAGCGGGAGGCGGCCTTCCATGAACAGGTCGACGGCGGCGGGGATGTCGACGTGGGGCCGGATCGATCCGTTGTTGGTGCCGGTGAGGCGCTTCTCGTAGATGAGGCTGAACACGGGGACGGTGGCCGCCGCCGCCAGGTCGCCCAGGCCGATGGCCACCGCCTCTCCCCCGTTGCAGAGGGCGTTGTAGGCCTCGTCGATGGTGGCCGACGTGCCGACGGTGTCGAAGGCGAAGTCGACGCCGCCGCCGGTGATCCGCTGCGATTCGCCGAGGGCGGTCTTGCCCTCCGAGACGTTGACCGTGTGGGTGGCCCCGACCTCGGCGGCCAGGGCGAGGGCGTCGTCGTTGATGTCGCTGACGATGATCGGATTGGCGCCGGCCAGACGGGCGGCCATGATGGCGGCGAGCCCGACCCCGCCGGCGCCGATGACGAGGACGCTGTCGCCCGGGGCGACCCGGGCCCGGCGGATGACGGCGCCGTAGCCGGTGATGGCGCCGCAGCCGAGGAGGCAGACGACGTCGAGGGGCGCGTCGTCGCGGATCTTCACCGCGCAGGCGGCGGGCACCACGGCGTAGTCGGCGAAGCTCGACTGGCAGAGGAAGTGGTTGAGGCGCTCACCGTCTTTGGCCAGGTGGCTCTGCCCATCGGGAAGGGTGCCGCCGAGGGAGGCGGGAACGCCGATCTCACAGAGGCCGAAGGCGCCCTTCTGGCACTGGCGGCACCGTCCGCAGCCGTAGGTGATCGAGAGCACGACGTGGTCGCCCGGAGCGAGCGCCGTGACGTTGGGCCCGACCGCCTCGACGACGCCGGCGCCCTCGTGCCCGAGCACCAGCGGCAGGGGGAGGGGGACGAGGCCCCGGAAGGCGCTCTGGTCGGTGTGGCACACGCCGGTGGCGTGGATCTTGACCAGCACCTGGTCCGGCCCGGGTTCCGGCCGGTCGATCGTCTCGACGCCGATCTTGCCCGGCTCCCGCACGACGGCGGCCCGCATCGTTTCCATTGGCGTTTCCCTTCTCACGGGCCGACGATTTTCATGAAGACGTCGACGAGCTCGTTCATGTCGGCGGGGACGTGGTAGCCGTCCTCGGCCATGACCTCGCCGAAGTGGTCTCGCACCGCCTCCAACGTGAGGTCGGGGTCGAGGTAGCCGGGCGTCTCGGCCACGAAGTTGCGGGCCACCCGCCCGGCGCCGACGGACAGCATCTCGCCGGTGACCGGACATTCCTCGTGGACGAGGTAGGCCGCCGCCGGGGCGATCAGCGCCGGGTCGGCCTTGGCGATGACCCAGTCCATCGGATCCGACTTGGGCAGCTCGGTGACGAGCCGGGTGGCGGCGCAGGGCCCGATCAGGTTCACCTTGATCCCGGCGCCGGCGGTGGTGGCCTTCTCGGACAGGCAGCGGGCCAGGCCGAAGACGCCCATCTTCGCCGCGCCGTAGAACGGCATGAGACCGGAGCCGTACAGACCGGCGCCCGACGACGTGAGCAGGATGCGGCCGTAACCCTGCTCGGTCATGATCGGCCAGGCGGCCTCGGTCAGGCGGTGGGCGGCCCGGAGGTGGATGTCGAGCAGCGCTTCGAAGTCCCCGAAGACGTAGCCGGCGTTGTGGATCAGGATGTCGACCCGGCCGAAGGCCTGGTGGGCGGCGGCGATGAGGCCGGCGCAGCCCTCGACGGTGGTCATGTCGTTCCCGTTGGCCAGCGCCGTGCCGCCGGCGGCGGTGATCTCGGCCACGACGTGTTCGGCCGGGCCGAGCGAGGCGCCGGAGCCGTCGCTGGCGCAGCCGAGGTCGTTGACGACCACGGTGGCGCCCCGGGCGGCGAGGAGCAGGGCGTATTCCCGCCCCACCCCCCGGCCGGCTCCGGTGATCACGGCCACCCGTCCGTCGAAGCGCAGTTCGTCACTCATCGTTGCCTCCAAAGGCTTTCCACGACTGGTAGGTGTCGCCGTACTCCCACACCCGGGCGATCAGCCCGTCCTGCAGCTGGAACAGGAAGTGGTACTTGTTGTCGTACCGGCCGCCGCTGACCAGCTCGCCGTCCGAGTCGGCCAGCACCGCCACCCGGTCGTCCTCGGCGGTCATCGTGCCGGGGATGAACCGCAGGCCGTCCACGAACGTCTTCTTCATGTGGCCCACGTAGAGGTCGGCGAAGTCGGCCATCGGGATCGAGGTCCGCTGCCGGAGCACCCAGTACTCGGCGGCCGGGTCCATCAGCGCCCAGGCATCGTCATAGCGGCCCTCAGAGAGGGCGCTGAACCATTCGAGGACGGCTCCCTTGTTGGCACCCGGACTCATCAGAAGGCGCTCCGGTGCAGGCCGCCGTCGACGTTGATGAACTCGCCGTTGATGAACCCGGCGTACTCCGAAGCCAGGAAGGCGATCGTGCCCGCCATCTCCTCGGGCTTGCCGACCCGCCGGGTCGGCATCATCGCTTCCACCCCGGCCAGCGCCGCTTCCGGGGTGACGCCCCGCTCGGCGGCCATGTGGTCGACGTAGCGGAGCATGCGGGCGGTGGCGAACCAGCCGGTGCCCACGGTGTTGACGGTGATGCCGTACTCGGCCACCTCGTTCGACAGCGACTTGTTGAAGGCCACCACCGCCGCCCGGGCGCCGTTGGCCAGGATGTGGGCCAGCTCCGGGGGCGGCTCCTTGGCCGCCATGGAGTTCATGCAGATGATCCGGCCCCAGCGCTGCTCCTTCATCCGGGGGACGACGGCCCGGCAGAGGTAGACCATGCTCATCGTCATCTGGCGGTGGGCCTGGTCGAAGTCCTCGTCGGAGACGTCGTCGAAGTAGCCGGCGCCGGGTCCGTCGATGTTGGCCACCACGATGTCGGGCGTCACGCCGAACGCCTCCCGGGCGGTGCCGACCGCCCGCTCGACGTTGGCCTTGACGGAGAGGTCGCCGGCCACGCCGACCGCCTCGCCGCCGGCGCCGACGATGGCCTTCACCGTTTCGTCGATCGACTCCTGGTCCCGTTCGAGGGCGCCCACCACGACCCGGCATCCCTCCTGGCCGAACAGCTCGGCGGTGGCCCGGCCCATCCCCAGGCTGCCACCGGCGACGAAGGCCACCCTTCCTGCGATGCCGAGATCCACAGTTCCTCCATTACGATATGATATCGCAGCCTATTGACAGGTCTGCGAGAGGTCAAGGTCAGGGGCGGCGGTGACGCCGCCGTGGAGGAGCGCGCCACGGCGCTCCGCCACGTACCCGAGTTCGGCGAGGATCTCGTCGGTGTGCTGCCCCAGTCGGGGTGCGCCGTTGGCCGGAGCGGGGGCGGCGGTGGGCAGCGGGCCGCGGACGCAGCGGTACCCGTCCACCTCGGCCACGAGGCCCCGGGCGGCGACCTGCGGCTCGGCCAGCGCCTCGGCCACGTCGTGCACGGGCGCGCAGGGGACGCCGGCGGCGGTGAGCCGCTCGACCCACTCCCCCACCGGTCGCGTGGCCAGGATCCGTTGCAGGCAGGCGATGACCGCCGTCCGGTGCTCGTAGCGGCCGGCAGCGCTGGCCCAGGCCGGGTCGGCGACGCGCCGGTCGTCGAGGGCCGCCACGAAGCGGGCCCACATCGGATCGTTGCCGACGAAGATCGACAGGTGCCCATCGGCGGCGGCGAACGTCTGGGCGGGGACGATCGACGGGTGGGAGCCGTCCGGGGTGCGGCCGGGCACGAACCCGCCGTTCATCTGCCAGGCGGCCAGGTAGGTGAGCATCGAGACCTGCACGTCGAACAGGGCGACATCGACGTGGCGGCCGACGCCGGTCCGGCCCCGCTCGACCAGGGCTGCGCAGACGGCCAGCGCGGCGGCCAGCCCTCCGGAGTGGTCGACGTAGGAGATGCCCGCCTTGCCCGGCGGCCCGTCCGGCTCGCCGGTGAGGCTCATGACCCCGGCCAGCGCCTGGATCGTGTAGTCGTACCCCGGCCGGGCCGCCGCCGGGCCGGTTTCGCCGAACCCGCTGAGCGACACCGTGACGATCCGCGGGTTGACCGCCGCCAGCGTGTCGTGGTCCAGCCCCAGCTTGGCCATCACGCCCGGCCGGTAGTTGTCGAGCACGACGTCGGCCTCCGCCACGAGGTCGAGGGCGACGGCCCGCCCTTCCGGTGTCGCCAACCGGATGCCCACCGACCGCTTGGCCCAGTTGAGCGACCGGAAATAGATCGACTCGTCCCCGTCGAAACACGGCCCGACCCGGCGGGCTTCGTCCGGATGGCCGGGATCCTCGACCTTGACGACGTCGGCCCCGAGGTCGGCCAGCGTGAGCGCGGCATAGGGCCCGGCCAGGAAGTGGCAGAAGTCGAGGACCCGCACACCCGCCAGCGGCCCGACGGCCGGAGGCGTCATGTTCCGGGTGGCCGACATTCCAGGTTCCCCCTAGCCGAGCGGCGACTGCCCGGCGGACCGTTGTGACTCCTCAAGCCAAAGACGATTCGACGACGCTGTCAGGAGTCGTCACCACTCCGATCGGTGCCCTCGGCCACTCCGTTCCTGGGCATCGACCACTCGGGCGGCCGGATCCCTTCTGCCCCAGTGGCCCCAACAACCCCCCGGATGGAGCCATCTCAGCCGCGCCGTCGCTGGTCGGTGTCGTGAACGAGGTCGTGATCACTCCCGATGAGCCCGGCGTGATGCCGGCCAGGTAGACCAGCCCGGCCGAGGCGGCCTGGCGAACCGCCTGCCAGTCGCCTCGCGCCGGGACGGGGACCTCAGCTGCTCGTGCGGCCAGTTCGGCCATCGCCGGTGCCAGTTCCGGGTCGAGTTCGTAGTTCACAGCGGGGTCAGTATGGCGAGGGCTGGTTGCGGATCACGGCGAGGCTGACGATCTTTCCGTCGCGGACGCTGAAGTAGTCCGACATCACCAGTTCGGCGGGGAGGTTGGTCTTGTCGTAGGTGCCGTCGTAGCGGGAGCGCACGATGGTGTCGCCGTAGTGGTCGACGACCTCCAGCGGCTCCATCGTGACGTGGTCTCCGACCATCTCCTTCTCGACCCAGCGCCGGATGGCGTCGATGCCCTTGATCTCGCGGCGGGCGTCGTTGACGTAGGCGTCGGGAGCGAAGGTCCCCACGATGGCGTTGACATCGAAGGCGTTGACCCCCGCGAGGTACTCAGCGACGACGGGGGGAAGGGACATGGTCATGACCTTGCTCCTTTCGGCCGGCGGCCCGGGTGACCGCTCTGCAAGAAGCTTCGGGCATCCCCTGGTGGGAGGGGCAAGACCCAAATCGGCGGTTGCATCTCCCCTAGGGGGAGATCCCATACTTGGGCGATGCCGCCATCCCTGGCCATCGGGGACTTCTCCCGGGCCACCCACCTGAACATCAAGACCCTGCGCCACTACCACCGCATCGGCCTGCTGGAACCCGCCGCCGTCGATCCCGGCACAGGACACCGTCGCTACACCACCGACCAGATCCCGACCGCCCAGGTCATCCGGCGGTTCCGATCCCTCGACATGCCCCTCGAAGAGATCCACGCCGTCATCACCACCGCCGACCTCGCCGCCCGAAACGACCTCATCGCCGGTCATCTCTCCCGCCTCGAAACGACCCTCGCTCGCACCCAGGAAGCCGTGGCATCGCTCCGCGATCTGCTCGAACCGCCGATCGATGCGGTCCCGGTCGGCATCGAGCACCGCCGGATACCGGCCATGCCGGCGGCGGCCGTTCGCGACGTCATCGATGTCTGGGACGTCGGCGCCTGGTACCAAGGTGCGCTCGGCGAGCTCTTCGCCCTCCTGGCCGCTCAAAAGATCACCCCCACCGGCCCCGGGGGCGGCATCTACGCCAACGACCTGTTCTCCCACGAACGCGGAGAAGCCACCGTCTTCGTTCCCTGCGACCGATCGCTGCGGGAGACGGGGCGGGTCACCGCACTCGTGATTCCCGAGGTCGAACTGGCCGTCACGGTGCACACCGGCCCTCACACCGACGAAGTGGACCGGGCCTACGGATCTCTCGCCACCTACGTCACCGATCATGCCCTCGCGGTCGAAGGACCCATCCGCGAGTACTACGTCGTCGGCCCGCACGAGACCCTGGACGAGGACCTGTGGCGCACCGAGATCGGCTGGCCGATCTTCGACACAGGCATCGCCGACAACCGACGGAAAGGACATTGACCAGCGCGCCACCTCCGTTTTCGACCCTGTAGCTGCCGGCGTCGTTGATCAGGAGCGATACATCGAAGGCCGGCCTCAATCGACCTCGCGGTCGGCCAGTCCGGCGAGGAGTCGGTCGAGGAGCGTCGTCAGCGTGTCGAGTTCGTCGTCCGAGAGGGGGTCGATGAAGAAGCGGCGGACGGTGGTCACGTGCTTCGGTGCGGCGGCTTCGATGGCGGAACGGCCGGTGGGAGTCAGCCGCACCATGGACCCCCGGGCGTCGTCGGGGCAGCGCTCCCGGGCGACCAGGCCCCGCTGTTCCATGCGGGTGAGCTGGTGGGAGATCCGGGGGCGGTCCCAGCCGACCAGCGCGCCGAGATCCCGGGCCCGGAGGAGCCCGTCGGGCGACTCCGACAGCGGGACCAGCAGGGCGTAGTCCGCGCCGGAGAGCCCGGCGTCGCGGAGGAGTTGCCGGTCCAGGGCGTCCCGGAGCTCCCGTTGCAGGTGGCGGTAGGCCTGCCAGAGGTGGGCCTCCCGTTCGTCGAGCCAGCGGAGTTCGGCCACGGGCGTCGCCCCTAGTCGGGCGCCAGCCGCAGGACGATCTTGCCCCGGGTGTGGCGGCGGGCCAGTTCGTCGTAGGCGTCCCGCACCCGGTCGAGCGGATAGACCGCCTGGATGGGAACGGTCAGGTCGCCCGCCGCCACGAGGGCGGCCAGCTCCTGCCAGACGGCGGGCCAGTCGGCCTGGGCCTGGGCCTCGGCCTGGGTGCCGTACCGGGTGGAGGCGGCGAAGTCGATGATCGTATTGATCCGATCGGGGGCGACACCCAGCTGGACGGCGATGTCGACGTTGCCGGCGCCGAAGTTGTCCAGGTAGGCGTCGACACCGTCGGGCGCCAGGCTCCGGATCCGCTCGACCAGACCCTCGCCGTAGCGGACGGGCTCGACGCCGAGGGAGCGGAGGAAGGCCGCGTTGGCGTCGCCCGCTGTGCCGATCACCCGGGCGCCGGCCAGCCGCGCCAACTGGGCGGCGACGACGCCGACGCCGCCGGCGGCCGCCGAGACCATGACCGTCTCGCCCGGCTTGAGGCGGACGGCCCGCACCGCGGCGTAGGCGGTCGCGCCGGCACCGGCCAGGACGGCGGCCACCTCCCACGGAACACCGGGCGGTTTGCGGGCCAGCCGGTCCGGGGCCGACACGACGTAGTCGGCCTGGGCCGCCCGGGGGGCGAACCCCATCACCTCGTCGCCGACGGAGAAGCCCGTCGCCCCGGGGCCGACCTCGGCGACACGACCGCTGAAGTCGTTCCCCTGACCCTCGGGAAACGTGGCGGGCCACACGTCGGCGAGGGCCCCCTGCCGGATCATGATCTCGCCCGGATTCGTGGCCGCCGCCACCACCCGGACCACGACCTGCCCGGGCCCCGAGTGGGGCTGATCGACCTCGACGACCTCCAGGACGTCGGAACCGCCGTAGCGATCGAACCTGACGGCACGGGGCAACGCGCTCACTCTCCTTACGGCGCCAGGGAAATGGCGCCGAGCTGCTGCAGCAGCGACAGCAGGTTGGCCACGCCCCAGTGCTCGACGATCTTCCCGTCACGCACGCGCATGGCGTCGACCGTTTCGAACTGGATCTCCCGCCCGGTGGGGGCGATGCCGAAGAACCGGCCCCGGTGCGTCCCGTGATACGTCTTGTAGGTCGTCACGAGATCGGCATCGGCGGCCTGCCAGTGGATCTCGGCGTGAAAGTCGGGGAAGGCCTGGCGCAGCCCGTTGTAGAGCTCCCGGGCTCCGGCCTTGTCCGGTGTCCGGCCGGGCTGGGGGGTGTGGTCGACGAAGTCGTCGGCGAAGAGCTCCTCGAAGACCTCGAAGTTCCCCTTGCTCTGCACCTCTTCGGTGTTCCGCCGGACGACGGCTTTGGCGGCTTCACTCTCGTCAGATGTTGTCATGACAACAAACGCTACTGTGTCGATTGCCCTCTGTCCACCGCAGACGCCCGGTCGGAGCCTCAGAGCGCGGCGAGGACGCGGAGCGGGTCGAGATAGTCCCGCCAGTGCACGATCTTCCGATCCTTGATCGTGACCACCGAGATGTACCGGTTGCCGTATGGCCGCCCCTTCGCCACGGCTCTTCCTTCCGAGGCGTACTCCAGTGTGACGGTCGAGTCGTCGGCACGGTGGGTTCTGAGGTCGAAGCAGCGATCGAGGAAGAAGGTCGACTGGTAGGTGCGGTAGAGCTCGATCAGGTTGTCGCGTCCCTCAACCCGCCGGGGGTAGTCGGGAACGGTGATGATGAACTCGAAGACGACATCGTCGGCCAGGAGATCGAAGAAATGGCCGCCGTCGACCAATCCTGCCAGCCCTTCCTCGATCACACGGAAGAAGGGCTCAAGTGCCTGGAAATCTTCCATGTTCTCCACGGTCATCGTCGGACCATCCCTCCGTTCGTGTTTGCCGGAAGCCAACAACGCGCCGACACCTGTGTCAGGAGTTGCGACCACTCTGATCGGAGGCGCCGACTACTCAGCCCTCCGTGGCGAGCCGAGCCGGTGGAGGACTTCGAGGCTTCCTGTGCCGGGGGGAGCGGTCATGACCATGAGGATCTGGTCGTCCTCTGGGAGGCGCAGAACCTGCCAGTCGAGGGCGTAGGGTCCGGTCAGGGGATGGGTGAGGGTCTTGGTGCCGAACGTGGCGTAGGTGGCGTGGCGTTCCGCCCACCAGGTGCTGAAGTCGGGGTCCGACAGCGACAGTTCGCCGTACGCCCGGGCGGAAGAGCCCAAGGAGCTCCACATCATCGACGGTGGCACCCACTTCGATTTCTACGACCGGCCCGAATACGTCGACCCGGCGATCGCCAAGATCGACGAATTCTTCCAGAAGAGCCTTTCGTGACGGCAAGCGGCGGAGGTCTTCAGGCCGAGATCGCGACGAGGTCGAACTCGTTGCCTTCTGGGTCGTTGAAGGTCCTCCATCGATTGCCGCCCTGTTCGACCTCGTTGAGCTGCGCGGCCCCGAGTTTGATCAGCCGGTCCGTTTCGGCCTGGTAGTCGGCGCTGGCGAGGTCGGGGTGGACCCGGTTCTTGACGACCTTGCCTTCCGGGACCTGGTGGAACAGGACTCGCAGCCCTTCGGGGGTGGTGATGGCGGCGTGGCTGTCGGTGGCGCCGGGGTCGACGGGCCGGCCGAGCACGTCGGCCCAGAACTGGGCGAGGTGGCCGATGTCGGCGCCGTCGATGCTGATGGCGATGAGCGCGATGGCCATGGCGGGTCTCCTCCGTCGGTTGGGGTGGGGGTTAGATGGCGGTGCGGCCGCCGTCGGCGGCGACAATGGCGCCGGTCATGTAGCTGGCTCGCGGTGAGGCGAGGAAGGCGACGACCTCGGCGATCTCGCTGGGCTCGGCCGCCCGGTGCAGGGCCGTGGTCTCCCCGAGGCGGTCGAAGAGCTGGCGGGCCTCGGGCCGGGTGTAGATAGGGCCGGCCGCCACCGCGT
>DASYFF010000064.1:0-1748 GCA_036498605.1 Acidimicrobiia bacterium | reverse complement strand
AGGATGATCAGAATCACCCCCACGGTGTCGAGGTTGATCCCGTCAGTCGGTAGGTGCACGGCGAAGGCCAGGATCGCCCCCACGGCCATCAGAAAGACACTGACGCCGATGCCCATCGCGAGTCTCCTTTGTCGTCCGTAGGACCGCTCTGTACCCGCTGTCCCCGACGGCAACCGCCTCCCGGCACGGCTTGAGCCTTTTGGTCTGTTTCCCCGCCGCCCCGCATGGCAGGATTGAACAGTCGGGCGCTTAGCTCAGCTGGAAGAGCGCCGCCCTTACAAGGCGGAGGTCGGGGGTTCGAGACCCTCAGCGCCCACCCCGCAGCCCGGCCGTGACCAGCGCCAACCCGGGAGGGTCACGCCTTGAACAGCTCGGCGTAGCGGTAGGGCAGGTTCTGGGTCGGGGCGAGGTCGTTGAGGGAGTAGAGGCGGCCGCCGCCGTACCAGGCGCCCTGCTGGGGCAGGAGCGGCTCGAACTTCGCGTCGTCGCCGGTCAGCGGAGGCAGACCGGTGTGCGACTGCTCCCAGGTGAACCACCAGCGGTCGAGCTCGGTGTGGATCATCCAGAAGAGCGGGTCGACGGTCAGCTCGTTGAAGTTGCTCACGGTGCCCCGCACCGTGGGGTTGGCGGGGTCGACCCCTGCGGCCCACAGGTGCAGGATGACGTGCGGCGGCGCAATGATGGCGGCGCCGGCGGTCTTGACCGTACGGATCAGCTCCTGGTCGGGGTGGGGCTTGGCCGCCTCGAGGGTGGCCAGGTACCCCACCCCGAAGCCGGCGTCGACGATCTTGGCCGTGGCGTCGGGGTCGTGGGCGATGGTGGCCTTGATCTCGTCCGGAGACCGCTTGAGGGTCTCGACGACGGTCTTGAGGTCGGCGTTGTCCGGGAACCGGCGCTCGAGGTCAGCGAGGGCCTGCTTGGCGGCGGGGACGGCGGACGGCACGACCCCGGCGCCGGCTTCGACGGCGTTGTAAAAGCCGGGGTAGTCGTCGTGGTCGAGGATCCCCGCCACCTGGGCCGGGTCGGGCAGCCGGTCGAAGGCGACGTTGCCGCCCGGCCAGCGGCCGAAGTGGATGTCGTAGCGGGAGCCGACCGGCTTGCCGTAGAGCGGGTGGCCCTTCGGCACGTCGGGCGGGACCATGGCCGTGCCGCCCTGCGGCTGGAAGCCCTGCAGCCAGGCGGGCACGCCCTGGTCGTGGGCGACGTCCCAGTAGGGCATGAACAGGCCGTCGGCCTCACCGGGGTCGCGGCCTTCCTGGCGGTCACGCTCCCGCAGGGCGGCCCGCAGCATCTGCTCGGCCTCGAGGACGAACGACCGGTGCCAGGGCAGCAGGCGCAATCCCCAGGCGGGGGTCATGCCGACGATGACGGTCGGCGGCGCCTGGGCGGTCAGTTCGAAGCCGTGGTTGCGGTTGCGGTGGTGATCGAAGTGCGCGTCGTTGAAGGCGTCGAAGTAGCCCTTGCCGACGGCGTAGGAGTACGCCCGCTCGAAACGGTCGATCTCCGCCGGCGTCATCTTCGAGGCGCTCTTGCGCTCCACCGATGTCACGGCGCCCTGGAACGGCCGGGCCTCAAGCCCGTCCGGCCGGGCGGTCTCGGGCATCGCCGCGTGGTCGTGCATCGCCGCATCCTTGGTGGCCGGTGTGGTGGAGTGGCCCCCGCCGCAGGCCGTGAGGGATGCGGCGAGCGTGAGCGCCGCGGCGGCGATCAGGGCTCGTCGAGTCATGGTCCGTTCTCCTTGGTGAGTG
>DASYFF010000063.1:0-5037 GCA_036498605.1 Acidimicrobiia bacterium | reverse complement strand
CGCAGCCCGTCGATCTGGGCCGCCAGGGCCTCCCGGTCGGTGGCCGACAGCGAGGCGTTCGTCCCCTGCACGACGAGGTCGCGGGCCGACCGCAGGGTCGACAGCCCGTCGGTGAGGGCGTTGTCGGCGGTGCCGAGCCGGGCCAGGCCGTCGGCGGCGTTGCGGTCGAGCTGGTCGTAGCGGTCGATGTCGGTCCGCAGCCGCAGGGCCGACATGGTGCCGGTCGGCGAGTCGGACGGGCGGGAGATGGCCCTGCCCGACGACAGCTTGGCCTGCGTCGCCTGGAGCCGGGCCAGGTTGGCCTGCAGGCCGGCCAGGGACGAGGTGCCGATGCTGCGCTGGGTGATCCGGAAGGCGGACGACATGACGCTTCCTAGCCCCGGCCCACGAGGCCGGTCGAGTTGATGAGCGTATCGAGGGTCTGGTCGACGGCGGTGAGGAACCGGGCGGCGGCGTCGTAGGCGTGCTGGAACTGGAGCATGTTGGTCATCTCCTCGTCGAGGTTGACGCCGCTCACCGAGTCCCGGGCGGCGTCGACGTGTTGAACGATCGAGGCCTGCACGTCGACCCGCCGGTTGACCGCCTGGGACTCCACGCCGAGCTTGACCACCAGCTGCTGGTAGCTGTCGCCGACGCCGGTCAGCTCGGCGATCTGCTGGGCCACGGAGCCGTCGCGGGTGGCGCCGGCGCTGCCCGAGGCGGCCACGAGCCGGGGATCGGCGGCGATGGCCGGGTTCACGACGACGTTCCCGGAGGAGTCGGTGGTGAAGAAGTCGAGGCCCGGCGAGCCGTCGAGGGCGTAGCCGGTGCGGTGGACGGCGTTGACGTCGCTGCTCAGCTGCTGGGCCACGGCGGCCAGGCCGGCCCGGTAGCGGGGGATGACGTCGTTGACGGCCGACAGCATCCCGCCCGCCGTGCCGCTGACCCCGGCCGGGTAGCTGTCGTCGGCCCACGTGACCCGCACCGTCTGGGCCGGGTCGGTGCCGACGTCGACCTTGAGGGCCGCCGCCTTCGTGCCCCGCACCAGCGCCGTCCCGCCGACGAACACGTCGACCTGGCCGTGGTCGCCGCTCTGGACGGTGACGCCGACCTGTTCCGCCAGCTGCGAGACCAGCTGGTCGCGCTGGTCCATGAGCTCGTTGGGGGAGAAGCCGTTGTTGATGGCCGATGTGATGTTCTGGTTGAGCTCGGCGATCTGGGCCGCGGCGCCGTTGACCTCGCCGACGAGGGAGTCCAGCTCGGAGATCGACGACGAGCGCTGGGTGGCCAGGGCGGCGTCGAGCTGGGTGAAGCCGGCGGTCAGCGTCTTGCCCTGCTCCACCAGCTGCGCCCGGGCGGCCATGTCGTCGGGGTTGTTGGCCACGTCGTCGAAGCCGGCCAGGAAGCCGGAGATCAGCTTGGACAGCCCGTCGTCGGACGGCTCGTCGAAGGCCAGCTCGACGCGGGACAGGACGTTCTGGCTCTGCTGGAGCCCGGCGTCGACGGCGTGCTCCTGGTAGCTACGCAGGTCGAGGAACTGGTCCGTGATGCGGGTGGTGTCGCCGGTGAGGACGCCGGAACCGGGCCCGGGGTAGCGGGACTGGATGGCCGGGGTCACCGGGCCGGAGTCGGCCGTCATCTCGACCCGCTGGCGGGAGTAGCCGTCGGTGTTGACGTTGGCGATGTTCTGGCCGGTGACCTGGATCGCCTTCTGCTGCGCGTAGAGCGATGACAGGGCGATGCGCAGCCCGTTGAAGTCCGACATTTGGGGGGTTCACCTGCCTCCGGCTCGCGCCACTACAGGGCTTCGTCGATCAGCAGCGGGCGGTGGTCGGCGGTGCCGCCGTAGCCGGCGCCGACCTCCACCTTGGGGTCGCCGATGGAGGCCAGGACGTCGCGGACGGCCTTCTGGCCCCGGACCAGCAACTCCCGGTTGGTCTGGACCAGGGCGGTGATCTCGTCGGTGAGGGTGAGGAAGGCCTGGCGGTGCTCGATCAGCATTCCCTGCCACGGCGGGGGCGCCGTCTCGGCCAGCTGGCGGAGGCTGGCGCCGGCCGGGAGGCCGACGTCGAGGGCGACCCGGCTCACCTCGATGGCCCGCTCCAGCTCCGTCTGGCGGATCTCTTCCAGGACCATCTCGACCTCGCGGGTGGCCCGGGGCAGCCAGCGCGTTCGCCCGGCGGCCAGCACGAGCTGCTCCTCGTCGAGCTTGAACAGCAGCAGCTCGAGCAGGTGGCGCTCTCTCCACAGAATGGCGGAAACCTCACGAAGGCCCATCGGTGCTCCTCCTCGCCAACAGGAATCGACCGGCCCCCGAAGGACCTGAGCCCGGCCCCGGCCGTGATCGACCCTTTACGCCTTTCTCAACCCAGCAGGCCCTGCTCGATGGCCCGGCCCACGGCGTCCTGGCGGTTCTTGGCCCCGAGCTTCTCGTAGATGTTCGACAGGTGGGATTTCACGGTCGTGGTGCTGACGACCATCGCCGCCGCGATCTCGCGGTTGGACAGCCCCTTGGCCAGCAGGTCGAGCACCTCCCGCTCCTTGATGGTGAGGGGGTGGGCGGTCCCCGGCCCGTCCGCCGCTTTCGTCCCCGTTCCCACCAGGACGGTGAGGGCGGCGGCGGCCAGGACGCGCTCGCCGGCCGCCACCTTGCGGACCGCCGCCTCGAGCTCCTCGGCGGAGGCCAGCCGGGTGAGGACGGCGTCGGCTCCCGACGACAGCACCGGCCGCACCTTGCCCGCCTCGCTCACCGGCAGCAGGGCCAGGACCCGCAGCTCCGGGTAGGCCTTCTTGGCCTCGGCCACCAGGTCGGGCAGGCGGGAGTGGGCCGGGCTGCCGGCGACGAGGACGTCGGGGCGGGTCGACCACAGCCGCATCATCCCGTCGCTGGCTCCGGCCGCCTCGCCGACGACCTCGATGCCCAGGTTGCGCAGCACGCTGGCCACACCCTGGCGGTACAGGGCCCACTCGTCGACGATCACCGCCCGCAGCCCGGCGGGGGTCGGAGGAGGAGAGGATGGCGGAGGGCTCATCAGCGCTTCCCATCGGCCGACAGGGAGAGAGTTTGAGCGTCGCATGGGGACTTTGTCCGGCCGGCCACCTCGAAAAGGCTATGTCGCTCTAGTCCCATCGAGCGATGGTGGAGGATCCGGGTCATCCTGCCGGACGGTTTACGGCCCCTTAAGGGAACCGGATCATCCCGTCCATGCAGACGGCTCCCTCCTCGCAGCTCGACCTCGCCGACCGTCCCCTGCCGCCCAACCCCGACGAGCTCGTGCGCCAGCACCTGCCGCTCGTGCACCACGTGGTGGCCGACATGATCGCCCGGGTGCCCCGGCACATCCCCCGGGACGAGCTGACCTCGGCGGCGCTGTTCGGCCTGGTGCAGGCGGCCCGGGCCTTCGACCCGAGCCGGGGGGTGACCTTCGACCGCTACGCCCGCCGGCGGATGCAGGGCGCCCTGCTCGACGACCTCCGCAGCCGTGACTGGGCCAGCCGGGGGGTGCGGGCCGCCGCCCGCAAGGTCCGCTCGGTGACCGACGAGCTGACGGTCACCCTGGGCCGCACGCCGACGAACCTGGAGGCGGGGGCCGCCGCCGGGCTGTCGGCCAACGAAGTGAGTCGTCTCGACGAGGACGTCCACCGGGCCACCGTACTGAACTACGACTCCGTCTTCCGTGACTCTGAGGACTGCGACGCCCTCTCCACCGCCGAGGCCGACCCGGGCGAGGTCCTCCTCCACCGGGAGCGCCGGGCCTACCTGCGCGACGCCGTTGCGGCTTTGCCGGAACGGTTGCGGGTTGTCGTGGTCGGCTGCTTCTTCGAGGAGCGGCCCATGCTGGAGCTGGCCCGGGAGCTCGGCGTGACCGAGTCGCGCGTGTCGCAGATGAAGGCCGAGGCCCTCGGCCTGCTGCGGGAGGGGCTCGACGCCACGCTCGAGGCCGAGACGCAGGCGGCGCAGCCGGCGGGGGGCCGGGTGGCCCGGCGCAAGGCGGCCTACTTCGCCGCCGTGGCCGCCGGCTCGTCGTACCGGGACCGGCTCGACTCGGCGCCGCGTTCGCTCAATCCCGGGGGTTGGGGGGCGTCCCCCCAGGAAATTGTCGATCGGATCGCCTCAGCTTCCTAGCTCGGCGGTCGATCGAGAAGATCGGACCGCAACAGGGCGGCCCGAGGGGCCCCCACGGATGAATGGCCCCTGACCCGATCAAGGAGGAAATCATGGGTCTGCGAATCAACCAGAACATTGCGGCGATGAACGCCTACCGGAACCTGACGGTGACGGACGGGCAGATGTCGAAGAGCCTCGAGAAGCTGTCCTCGGGCTTCCGCATCAACCGGGCCGCCGACGACGCCGCCGGCCTGTCCATCAGCGAGGGCCTGCGGGCCCAGGTCGGTGGCACCAACGTCGCCATCCGCAACGCCCAGGACGGCATCTCGGTCGTGCAGACGGCTGAAGGCGCGTTGTCCGAGGTGCACTCGATCCTGCAGCGCATGCGTGACCTGTCCGTCCAGGCCGCCAACGCCGGCTCCCAGGACACCACGGCCCGCACGGCGGCCCAGACCGAGTTCGACCAGCTGAAGGCGGAGATCGACCGGATCGGCACCACGACGAGCTTCGGCAACACCAAGCTCCTCGACGGGTCCTTCGGGAACCAGGCCGGTGTGGTCAACGGCACCGGCGCCGGCGCCCTGACCGTCGTCGCCGGCACGAACGACACGTTCAAGATCTCGACGGAGGCCGTCGCCGCCCAGTCGCTGACGCTCGCCGCCGGTTCCTACACCAACGACGCCGCCGGCGCCTCGAGCCTGCAGTCCGCTCTGCAGACCTCGATCGATGGCAACGCCAACCTGAAGGGTCTGGTGTCGGCCACCGTCTACCACGACAGCACCATCAACAAGAACGTCGTCAGCTTCACCCGGAACAGCACCTCGACCGGCACCTCGGTGACCGCGGCCGCCGGTGCCGCCAACGACGTGCTGGCCGGCCTCGGCGTGACCGGCGCCACCGGTAACGTCACCGCCGGCGCCGGCGGGACGTTCCAGGTCGGGGCCCACAAC
>DASYFF010000062.1:0-2729 GCA_036498605.1 Acidimicrobiia bacterium | reverse complement strand
CGTCGTCGCCGCGGGCCATCTGGCCGTCCGGCCGGACCAGCTCGGAGAGGACGCCGGCGGGGGAGAGGCCGGCCAGGGTGGCCAGGTCGACGGCGGCCTCGGTGTGACCGGGGCGGCGCAGCACCCCGCCGGGGCGGAGGCCGGATCGACGAGCGCCTGCACAGTGGCGGCCCGGTCGGCGGCGGAGATCCCGGTGGTGGTGCCGTCCCGCAGGTCGACCGACACAGTGAAGGCCGTGCCCTGGGCCTCGGTGCCGCGCTCGACCATGAGCGGGATGTCGAGCTCGTCGAGTCGCTCTCCGGTCATCCCGACGCAGATCAGGCCGCTGGTGTGGCGGACCATGAACGCCATGGCCGCCGGGGTGACCCGCTCGGCGGCCATGATCAGGTCGCCTTCGTTCTCGCGGTCCTCGTCGTCGAGCACGACGACGAACTCGCCGTTGGCGATGGCGGCGATGGCCGCTTCGACCCGGTTCATGACCACGACTCCCAGTAGTCGAGAACCTCTGCCGCCGAGACGAATTCGTCGGCGCCGTTGAGGAAGATCCACACGGACGGGCAGCCGGAGCGGGCCGACATCAGTTCGCAGTCGTCGATGCGGCGGCCACCGGCGAGGGCCAGCGAAACGCGCCGGCCCTCGAGTCTCCGCAGTCCGCCCAGTTGGGTCGCTGTCATGGCTCTAAGTTAATGGCCACAAACATAGCTGTCAAGAGGCCCGTCACGACCGCTGGAAGACGTACTCCCCGGGGGCGGGGCCGAGGGGGCGGTTGGAGGCGTTGCCCAGTACGGCGGGAGGCTCTTTCCTGGCGCCGGACCGCTCCGAGAGCCAGGCCGACCAGTCCTCCCACCACGTGCCCTTGTGGGCGGTGGCCTTGGCGAACCAGTCATCGGGCTCGGGGATCGACTCGTCACCGATCCAGTAGGCCGACTTCGGGTTCCCCGGCGGGTGGATGACGGCCGCCACGTGCCCGCTGGTCGACAGGACGAATCGGGTCTTGCCCCCCAGCAGTCGGACGCTGCGGTAGCAGGCGGGCCAGGGCGTGAGGTGATCGGACTCGGCCCCCACGCTGTAGACGTCGCAGGTGACCTTGGACAGGTCGATGGTCGTGTCCAGCAACTGCAGCGTCTTCTTGGGCAGCGGGTTCTCCAGGCCGATCCGCATCATGTCGGCATGAGCGGCGGCCGACATGTTCATCGAGTCCAGGTTCCAGTAGAGGAGGTCGAGGGCCGGAGGCTTGTTCCCCAGGTAGTAGCTGTTCACGAAGTTGTTCCAGATCATGTCGTTGGCCCGCAGCCAGGCGAAGGTCCGGGCCAACTCCGTTCCCGGGAGATAGCCGCGGCGGCGGACCTTGGTGCCGGCCACCTTCGCCGCTTCGGGTGCCACGAAGGCCATGACGGGCGAACCCCGCTCCAGGTCGAGCACCGTCACGTTCAGGTTCAGGCTGGCCAGCCGGCCCATCTCGCCGATCTGGGCCAGATGGGCGGCGGCGCAGGTGCTCATCACGCCTCCGGCGCACAGGCCGACCAGGTGCACCTGCTCGGACCCGGCGATCTCGGCCGTGGTGCGGACCGCTTCGACGATCGAGGCGATGTAGTCGTCAAGGCCCCAGTCGGCCTGGGCCTTGGTGACGTTGCGCCAGGACAGGGCGAAGCACTGGAGGCCCCGCTCCCCGAGGTACTGCACCATGCTGTTGGCGGGGGAGAGATCAACGACGTAGTACTTGCTGATCATCGGGGGGACGAGCAGCACCGGTGTCTGGTACACCTCCGGTGACCGGGCCTCGTACTGCAGGATCTCGAACATGGGGTCGCGGCGGACCACGGCGCCCGGGGAGTTGGCCAGCGTCTCGCCGACGACGAACCCGGTCTTGTCGACGCTGGCCGGGAGGCGCAGCGGCGATGCGGCGTCCCGGACGGCGGCGCGGGCACCGGCCACGAAGTTCGTACCGGCCTTCTCGATGGTGGTCTTGAGGACCAGCGGGTTGGTGAGCGGGAAGTTCGTCGGGGCCAGCGCGTCGATGATGTTCTCGACCAGGATGCGCAGGCGCTGGTCGGTCGCCCAGTCGAGGCCGGCCTCGTCCACCAGGTCCCGGGACGTCGCCGCCAGCGTCAGGTAGCTCTGCACCACCCGGCGGAACAACCAGTTCTTCCAGGCGGGGTCACTGAAGCGGCGGTCGCCGCGGACCGGGGCGGTCTCGGAGAACCCCAAGGCCACCCGGCCGAGGTCGGCCGCCAGCGAGGTGGCGTGCTTCGCCACGGCTCGAGGCCGGCGGGCCAGGGCGGCGGCCAGCTTGACGGCCTCGGACCCCGGGACCAGCCGGCGTTCGCCGTTGGCCGCGGCCGCCAGCAGCTGGTCGAGGCCGACGTCGTTCTCACCCACTGCGGCCCGGGTCCTCGGCTTCGATGCGACAGGTTGGTTGGCGCGGACGGTCATGGAGACTCCTTTTCAACTGGCGGCCCGGAACGCCTCGATGACGGGGCCGATCTCGGTGGCGGACGTGACGAGGGCCAGATGGCCGTCCGGAACGAAGTGCAGCTGGGCGTTGGGGAGCAGGCGGGCAAGGAGGCGGGCGTTGAACGGGGGCACGAGCTGGTCGTCGTCGCCGTGGAGAACCAATGTGCGCTGCCGGATCAGGCGCAGGTAGGGGAGGCTGGTCCAGCCGAGCACGGCCAGCTGCTGGTACCGCTCCCCGCCGTTGTTCGTGACCAGCCCCTTGAACACGTCGAGGA
>DASYFF010000061.1:0-7020 GCA_036498605.1 Acidimicrobiia bacterium | reverse complement strand
CACTCAGGACTACGACCGGAACTGGCACCTCAACGACCGCGGCCCGTCGGTCAACGGGAAGTACACCGTCGAGGTGACGGTCACGAACAGTGGCACGCCCGACGGACTCCTGACCAAGGGAGTACCTGGCGGTCAGCAGTTCACCCTTTACGAGGACGCCAACGCCAAGCGTTGGCGCACGTTGTGGGTCAACAACGACGTCTCGGCCCCGTCCGGTGTCAACGCCGCCTTCGACCCGGGTTCGGCCCGGATCAACGTGACGTGGGCGCCCAACCCGGAGCCCGACGTCACCTATCTGGTCCAGGAGAAGGTGGGTGACGGGAACTGGGGTGCCCCCCAGACCGTCCCCGGCACGGCCACCAACTACACGCGGGCCGTCAACCAACCCGGGAAGTACCAGTACCAGGTGGCCGCCCAGCGGCCGGCCCCCACGGCCGATAGCGGCAACGGTGCGTCGGCGACGAAGACGTCGGGCTACGTCGCCTCCTCGGTCGTCTCCATCGACCAGGTCAGCCCGCCGACGACGGCCGGCGGTCCCAACGGGGCCGACGGGACGATCGACCACAGCGGCGACAACGGCGTCAACCTGCCGACCGACGCCCCGACCACCCGTGGGGGGGCTCCGGCCGCCGCCTCGGCCAAGGGGGCGGGTGGGTCGGGCAAGGCCGGCGGTAGCGCCGGCGCAGCCCGATCGGGTGGCTCATCCGGCCACCCCGGCACGACCGCCGCCGCCGGCGGGGGCGAGGCGGAGGGCGAGGGCCCCGATGGCGGGTACTCGGCCACGCTGCCGTTCAGCCAGACGCAGGACGGCGCCGCCGACGGGCTCGGCTCCGGCGACGGCGAGGTCGAGACGATGGGTCCCGGCTTCGTCAAGGTGCCCAAGCCGCAGGACGCCCGGGAGGTGCTCATTCCCATGGCCGGCGCCCTCGTGGTCTTCATGCTGGCCATGCAGCTCATGGTCTGGGTCCGGCGCCGGCCTGCGACCCTGTCGGCCACCGGCGACGACTTCGACGACTGGATGGGCTTCTAGGCCCAGCCGGCACCGCAGGAATTCCAAAGGCCCGGGGCTCATAGCCCCGGGCCTTTGCCCTTTTGTCCCTTTCGTGGACTATGGCAACAGCAGTAGCCTTAAGGGCTGCTGACCGCTGCTGACACCGGGTGCCTCCCCTAACCGCTCGGAGTGATGAGATGTTGCCTTTCGCGCGACTTTGCCGTTTTTTTGCCGTTCCGCGTCATAGACGGCGTTCAACAACGTCAATGAACTAGTCTTTACGTTTGTGACGGTATAGGACTATCTTTAACAATCGTCACAAGCGTAGTCATCCGGCTACGTCAGGTAAGAGAGGAGCTGAGGATGCGCAAGATCCACTCGCTGGGGTTGGTCGGCGCAGTGGCCCTGGTGCTCGCAGCTGTCGTCGCGCCCGCAGCGAATGGTGCTGTTACCCGGGTCGAGACCGATCAGTTCAGCGGCGTAGCCAGTGCCCAAGCGCTTGACCTTTCCCTGTTAGGCCGTCAACTGACCTTCGGGATCGCGTCGGCGGACAGCGCGGCCAACGTCGTCAACAACACGCTGAACCAGAAGGCCTCCGGCATCGGGACGCTGCTCAGCCCCAAGACCGCCATCACCGCGGCCCAGGGTGACCAGCCCGCCAACGGTGGCCGGGCCTGCTTCCAGCCCCCGCTCGGTGAGGCTCTCAACGGCGCCGGGCTGCCAGCCCTGCTCGTCGGCGAGGCCGCCTGCGGCGAGGCCAGCACCAAGGGTGACGTCTCGTCCTTCGAGGCCATCGGGACGGGCACGGTCGCCAGCCTGCGGCTGAACGCCACCCAGATCCTCAAGCCTGCTCTCGACGCCCTGAAGCCGGTGCTCGACACCGTGGCCGCCACTCCGGTGGGTGACCTCCTCAAGGCCACCGACGCTCCGGCCAAGACGGCCGTCACCACCCTGAATGGCCTCCTCGGCAGCCTGCTCGGCCAGGGCAGCGTGGTCCTGCCGACCCTCGAGCCGTCGCAGACCGTGAAGGACGTCGTGAACCGCCTGGAGGACGCTGACCTCCTGCGGATCAACATCGGCAATGCCATCGCCAAGAACACCGGCACGGCGGCCAACTTCACCTCCGAGTCGCTGGCCCAGGGCGGCACGATCGAGGTCCTCCCCGCTTTCCGGGGTCTCGGCCTCCCGCCGCTCCTCAAGATCACGACCGGTGAGTCCGGCGCTTCGGTCACCTACGACCGCGACAAGGCCGCCGGTGTGGGCTCGGCCAAGAACACGCTCGTCCGCATCGAGAGCGAGCTCCTGCCGACCCTCGGCCTCGGCCAGATCGGCGTGGCCGGTGTCAAGCCCCTCGAGACGCTGACCGGCACCCTCGGCCTGAAGGCCGGCCCCGGGTTCGTCGAGCTGGCCCCCGGCCAGAACCTGACGCTGTTCTGTGACGGCGTCGTCAGCGCCCTGTGCACCGAGATCTCCGTCGGCACCCCGAAGGAGACCAAGCTCCCCGACGGCAGCGTGAAGGAAGAGTCCGCCGCCGTCTCGATCCACCTGTTCAAGGGCCTCAACAACCTGGTGCCCGGCCTCCAGCTGGGTTCCATCCTCGGCAACGCCGCCCTCGACACCGTTCTGGCCCCGGTCTCCGGCGCCACCGGGCTGAGCCTGGGTAACAAGACCGATGTCCCCGGCATCCGCCTCGCCCTGGCCCAGACCGTGGCCCAGGCCGGCGGCACCAAGGTGATGGGTCAGGTCGAGGAGCGCCAGCGGGCAGCGGCGGCCGAGGTTCCGGCCCCCGCTCCGGCTCCGGCCGCGGCCCTGCCCCGCACCGGCGGCCTGCCCTTCCGGGCGACCACCATCCCCGCTCTCCTCGGCGTGAGCCTCGGGGTCGGGACCTACCTGCGGCGTCGCCGCTAGCCAGTCGTCAAGGGGTACCAAACCCCGAAACACCAGCACCAGTATCACCACCTTGTAACATCGGTTTCCGGGGTCGGGACGAGTAACCGTCCCGGCCCCGGAACCGTCTCCCGAACAGAGCCGTTTCGAGTTGGGGAGCTAGAGCTTTGACAGACACCCCCCTGGCCGCCGAGAAGCCCCGCCGGGTCCGTGACGGGTCCCGGTTCTTCTTCGAGTCGCTCCGGTCGAGGCCCGTCGCCCGCCGGCTGCTGTCGGGCTTCTCGATCATCACGGCGATCGTCGCCATCGGCCTGCTGGCCTATCCGCTGGCCACGAACTACTTCCAGGACCGGCTGCAGTCGAAGCTGGCCATCCAGCTCCGCAGCCCCCAGGCCCGGGCCAACTACAGCGCCGGCCACACCCCCGAGGGCGACGCCCTCACCCGCATCGTGATCCCCACCATCAAGGTCGACACCGTGGTCGTCGAGGGCACCGGGGCCAGCGCCCTGCGGGCCGGGGCTGGCCACTACCCCAACACCCCGCTGCCCGGCGAGGAGGGCAACGTGGCCATCGCCGGCCACCGCACCACCTACGGGAAGCCCTTCGCCAACCTCGACCGCCTCGGCCCCGGCGACGAGGTCGTGCTCGAGACGCCGATCGGGCGCCACGTCTACAAGGTCACCAAGGCCCCGTTCGTCGTGCCGAACAGCGACTTCACCGTGATCTCCCAGACCCCCGGCCACACCCTGACCCTCACCACCTGCCACCCCAAGGGCTCCGCCAGCCAGCGGCTCGTCGTCAAGGCGGAGATGCAGTCATGAACATTCATGGCATGACGATCGAAGGGATCGGAGTGCGTCCCATGCGTCGGATCATCACGCTCGCAGCAGTCGCCACCGTCGCCGTCGCCGTTCTGCCCGCCGGGCGGGTCCTGGCCCAGGGCAACGGTGAGCAGGCCGCCTTCGTCCAGTGGCAGTCGCCCGATGACGGCGCCCGGGTCGGCGGTCAGAGCTACCACGTGAAGGCCAAGGTCGCCTTCGACGGCGGCGTGAAGAACTGGGCCGTCGAGGCCCTCGCCCCCGACGGCTCCGACTACCCCGGTTACGGCACGGTGTGCGAGAAGGCCGAGGGCGGCTCCCCGGCCTACGTCAACATCGACTGCGTCTGGGACACGACGGCCTACCCCAACGACGGCGGGCCGGCCCAGAACCGGGCCTACGTGGTCCGCGTCACGGCCCAGGGTGGCCCCCGCAGCGGCCTCGGCGGCAACGGGCAGCAGCCCGGCCCCCGGCACGAGGACCGCAACGTCGTCGTCTCCAACCCCGTCTCCGCCCCCCGCAACGTCAAACTCACCTGGGCCGACGACACGCGGCAGGCGACCGTGCAGTGGCAGGCCAACCCCGAGCCCGACATCACCAGCTACGCCGTCCAGGAGAAGTTCGGCGACGGGCCGTGGAAGAGCGTCGGCCAGGCCGGCGGCAAGGTGACGACCTTCACCCGCAACCTCTCCGCCACCGGCACCTACCACTATCAGGTGGCCGCCGTCCGGGCCGCCGGCAGCGGCACCGACACGATGCAGTCGGCCTGGTCCGGCCCGGGCGCCGAGCCGAAGCAGATCGTGGTCCAGGCGCCGAAGCGGCCCGAGACCACCACCACGACCACCGAGCCCGCCCCGGCCGAGGCGGCCGGCGACACCGGTCCGGCGGGCGGCCCGGCCGGCCCGGCGGCCCCCGCGCCGACGACGGCCGCCGGCGCGACCAACGACCCCGCCGCCCCGGGGGCCGCCCCGGCGCCCGACGGCACGACGCCGACGAGTCGGAGCGCGGCCGGCCTCGTGTCGCCGATCCAGCCCGGCGCCCCGGGCAGCGTGAAGTCGGGTGGCGCCTCGTTCGGCAGCCCGGTGGCGCCCCTGGCGGCCCCGGGGGCCAAGCCGAAGAAGGCCGACAAGCCGGAGCAGCTCGACGAGTCGGAGGGCCCCGACAACGGGTTCTCCTCGGCGCTCCCCTACAAGCAGGGCGCCGACGCCAACGCCGACAAGGAGGACGGCGAGTCCGGCCGGGTCCTGGTCGGGATGCCCGAGACCGTCGGGGGCAACGACGCCCGCCGTCTCCTCATCCCGATGGCCGCCGGCCTGCTCCTGTTCGTCTTCGCCATGCACGCCCTCTACGCCAGCCGCCGGGCCGCCGTGGCGGCGAAGGTGCTCGAAGCGGAGTAGCGCCTCAGCCCAACATCGCACGCATCAGGGTGACGGCGCCGGCCTTGTCGAGGAACTCGTTCCAGTTGCCGCACTTGGGGGACTGGACGCACGACGGGCAGCCGGCCTCACAGGGGCAGGCGGCGACCACGTCGTGGGCGGCGGCCAGGTGGCGGTCGGCGGCGTCGAAAGCCAGCTCGGCGATGCCGGCGCCGCCGGGGTAGCCGTCGTAGATGAAGATCGTGGGCTCGCCGGTGGCCGGGTGGAGCGCCATGGACACGCCGCCGACGTCCCACCGGTCGCAGATGGCGAACAGCGGCAGCATGCCGATCAGGGCGTGCTCGGCGGCGTGGGCGGCGGACAGCACCGACACGACGTCGAGCCCGGCCACGGCCACCACCGGGGGCGGCACCGTGTACCAGCCGGCCCGGGTGGCCAGCGTGCGGGGCGGGAGGTCGAGCTCGACGGTCTCGAGGACCTCGCCGCTGCCGATGCGGCGCCGCTGGTAGGCGTCGGTGGTGGTCGTCACCTCCACGGCCCCGAGGTGGAGGGTCGAGCGGCCGACGGAGCGGGCCCGCTCCTCGCCGGTGACAGCGATGTCGATGGCATGGCGGGGCTGGGTGTACTCGTCGACCTCGACGGGTTCGAGCAGGGCGTAGGCGTCGTCGAGGTCGAGCTGCTCCACCCGGTACTGGCGGCCCTGGTGGAGGTAGATGGCCCCCGGGTGGGCGATGTGGAAGGCCCGCGCCCCGTCGACCGTGCCGACGAGACGGCCGGAGCCGGTCTCGTAGAGGCGGTACTCGACCGACGACCCCGTCCGCAGGCCGACGTGGGGGGCGGGGGCCTCGGGCCGGGCCCAGTACATCCGGCCGTCCCGCGGTTTGAGGGCGTCAGCCAGGACGAGCTCCCGGACGGCGTCGTCGACCGCCTCCCCGGCGTAGACGGCGTCGTCGGGTGAGAGGGGCAGCTCGTAGGCGGCGCACCCGACGTGGGGCTCGGCCACGAACGGGTTCTTCGGGTTCACCACCGCCGGCTCCAGTGCCCGGGTGAAGAGCTGGGTGGGGTGGTCGAGGTACCAGCGGTCGAGCTGGTCGTCGCCGGCCACCAGGACGGCGGCCGACGGCTGGAGGGCCCGCCCGGCCCGGCCGGCCTGTTGCCAGAAGGAGGCCAGCGTCCCGGGGAACCCCTGGAGGACGACGGCGTCGAGGCCGGCCACGTCGATCCCGAGCTCGAGGGCGTTGGTGGCCGCCACGCCCAGCAACTCCCCCTTGGCCAGCGCCGACTCCAGCTGGCGCCGCTCCTCGGCCAGGTAGCCGCCCCGGTAGGCGGCCACGGTGTCGGCCAGGCGGGCGCCCGCCCCCGGGGCCCCGCCGTCCAGGCGGCGCTGGGCCTGGCGGGCCACCAGCTCGGCGCTGCGCCGGCTGGGCGAGAAGGCGATCGTCCGGAGGCCCTCCCCCACGAACCGGGCCATGAGGCCGCCGACCTCGGCGGTGGCCGAGGCCCGCAGGCCCGACCCGGGGTCGACCATCGGCCGGTCGAGCAGCGCCACCGCCCGCGGGCCGCGGGGCGAGCCGTCGTCGTCGACGGCGTCGACCGCCAGGCCGCACAGCTCGGCGGCCAGGCCGGCCGGATTGCCGATGGTGGCGCTGGCGAAGCAGAAGGCCGGCTCGGCGCCGTAGTGGAGGCAGACCCGGCGCAGCCGCCGCAGGAGGTGGGCGACGTGACTGCCGAAGATCCCCCGCAGGGTGTGGAGCTCGTCGACCACGACATAGCGCAGCCGCATGAGGAACGTCGCCCAGCGGTCGTGGTAGGGGAGGATCCCGACGTGGAGCATCTCCGGATTGGTCAGCACCACGTTGGCCGTCCGCCGCAGAGCGGCCCGCTCCTCGACCGGGGTGTCGCCGTCGTAGGCCACGGCCCGCATCCCCGGCACCAGCCACGACCGCAG
>DASYFF010000060.1:0-8816 GCA_036498605.1 Acidimicrobiia bacterium | reverse complement strand
GGCCGATGAGCTGTGTGGTCGGGTGGTTGCGCTTCAACTGGTTGAACAGCAGCACCTCGTCCTGGGCGGGAATGCCCTCGGTGATGCTGACGATCAACGGGATGCCGGCCGCCGCCGCCTGGCGGATGGCGTCGGGCGCCGCCTTCGGTGGCACGACGACGAAGGACGCATCGGCGCCGGTCTTCTGCACCGCCTCGTCCACCGTGTCGTAGATGGGGACGCCCTCGACGTCGGTGCCGCCCTTGCCGGGCGTGACGCCGGCCACGATCTTCGTGCCGTAGTCCCGGTTGCGCAGGGCGTGGAAGCGGCCCTCGCGCCCGGTCAGGCCCTGGACGACGACCCGGGTGCTCTCGTCGATGATGATCGCCATCTGCCCTAGGCCCCCTGACCGCTCTTGGCGAGTTCGACGGCCCGGCCGGCCGCCTCCAGCATCGTGGCCGCCGGCACCAGCCCGTCCTTGGGGTTGGCGGCCAGGATCGCCCGGCCCTCCTCGGCGCTGGTGCCGTCGAGGCGCACCACCACCGGCACCTTGACGTCGATGGTGCCGAACCCGTCGAGGATGCCCTGGGCCACGAGGTCGCAGCGGGTGATGCCGCCGAAGATGTTGATCAGCACCGAGCGCACGTTGGGGTCGCTGGTGATGACCTCGAGGGCGTTGGCGATCGTCTTGGCCCCGGCGCCGCCGCCGACGTCGAGGAAGTTGGCCGCTTTGCCGCCGGCCTGGTTGACGACGTCGAGGGTGCTCATGACGAGCCCGGCGCCGTTGCCGATGATGCCGACCTCGCCGTCGAGGCCGATGTAGTTGAGGCCCCGCTCCCGGGCCATGCGCTCCCGGGCGTCGAGCGACGCCAGGCTGCGGAGGTCCTCGAACTCGGGGTGGCGGTAGGAGGCGTTGTCGTCGAGGGAGACCTTGGCGTCGAGGGCGTGGACGCTGCCGTCGGGCCGCAGGATCAGGGGGTTGATCTCGACCAGGTCGGCGTCGAGCTCGACGAAGGCCCGGTACAGCGACTTGAGGATGGCGATGGTGCCGGGGCGGGCGGCGGGGTTCAGCTTGGCCCCGAAGACGAGCTGGCGGGCGTGGTAGTCCTCGATGCCGATGAGCGGGTCGATGTGGACCCGGGCGATGGCCGCCGGGTCCTCGTCGGCCACGGCCTCGATGTCGACGCCGCCCTTGGCGCTGACCATGCCGAGGTGCTTCTTGGCCGCCCGGTCGAGGGTGAAGGAGGCGTAGTACTCCTCGACGATGTCGCTGGCCTTCTCGATCCACAGCACCCGCACGACGTGGCCCTTGATGTCCATGCCGAGGATGTTGGAGGCGTGCTGGCGGGTCTCGTCGGCGCTGTTGGCCAGCTTGATGCCGCCGGCCTTGCCCCGCCCACCGACCTGCACCTGGGCCTTGACGACCACCGGGTAGCCGAGCCGCTCGGAGGCGGCCACGGCGCCGTCGACGGTGTCGACGGCCTCGCCGGGCGAGACCGGCACGCCGAAGCGCGCCAACAGCTGCTTCCCCTGGTACTCGAAGAGATCCACGTCCGTCCTTTCCTCGTCCTCCGCGACGCCTCAGCCGGCGAGGCTCTGCTCCCGCTCGTCGAGCGCCCCGGCCAGCCAGTCCACGATCGCCTGCATCGGCGTGCCCGGCGTGAAGATCGCCGCCACCCCCTGCTCCTTGAGCGGGGGGATGTCGGCGTCGGGGATGATCCCCCCGCCGAAGACCAGGACGTCGCCCGCGCCCTTGTCGGCCAGCTGGGCGATGACCTTGGGGAACAGGGTGTTGTGGGCCCCCGAGAGGAGCGACAGCCCGACGGCGTCGGCGTCCTCCTGGATCACGGTCTCGGCCACCTGCTCCGGCGTCTGGTGGAGGCCGGTGTAGATGACCTCGAAGCCGGCGTCGCGCAGCGCCCGGGCGATGACCTTGGCGCCCCGGTCGTGCCCGTCGAGCCCGGGCTTGGCGACGACGACTCGGTAGGGCCGCTCCATGGCCGCAAACATAGAGCGGCCGTCGCATCGGCGCCGGATGGAGACGGTTCCGGGGGTCCGGCTGACCTTCGTGAAAGGTTGGTTGAGGATTGGTAGGATTTGGGCCCTTGAGACGGGTCTTGCTGTTCATCGGAGTGGTGGCGACGAGCGTGTTCGGGTTCGTGCCACCGGCCCACGCGGTTGGAGGGGCGGCCTGCGTGCTCGGGGGGACCATCCACTTCACCGAGCCGTTCGGCACCACCGGCCCGGGCACCTGGGAGATCAACCCCGGCCAGATCGACTGCGACGGCGCCCTCAACGGCTACCGGATCTTCGGGTCGGGGCCGTTCACCGGGAAGGGCACCTACACCACCCTGCTCCCGGCCGGGGGACCCTGTCTCCAGCGGGTCGGCACCGGGATGGTCGACTACACCTTCCAGAGCGGCGCCATGATGTTCCACAAGCAGGAGAAGCAGCAGTTCATCGTGGCCGGCGTCGGGAAGCTGACCACGCCCTCCATCCGGGCCACGCTGCAGCTGGCCCCGCCCTACAACGGCGACTGCCTGACCATGCCGGTGACCCGGGCGACCTTCGCCGCCCAGGGGGTCATGGTGTGGACGGCGCCGTTCTTCCTCGACCCCGGCTCCGGAGAGCAGCCCTCCTCCTAGAGTCTCCGCTCGTGGCGAGGCGGAAGCTGGACAAGGGCACCCGGGTCATCCTGGCCACCGCCGCCGTGGTGACCGGCCTCGTGGTGGGCATCGTCGTCGTGGCCGTGGTCAGAGGCGGCGGCGGGAGCGGCAAGGATCTCCCCTACCAGCCGTTCTTCGCCGGCACCACCGACCAGGTCACGAAGTCGATCCGCTCCGGCGGGCCGACCTGCTACCAGGACCCGAAGAAGGGCGACCGCTCCTTCTGCCTCGACCTCGAGGGCGACCAGATCGTCGCCTTCCACGTGATCCCCCCCGGAGGCAGCGCCGACTGCCTCGTCAAGTGGGACCGGGCCGCCAGACGCTACGAGGACTGCCACGGCACGCCGGTCGACCCGGCCTCGCTGGCCCGCTTCCCCGTCCTCACCAAGTCGATCGGCAGCAAGGTCAGCGTCTTCGTCGACGTGCGGTCGGCGGCGCCGCCGGCCGCCCCCGGGCACAGCTAGTTCTGGAGCCGCCAGGCGAGCGTGTCGAGGACCTCCGCACGGGAGGCGCCACGGCCCATCGCCTCGATGTAGGTGTCACCGATGGCGAGCGCCGACCACTGCTCGTCTCAGCCGTACTCGAGCTTGACCCGCCAGGCCCGGTCGCCGATCTCCAGGCGGGTCCACTCGATCTTGTGGCATTCGGGCTCGTCGGCCATGCCCGCGATTGTGGCGCGCCGAGGTGCGCTACAGCTTCTTGAGCGGAGCCCACGCCAGCAGCAGGCGCTTCTCGCCGACGTCGCGGAAGCGGACGATGGCCTCCGCCTTGTCGCCCTCCCCCTCGATGCCGATGATCACGCCTTCCCCGAACTTGTCGTGGGCGACGTCGTCGCCGAGCTTCAAGCCGATCCGCTCGGCGCCGCTGGCGCCGGTGCGCGGGCCCCGACCCGGCGCGCTGCCGACCACCCCCGAGCTGAGCTGGCGTTCCCGCATCGCCCCCCGCCCGGGATGGGTCCGGCCCGTCGGCCGCACCAGCTGCTCGGGGATCTCGGCCAGGAACCGGCTGGCCGGGTTGTACTGGGTGGAGCCGAACAGGTTCCGGCACCAGGCGTGGCAGAGGTAGAGCCGTTCCCGGGCCCGGGTGATGCCCACGTAACAGAGGCGGCGTTCCTCGTCGAGCTGGTCGGGATCGCCCAGCGAGCGGACGTGGGGGAAGACGTTCTCCTCCATACCGGTCATGAACACGACGGGGAACTCGAGGCCCTTGGCCGAGTGCAGCGTCATCATCGTGACCGCGCTCTGCTCGGCGTCGTAGTCGTCCATGTCGGTGACCAGCGACAGCGCCTCGAGGAAGGCCTGGATGCGGGGGATCCCGACCGGCACGACCAGCGGCGGCGGCCCCTCCCCGCCTTCGGCCTCGCCGGCCCCGGCGGCTTCGGTGGCCCCGCCGCCGTCGTCGGCGCCGAGGGCGGCCGCCACCGAGTTGGCCGCCGCCCCGACGATGTCGCCCCGCTCCAGCGCCTCGTCGAACTCCCGGGCCACGCCGACGAGCTCGTGGATGTTCTCGATCCGCCCGGCCGACTCGACCGACCGCTCGGCCTCCAGCTCGGCCAGGTACCCGGTGCGTTCCAGCACCGCCTCGACGGTGGCCCCGACGCCGTGCTCCGCCTCGTCGGCCAGCTCCTCGAGCACGTCGAGCAGCGCCCGGATGCCGCCCAGCGCCTTGCCGCTCACGCCGGCGTCCATGGCCCGGGCCAGCGCGCCGCCGAAGGTCAGGTTCCGCTCCGCGGCGTAGGCCTCGACCTTGCTCACCGACGTGTCGCCCACCCCCCGCTTGGGGACGTTGACGATCCGCTTGAGGCTCACCTCGTCGTCGGGATTGGCCAGCGCCCGCAGGTAGGCCAGCACGTCCTTCACTTCCCGACGGTCGTAGAATTTCACGCCGCCCACCACCCGGTAGGGGATGCCGCTGCGGACGAACATCTCCTCCAGCACCCGGCTCTGGGCGTTGGTCCGGTAGAAGACGGCCAGGTCGCCGTAGCGGTAGGGGCACTCCTCCACCAGCCGGTGGATCTCCCGGGACAGGAACAGCGCCTCGTCGCGCTCGTCCTCCCCCAGGTAGCGGGTGATGAGCTCACCGCCGGCGGAGTCGGTCCACAGGTGCTTCGGCCGGCGCCCGGCGTTGTTGGCGATAACGGCGTTGGCGGCGTCGAGGATCGTCTGGGTGGAGCGGTAGTTCTGCTCCAGCACGACGACCGAGGCGTCGGGGAAGGCCTCCTCGAAGCGCATGAGGTTGCGGAAGTCGGCGCCCCGGAAGCGGTAGATGGCCTGGTCGGCGTCGCCCACCACCATGATGTTGCGGTGCTCCTCGGCCAGGGTGCGGACGAGCTCCCACTGGGCGACGTTGGTGTCCTGGAACTCGTCGACGAGGACGTGCTGGAAGCGGCTGCGCCACGTCGAGGCGACGTCGGGATGGCGGCGGAAGAGGTTGACGGCCGACGTGAGCAGGTCGTCGAAGTCGAGCGCCGAGGCGTCGGTCAGGCGCTTCTGGTACTCGGCGTAGACCTCGGCCAGCTTCTTGTCGTAGGGGGTGAGGGACCGCTCCAGCATCTCGGTCGGGCTCAGCAGCTCGTTCTTGGCCGCCGAGATGGCGGCGTGGACCTGGCGGGGCGGGAGCCGCTTGGGGTCGAGGTTGAGATCCCGCAGGATGTAGCCCGTGAGGCGGACGGCGTCGGCCTGGTCGTAGATCGAGAACGTCGACCGCAGCCCGAGGTGGGCCGCCTCCCGGCGCAGGATCCGGGCGCAGGCCGAGTGGAAGGTCGACACCCACATCTTCTGGGCCACCGGCCCCACGAGCTGGCCGACCCGCTCCTTCATCTCGTCGGCCGCCTTGTTGGTGAAGGTGATGGCCAGGATGGCGAAGGGCGAGACCCTCAGGTCCTTGATGAGGTGGGCGACCCGGTGGGTCAGCACCCGGGTCTTCCCCGACCCGGCACCGGCCACGACGAGGATCGGCCCCCCGGCGTGGACGACGGCCTCCCGCTGGATGGGGTTCAGCCCGTCCAGCAACGAGGATGGCTGATCGAGCGGCAACGGGTCGACGGTCATCGCGCCGCCATCGTACGGGTTAGGTGGGACGGTCAGCCCGACCTCGCTTCGCCTTCGGTATCACCAGCTTCAGCGCGCTGTGCGTGGCGGAGAAGCGGGCGACCTTCACGTCGACGAGACCGGCGTCGAGCGCCGCCTCCCGAACATGGTTCTCGTTGAGCTCTTTGCGCCCCTTGGGCCACACAGCCCACACCGCCCCCGCGGGCTCGATCCATCCGATCACGGACGGGAGGCGGGCCAGGTCGGCCATCTCCTCGATCGCCAACACGACGACGTCGGCCGGGCCCTGCGTCACGACCGTGACCGCCCGGCGGGCCACCTCGGCGGTGAACGCCTCGTCGTCGACATCGACGATGAGGAGCCGGGTTCCGTCGGTCACACCGAGCTTGTCGAGGAGGCTCGGCGGGTGGGCGATGCGGTCGGCCCACTGCGCCGCTTCCCGCTCCGACAGATCGACGGCCGCCTCGCCGTCGGGCCACACGAGCCGCAGCCCGTCCGGCCCCGGCTCCACGGCCGTCAGCGCCGTGAAGGCCACTCTGCCTTTGACCTCGCCCCGGAAGATCAGCTCGTCGGTCTCCAGAAGGACTTTCGCCTTCCCCGAGGCGTCACCGACGCGCACCGCCCCCGTCCCTTCCCGGCCCATCGGCGTCAGCGGAGCCGTTCGTGGAGACCGGCGGCGGCGTTGAGGAGGCAGAGGGCGGCGACGTCGACGGTGCGGTCGGCGAGGTCGCGGGCGGCGTCGACCTCGACGATGTCGACGGCCCGGACCCGGGGGTTGCGGCCGGCCAGGAAGGCCGCCGCCAGCAGCTCGCCGGGTGACAGGCCGCCGGGCCGGGCGCCGGGGCAGGCGGGGGCGAAGGCCGAGTCGAGGACGTCGACGTCGAGGTCGACGTAGATGTGGTCGACCGACAGGGCCAGGCGGTCGAAGGCCTCGACCAGCACGTCCTCGATGGTGCCGAAGCGGACCTCGGCGGCGGTGACGACGTCGATGCCGACCTCGTCGCACCAGCGGCGGTAGGCGACCGAGTTGGAGAACCCGGCGATTCCGACCTGGACGACCTGGTTGCCCGGAAGGCCGGCCTCGATCAGGGCCCGGACGGGCGACCCGTTGCCCGGCCGGCCCTCGAAGGTGCGGACGTCGTGGTGGGCGTCGAGCGTGACGAGGCCCCAGCCTTCGATGCCCTCGCCGGCCATGCCCAGCATGGCCGGGTAGGTGACGGCGTTGTCGCCGCCGACGAGAACGGCCATCGGCGCCTCCCGCACGACGTCACGGGCGGCGGAGGCGATCTCCTTGTTCGACGGCTGGGAGGCGAGGTCGCCGAAGTCGACGACGCTCAGCTCGCCGACGTCGACGTCGCGTTCGGAGTGGTAGGTCGACAGGACGGCCAGGCGGCGCCGCACCGCCTCCGGCGTCTCGTGGGCCCCGGCGGGCTGGGTGATCGACGTGACCGACAGCGGCACGCCGAGCACGGCCAGCTCCGTCTCGGTCGGCGGCGCGGCGGCGTTGTTCTGGCCGAGCCAGTCGGCGGCGGTGGGCCACTGCGGGTCGCGGAGCCTCACGGCCGGTCTCCTGCGGAGCCCGGCCGGTCATTCCGGGGGACACCCCCGGAGACCCCCGGGGCCGCGCCCTTCACGATGTCGCCGCCGGCCACCACCACCGCGATGCGGTCCATCCCCGGGTGGTAGGCGAGATCGGCGTAGGTCTCCCCCGCCAGCACGACGAGGTCGCCGGCACTGCCGGTGGTGAGGCGGCCGACGTCGGGCTTCTGCAGCGCCGCCGCCCCGCCGGCCGTCGCCGCCCGCACCGCCTCCTCGGCCGACAGGCGCAGCTCCGAGCAGGCGACGGCGATGACGAACGGCATGGAGGTGGTATAGCTCGTGCCGGGGTTGCAGTCGGTGGCGAGAGCGATCGTCGCCCCCCGGTCGAGCAGGCGGCGGGCCGGGGCGTAGGAGGAGCGGAGGCAGAACGACGTCGCCGGCAGCAGCACGGCCACCACCCCGGCGAAGGCCAGGGCCCGGGCGTCGTCGTCGGTGGCGTGGACGAGGTGGTCGGCGCTGGCGCAGCCGACCTCGGCGGCCAGCAGCGCGCCGCCGGTGTGGGCCAGCTCCTCGGCGTGGAGCCGGGGGACGAGGCCGTGGGCCTTCCCCGCCTCCAGCGCCTTGCGGGCCTCGGGCACGGTCAGGGCCCCGAGGTCGCAGAAGGCGTCGCAGCCCTCGGCCAGTGGTGCGCACTCCGGCAGCATCTCCTCGACCAGCATGTCGAGATACCCCGGTTCGGGATTGAGGTGGGCGCCGAGGAACGTCGGCACGATCCGCAGCGGTGTGCGCTCGGCCACCGCCGCCAGCACCTCCAGCTGCCGCTTCTCGGTCTCGGTCTCGAGCCCGTAGCCCGACTTGGCCTCCAGCGTCGTCGTCCCCGACGCCAGGGCGGACCACGCCCGGGCCTCGGTCGCGGCGATCAGCTCCTCGGTCGACGCCGCCCTGGTGGCGGCCACGGTCGTCATGATCCCGCCCGTCTCGTAGCGCTGCCCCCGCAGCCGGGCCTCGTGCTCCCCCGCCCGGTCCCCGGCGAAGACCAGATGGGTGTGGGCATCGACGAACCCCGGCAGCACGCACCCCCCGCCGGCGTCGAGCTCCGGCACGTCCCCGTGGAGCATCTCCGACGGCAGCTCCGTCTCCGGCCCGACCCACCACACCTTCCCGCCCCGGACGAGCACCGCCCCCCTCTCGATCACCCCGAGATCGAACGGCCGGCGCCCCTCGCAGGTGATCACCTGCGAGGCGTTGCGCACCAGCAGGCTGCCTTCGCTCATCGCCCGCCAGTCCCGTCGGGGAGCATCGGCATGCGGACACCATGCTCCCGGGCCACCGCCTGGGCCTCGGGGTAGCCGGCGTCGGCGTGGCGGACGACGCCGGTGCCGGGGTCGTTGCGCAGCACCAGCGAGAGGCGCAGGGCGGCGTCGTCGGTGCCGTCGGCCACGACCTGGGCGCCGGCGTGGATGGAGCGGCCCATGCCGACGCCGCCGCCGTGGTGGACGGCGACCCAGGCCGCGCCGCTGGCCACGTTGAGCAGGGCGTTGAGGATCGGCCAGTCGGCGATGGCGTCGGAGCCGTCGGCCAT
>DASYFF010000059.1:0-5553 GCA_036498605.1 Acidimicrobiia bacterium | reverse complement strand
TGGCCGTGAATGTCGGTGACGCGGTCCTCGGCGCCCCGGCGTCACAACGGCACGGCCTCGGCGTTTTAAACATACCAGACATGGTATATTTGCGTCGTGGATGAGGTTCTGACGCTTGCCGAGGCGGGCACCCGGCTTGGTGTCAGTCGGCGCCGGGTTCAGGCCATGGTTTCGTCGGGCGTCTTGCCGGCCGAGAAGCGGGGCGCTCAGTGGTTCGTGGCGGCGAGTGCCGTTCGGACTGCCATGCACACGCGAGACCCGCACCCGGGTCATCCACTGAGCGCCCGGTCGGCCTGGACGCAGATCGGGGCTCTGACGGACACCGGCGCCCGCCTTGCCGCCGATGACGCGTTGGACATGGTCCGTCGCCGGCTGCGGTCACGGGCGCGGCACCTGTCGTGTTACGTCCATCCCAGCCTCCGGGCCGAGTTCAAGATGGATGCAAGGGTGGTTCTCGGTGGCCGGGAGGCGGCGCTCGCGGCGGGCGCGGCGGTCGATCCCGGCGACTTCGACGTGTACGTCAAGGACAGTGATGCTGCCGGGGTCCTCGATTCCTACGGGGCGGTTCCGGCGGTGGTGAACCCCAATGTGTTCTTCCACGTTGTATCGAACGAGGTTTGGCCGTTTCCCACGAAGCAGCGCATCGCCGATCCATGGGTGGGGTGGCTGGATCTTGAGGATCGACAGGACAGGGGAGCGGTGACCCTGCTCGACCGACTGCTCGGCGGCCGGATTCGTGCGTGAGGTCAACGTATCGGCCGACCTGGTGCCGCGTCATCACGAGCTCATGCGCTGCCTCGGTCTCATCGGCCGGGTTGTCGGAGCGAGCGGTTGGTGTCTCGTCGGCGGGTTGATGGTACTCATCAATGCCCGGGAGGCGGGCCGGTCCGACTCACGTGGGGAGGGCACCAAAGACGGTGACATCCTCGTCGATGTCGCCGTTGAGCCCGAAGCTCTCGACCGGATGGCTCGAGAGCTCACGAAGCTCGGGTACCTGCTCGCCGACGACGACCGCGGCCCATCGTTCACGCGTTGCACTTTCGTCTCGGGACAGGCTCAAGTGGACGTCCTTGCTCCGGATGACGCCCGTCCCGAGCAACTCGATCTTCGATCGGGGCTGCGGACGATTGCGATCCCCGGCGGCCGGCGCGGCCTCTCGGGCGCCGAGATGGTGAAGATCTACTATTCGGCGGACGCGCTTGACGTCGAGGTGCGGGTGCCCACGCTGACCTCTGCGATCTGCATGAAGGCTGCCGCCGCTCTCGACGCCCGGACGGCCGGGCACCCGCGCCACATCCAGGACACCGCCTTCCTGCTCGCCTGCATTGACGATCTGCGCTTGGCCCGGGATGGTCTCAGCGAGGCTGACCGAGCCGCCTTGC
This sequence comes from Acidimicrobiia bacterium, assembly GCA_036498605.1. Lineage (GTDB taxonomy): Bacteria > Actinomycetota > Acidimicrobiia > IMCC26256 > BP-133 > BP-133. The sequence goes on along the minus strand of DASYFF010000059.1, from coordinate 4,171 downwards.
GCCTTCTCGCCGATCGCCTCAACGACCGTGCCGACGCCGCTTGGGCGCCGCTCACGGGCGACGACCACGATCGTGCCCTGGCGGCGTTTCGGTTCCTCACACGTTGATTTGAGAACCGGTTCAAGCGGTGCCAACCAGTTCCGCCAACTGGTTTGCGGAGGCCACGCCGGCATCGTCGAGGAGCCTCCGGCCGTTGACACCTGCGCAAACCGCCTCGATCTACCAGTACTCCTCGAAGTGGAGGTTGCCCTTGGTCTTGCGGTGGTCGAGGGTGAAACCGCGCTTGGACAGGATCTCCACGACGCCGGTCGGCTGGGGGTAGGTGAGCTCGCCGGTCTCCTCGTTCTCGGTCGGGAGGCCGATCATGGCCGGGTTGCCGCACATGAAGACGTGCGTCGTTTCCGGGTCGAGCTCGACGCCGAACTCCTTGGTGAAGGCGTCTTCGTTGATCAGGTCCTGGATGTAGCGCTTGGGGATGCCGGGCTCCCGGGTCGGCAGCGGGAGGTAGTGGAAGTTGGGGTAGCGGGACTCGAGCTCCCGGTTCTTCTCCATGTAGCCGAGGTCGGCCAGGTTCCGGACCGTGACGGCGCTGACGATCGGGCCCATGTGGCCCTTGCGGAGCAGCTCGACGACCATGGCGTTGTGGGGCGCTTCGCCGGTGCCGGTGGCGAAGAACAGGACGGTGCCCTTGGGGTCGGTGACCGGGCCCAGGGTGTAGCGGCCGGCGACCTTGGGGCCGAGGTAGATGCGGTCGCCGGGGCGCTTGAGCGCCAGCCGGGGCGTGAGGCCGGGGATGTTGTCGGGAGTCGGCGGCACCAGCACGATGTAGAACTCGAGCTCGATGGTGTCGCGCTCCTGGGCCAGGTAGCCGTGCTCGTCGAAGATCCGGTGGGAGATGGAATAGGAGCGGCGCACGAGCTTGTCCCAGCGCTCTTCGAGGCCGGTGTCCTCGGCGTCGTCGATGCGGTCCTCCCAGAAGCCGAGGCCGAGGGAGGCGTACTGGCCGGGCAGGTGCCCGACGTCGCCGTGGTCGGGCTTGACCCCGAGCACCCACAGGTCGGAGTGCGTCGGCTCGAAATAGGTGATGGTGGCGTTGTAGTGCTCCTTGCGGAGCTCCTCGATGACGGCGAAGCTGCGGCCGTCGCCGTCCCGCCGGGCGGCCTCGGCCTCGGCGTCGAGGTACGCCTTGAGCGACGGGAACAGCTTGGCCAGCTCGGGGAGGACGCCGGCGGCGGTGAGAACCGGTGCCCCCTCCTCGTCGGAGACCGGCAGGCCGAGAAACCACACCCGCCCGGAGGCGGCGCCCGCCTCGGTCAGGCCGACGTCGTCGGGCGTCACCGGCGTGCGGCCCGAGGCGAACACCACCTTGTCGAACTCCAGGTCGGGGGTGCGGCGGTCGCCGAAGCCGGCCAGCGGGAGGCCGTCGTCCTCGGTGATCCGGACCGGCACCGACCGGAACAGGATGGTGGCCAGCCGCTCCCGCTCCAGCCGCCGCAGCATCCGCTGGCCGATGGGGGACAGGCGGTTGGGGATCATCCCGCCCGCCGCCAGCACCACGCGGGCGCCGGACATAGCCGCCTTCGAGGTCAGCTCCACGGCGTGGTCGCTGGGCCCGACGATCAGGATGTCCTGGTCGACCAGCTGGCCGGAGAAGCGGTCGACGATGACCCGCTCCGACAGCGAGGCGTCGATGGGCGGCGTCCACACCGAGTTGCCGACGTTGGTGCGGTGGGCCACGACACAGGCACGGGCGCGGTAGGCGCCCTTGGTGGTGGTGATCTCGAGCTCGCCGCCGCCGGCGGTGTCGATGCTCTCGACCGTCTCGCCGAAGCCGACGTCGAGCTGGTGCTCGCCGATCAGCTCCGTATAGGCCACCGCCGACGACGGCTCCAGGATCCGCACCCGGCCGAGGCCGCCGCTCTGGGCGGCGATGGCCACCGACAGCCCACCCGAGTTCCCGCCCACGACCACCAGGTCATAGGCGGCGTCGCTCCCCGTACCAGCCGACATGCGCGCTCCCGTCTCCGCTGTCGAGAGGAAAGGTTAAGGGAGGCGGGGGCCGGGGGCCCAACTCCGGACGGGTGACCCGGGGGAGCAAACCTCCCGGTGGCGGGCGTGGGAGCCGGCGGACGGGGTACCGTCGCGGACATGCGCATCGGGCGGCCGGCCCTGCGGGCCACGACGTTGGCGGTGGCCCTCACGCTGACCGCCGCCTGCTCGAGCCGCTCCGGCCACCAGGAACGGGCCGGGTCAGTCGACCCCCCGGCCCCGACCGCCCCGCCCACGTCGGCCACGGCCACGGCGGCCGCGCCGGCGCTCTCCCCGGCCGACGACTGGCTGACCTACCACCACGACGGCGGCCGGACCGGGGTGGCCGGCGACCAGGCGCCCCTCGGGTCGGTGAAGAAGGCGTGGACGTCGCCCGCCCTCGACGGCACGGTCTACGCCCAGCCGCTCCTGGCCGGCGACAAGGTGATCGTGGCCACCGAAGGCGACTCCGTGTACGCCCTGGCCCGCGACTCCGGCGCCGTCGTGTGGCGGGCCAACCTCGGCCAGCCCGTGGCGGGGAAGACGCTGCCCTGCGGCAACATCGACCCGTCGGGGATCACCGGCACCCCGGCCGTCGACCCCGCCGCCGGCACCGTCTACGCCGTGGCCTTCCTGGCCGACGGCCCCCACCACGAGCTGTTCGCCCTCGACCTGGCCGCCGGCGCGGTGAAGTGGCACCGGACGGTCGACCCGCCCGGCCTGTCGGGCAAGGTCGAGCAGGAGCGGGGGGCGGCGGCGCTGTCCGGCGGGCGCGTCCTCGTCCCCTACGGCGGCCTGGCCGGCGACTGCGGCCCCTACAAGGGGTCGGTCGTCTCGGCGGCCGCCGACGGCTCGGGGGACCTCGCCAGTTACGTCGTGCCCACCACCCGTGAGGCGGGGATCTGGGTGCCGGGCGGCCCGGTCGTCGACCCCAACGGCCACGTCTGGGTGGCCACCGGCAACAGCGAGTCGAACTCGACGTTCGACTACGGCAACGCCGTCGTCCACCTCGACCCCGGGCTCCACGCCGTCGACTACTTCGCCCCCACCAACTGGGCGGCCCTCAACCGCGACGACGTCGACCTCGGCTCGGCCACCCCGACGCTGCTGCCCGGCGGCCGGGTCTTCATCATCGGCAAGGAGGGGCTCGGCTTCCTCCTCGACCAGGCCAACCTCGGCCACGAGGGCGGCCAGAAGTTCTCGGCCAAGGTGTGCAACTCCGGGTTCGGCACCGCCGCCGTGGCCGGAGGGTTGGTCTACGTCCCGTGCATCGACGGGCTGGTGGCCCTGCGGACAGGCCCCGACCGCTTCGACGTCGCCTGGCGTTCGCCGGCGGTGTCGGCCGCCGCCCCGATCATCGCCGCCGGCGCCGTCTGGTCCCTCGACAGCAAGGGGACGCTCACCGCCTACGACCCGGCCAGCGGCGTCCCCCGCTTCACCAGCCCCCTCAGCCCCGTCACCCGCTTCGGCTCCCCGGCGGCGTCGAAAGGCCTCCTGGTCGCGGCCACCGGCACTCAGATCGTCGGCTTCGCGCTCCGCTGACCGCTGACAGGGGAGATGCGCTCGGGGCTCGTGTGCCACACCAGCCACAGGGCCGTCCGTAGGTTCCTGCACTGTTGCTGAGAAGGCCGGGCCCGTTCCTGGGAAGCCGCGTTGTCGGACGCCCTTTCGTCTGCTTTGATCCGTCAGCGTCGGGCAACAAAGCCGGCAAGCGAGAAAGGAAGGGCCGAACGTGAAGCGTTGGATGCTTGGTCTCATGACCGCGGCGCTCGTGACCACCGGCGGTACCCTCGGCTTGGCGGCGGTGCCCGCGGGCGCAACCCCCAGCCAGCCCACGGTGAGCGCGCCGGCGGCGACCACGGAGTCGACGGCGGTGCAGCCCATGGATCGGGAGGGGCGGGGCCGTCACGGCCGCCGCGGCCACGACGGCCGAGATGGCCGTGACGGGTACCGGCACCGCCGGGGCGACCACGACCGCCGCGGTGACGACGACCGCCGCGGTGACGACCGCCGCGGCCGTTGCGTCGGTTTGATCATCCTCGGCTGCCGGTAGGACCGCCGGTTCGCCGGACTCCGCAGGAACGGCCCGGGCGTCAACCGACGCCCGGGCCGTTCGCGTCCGGAACGGTGACCGTCAGCCCGC
>DASYFF010000058.1:0-8108 GCA_036498605.1 Acidimicrobiia bacterium | reverse complement strand
CGTCGCCTCCGGCCTCGACCGCGACTCCGCCTACCGCATCGTGCAGGGCGCGGCCATGACCGCCTGGGAGGAGCGGCGCCCGTTCGCCGACATCCTCCGCGAGAACGCCGACGTCACCGACCGCCTGTCCGAGGAGCGCCTCGCCGCCTGCTTCGACCTGAAGGCGGCACTGGCCAACTCCGGCCGGGTGTTCGACGTCCTCGACGCCCCAGAATCCTTCGATTGAAACGAGGTCTGCCGTGAGTACCATCGGCCTCCCCAAGCTCCGGTCGGGGAAGGTGCGCGACGTCTACGAGGTCGGCCACGACCGCCTGCTGATGGTGGCGTCGGACCGGATCTCGGCCTTCGACGTCGTCCTCGACGAGCCGATCCCCGACAAGGGCCGGGTGCTGACCGGCCTGTCGACGTTCTGGTTCGACAAGACGGCCGACATGGTGGCGAACCACCTGATCTCGGCCGATCCCACCGACTTCCCCGAGACGGCCGGGCCGTCCGTCGCCGGGCGGGCCATGCTGGTCAGGGCCTGCCGGCCGGTGCTCATGGAGTGCGTGGTGCGGGGCTACCTGTTCGGCTCGGCCTGGTCGGAGTACAAGAAGCAGGGCACGGTCAACGGCGAGCCGCTGCCGCCCGGTATGGTCCAGGCCCAGGCGCTGCCCGAGCCGATCTTCACTCCCACGACCAAGGCCGACGAGGGGCATGACCTGGCCCTCACCGTCGACGAGGCCATCGCCCTGGTCGGCAAGGCGCAGTACGAGCAGCTGCGCGACACGTCGATCGCCATCTACCGCTACGGCTGCGAGATCGCCTCGGCCCGGGGGATCCTCCTGGCCGACACGAAGTTCGAGTTCGGCACCGTGGGCGACGAGCTGCTGTTGATCGACGAGATCCTCACCCCGGACTCGTCGCGGTTCTGGCCGGCTGACGAGTACGAGCCGGGGACGTCGCCGCCGAGCTTCGACAAGCAGTACGTCCGGCAGTTCCTCCTCGACGAGGGCTGGGATCAGACGCCGCCCCCGCCGCCGCTGCCCGACAAGGTGGTCGAGGGCACCCGCTCCCGCTACATCGAGGCTTACGAGCAGCTGACCGAGCTGAGCTTCGACGACTGGTACGGGGTGGGCGATTGAGCTCCTACGAGGCCCGCATCGAGGTCGGCCACCGGCCCGGCATCCTCGACCCCCAGGGCGGCGTGATCGAACGGGCGCTGCCCGCCCTCGGCTACGGCAACGTCAGCCACGTCCGGGTGGGCAAGAGCATCCGCCTCGTGGTCGACGCGGCCGACGAGGCCAGCGCCCGGGCCGAGGTCGAGGAGATGTGCCGCAAGCTCCTCGCCAACCCCGTCATCGAGGACTACACGATCGAGCTGATGGAGACCCTGTGACCACCAGGGTCGGGGTCGTCACGTTCCCGGGCACGAACTGCGAGCAGGACGTCGCCTGGGCGGTCAAGGTCCTCGGTGGGGAACCGCAGCTCCTCTGGCACGCCGACCCCACGGTGGGCAGCGCCGACGCCGTGGTGCTGGCCGGCGGCTTCGCCCACGGCGACTACCTGCGGACGGGGGCCATCGCCCGCTTCTCCCCGGTGATGGACGCGGTGGCCGACTTCGCCCGGGCCGGTGGCCCGGTGGTCGGGATCTGCAATGGCTTCCAGATCCTCTGCGAGGCCGGGCTGCTGGCCGGCGCGCTGCAGAAGAACGCCGGGCTCAAGTTCCGCTGCCAGACGGTCGACCTCCGGGTCGAGACGACATCGACGGTGCTGACCCGCCGGGCCCGGCCGGGGCAGATCCTGCGGATCCCGATCAACCACTTCGAGGGCAACTTCGTCTGTGACGAGCCGACCCTGAAAGGGCTGCGGGAGAACGACCAGGTCGTGCTCCGCTACGTCGACAACCCGAACGGGAGCCTCGACGACATCGCCGGGATCTGCAACGACGGGCGCAACGTCGTGGGCCTGATGCCCCACCCCGAACGGGCGTCGGAGGCGATCCTGGGTTCGGCCGACGGCGCCGTCCTCCTCGGGTCGCTGCTGTGAGGGGCCCGGCCACCGAGGAGCTGCTGGCCGCCCTGCGGCAGTTCTCCCTCCGGGAGGGTGAGTTCACGCTGGCGTCGGGCCGCACCTCGAAGTGGTACATGGACGCCCGCCAGGTCACGTTCCGGGGCGACTGCCTGGAGACGGTCGGCCGGGCGGTGCTCGAAGCCGTCGACGGCGTCGCCTTCGACGCCGTCGGGGGCCTCACGCTGGGCGCCGACCCGGTGGCGCTGGCCGTGGCCGCCTGCTCCGGGAAACGGGCCTTCGCTGTCCGCAAGGAGGCCAAGGGTCACGGCGCCGGCGGGCGGATGGCCGGGCCCGTCCGCCCCGGCGACCGGATCCTGGTGGTCGACGACGCCGTCACCACCGGCGCCAGCACGCTGACCGCCGTCGACGCCATCGTCGAGTACGGCGCCGAGATCGTGGCCGCCGCCTGCCTGCTCGACCGGGGCGGGGAACTGGGCCCGGCGCTGGAGCAGCGCCGGATCCCGTTCTTCCCGGTGCTCGGGGCCCCCGACCTCGGCTTTGACTACGGCAGCTAGAGAGGACTAGGCGCCCCGGCTGATCCCGGCCTTGCGCAGGACGTCGGGCGGCACGCCGAGCGCCCGCCAGGCGGCGTGGGTAATGCCCTTCCGCTCGCCATAACTCTTAGCGGCGGTGATGAAGCCTTTTTCGAGTTCGGTCAGGTCGGTTTTGGCCTTCAGGCTCTCCAGTTCGTTCTGAAGGTTGAGCCGCTCCTGGATCAGATGCAGTCGGGTCAGCGGGTCGGCGTCGACCAGGCGCTGCTCGATGGTGTCGAGCCGCTTGGTGATGGAATCCGAAGTGCGCTTGCGCCCCCGCTTCGGCCGGTTCTTCTCCAGCGCTTCAAGGTAAAGGCGCACGCCACGGCCCTGTTCCCGCCCTTCCGCCAGCGCCTGCTTGTGCTCGTTGGACATGGGGGAGCGCTTGCGCTTGACCGGAGCCTTCGTCTCGGATGCGGATGCTCTGGGGCTCACCTGATTCCTGCTCTCCTTGGGGGCCGACTTCGAACATAACGTCGAGTTATACGCGGCGGCGATTGGCATTCGATATGTAGCACACATCTTGCAGCCGCCACGACAAATAGACAAGAGGAGATGGTCGATTAGGCTCATCAGCGTGGAACCGAGACATCGCCTGCTGGGCATGACCGACGACGAGCTGAACGCCATCGTGCGCCTCTTGGGCCGTGATCCGACCGACCTCGAGCTGGCCATGTACTCGGTGATGTGGTCGGAACACTGCTCCTACAAGTCGTCCCGCAAATACCTGGGTCGATTTCCCACCGAGGCGCCGTGGGTGCTGGTCGGGCCGGGTGAGGGCGCCGGCGTCATCGACGTCGGTGGCGACCAGGCCGTGGCCCTGCGTATCGAGAGCCACAACCATCCGTCGGCCGTCGAACCGCACCAGGGTGCGGCCACCGGCGTGGGCGGCATCATCCGGGACATTTTCTCCATGGGAGCCCGCCCTATCGCTCTGATGGACCCGCTGCGATTCGGTCCGCTCGACGTCGCCCGGAACCGTTATCTGGTCGAAGGCGTCGTGTCGGGGATCTCCAGCTATGGCAATTCCGTCGGCGTGCCGACCGTCGGTGGCGAAATCGTGTTCGACCCCTGCTACAGCGCCAATCCCTTGATTAACGTTTTCTGTCTCGGGGTGCTGCCCAAAGATCGCCTGGTGCTGGCCCGGGCCGAGGGAGTTGGCAATCTCGCCGTCCTGCTCGGGGCGTCGACAGGGCGGGACGGGATCGGTGGGGCCAGCATCCTGGCCTCGGCCGGGTTCGACGAGTCGGCGGCCGACAAGCGGCCGTCGGTCCAGGTTGGCGACCCCTTCGAGGAGAAGAAGCTGATCGAGGCCTGCCTGGCCCTCCTCGACTCCGGCCTGGCCGTCGGCGTGCAGGACCTCGGCGCCGGCGGCATCTCCTGCGCCGCGTCGGAGACGGCGGCCAAGGGCGGGATGGGGATGGACGTCGACATCGCCCGGGTCCCCCGCCGGGAGCCGGGGATGGACCCGGTGGAGGTGATGATCTCCGAGAGCCAGGAGCGGATGCTGGCCATCGTCACCCCCGGGAACCTCGACGAGGTCCTGGCCCTGTGCCGGCGGTGGGAGATCCGGGCCTCTGTCATCGGCGAGGTGACCGACACGGGCCGGTTCCGGGTCTACGACGGGCTCTTCGACGGGCGGGAGTCCGATCCGCTGTGCGACGTCCCGGCCGAGAGCCTCGGCGACGGGCCGGTCTACGACCGCCCGGTGGCCCGGCCGACGGGGCAGGACGCGCTCGTCGCCGCCGATCCGCTCCCGGAACTGGCGGGGCGGTTCCCGGCCGGGGCCGACCTCGGGCCGGAGCTGCTCGGGCTGCTGGGCCTGCCCAACATCGGCGACTCGTCATGGGTGTGGCGGCAGTACGACCACCAGCTGTTCCTCAACACGGTGGCCGGGCCGGGGGCGGCCGATGCCGCCGTCCTGCGGCTGCGGGACTCCGACAAGGCCTTGGCCCTGACCACGGACGGCAAGGCCCGCTTCTGCGTGCTCGACCCCCGCGCCGGCGGCGCCCTGGCGGTCCTGGAGGCGGCCCGTAACGTGGCCTGCACCGGAGCGAAGCCGATGGCGTTGGTCAACTGCCTGAACTTCGGCAACCCGGAACACCCCGAAGTGATGTGGCAGTTCGCTGAGGTGGTGGACGGGATGGCCGGCGCCTGCCGTGATCTCGGCCTGCCGGTGATCGGCGGGAACGTCAGCTTCTACAACGAGTCGGGCGGGGAGGACATCCAGCCGACCCCGGTGGTCGGCGTGGTGGGCCTGATCGAGCGGCTCGACAGCCCGGTGCCGCCGGCCGCGGTCACGCCCGGCAGCCGGATCGTCGTGCTGGGCGACACGGCGGCCGAGCTCGGCGGGTCCGAGTGGGCGGCGGGCCGCCACGGCCTCCTGGGCGGGATGCCGCCCGTGGCCGATTCCGCCGCCGCCGGTCGCCTCCACGGTCTCGTGGCCGGGCTCGTCGCCGAGCGGGCCGTGGCCGGCGTCCACGACTGCTCCGACGGCGGTCTGGCCGTCGCCCTGGCCGAGATGGCCATCGCCGGCGGTTGTGGCTTCACCGTCGCCCCCGAGGGAAGCCTGGCCGGGCTCGTGCCGGCGGTGGCCTGCTTCTCGGAGTCGGCCAACCGGGTCGTCCTGGCCGTCGACGCCGCCCGGATCGACGAGGTGCTGGGGCGGGCGGAGTCCGCTGGTGTGGCCGCCGCCGTCATCGGCACCGCCGAAGGCGACCGGCTCGTGTGGACGGGTGCCTTCGACGTCGCCATCGGCGACGCGGAGCTCGCGTGGCGGGATGCTCTCCCGTCCGCCCTGGCCGGCGGGGTCACGCCGGTTTCCTAGCCTCCAGTTCGTCGAGGAGGTCGTCGGGGACGTTGAGGTCGCCGGTGCCGGTTCCCAGGGAGATGTCGGGTTTGTAGCGGCCGTGGTAGTCGCTGCCGCCGGTCACGGCCAGGGCGAGGCGGGCGGCCAGGGACCGCAGGGCGGCCCGCAGGTCCGGGGAGTAGCGGCCGTACTCGCACTCCAGGCCGTCGAGGCCGTCGGCGGCCAGGCCGGTCACGAACTCCTCCAGCGCCGGAGCGTCGAAGCCGAGCGAGGTCGGGTGGGCCATCACCGCCACCGCCCCCGAGGCATGGGCCAGAGCGATGGCGTCGGCGGGCAGGAGCCGCTCCCGGTCGAGGTAGGCCGGCCTGCCCTTGGCCAGCCACACGTCGAAGGCCTCCTGGACTGAACCGACATAGCCCTTCCGGAGCAGGACGCCGGCGACGTGGGGCCGGCCGACCGAGCCGCCGCCGGCCTCGGTCAGGATCTCGTCCAGCGTGACGTCGAGGCCGTGGTCCCGCAGGACGGCCACGATCCGCCGGTTGCGGTCGGCCCGGGCGGCCTGGAGACCGGCCAGCTCGTCCTGCAGGGGCCCGGGCCCGTCGTCCAGGAAGTAGACGAGCAGGTGCATCGTGGCCGCGCCCACCTCGCACGACAGCTCGCAGCCCTGCACCAGCCGGACGCCGGCCTCGACCGCCGCCGCCCGGGCTTCGGCCAGGCCCTCCACCGTGTCGTGGTCGGTCAGCGCCAGGGCTGTCAGGCCGGCCCGGGCGGCAAGCGCCACGAGCTCGGCCGGAGAGTCCGAACCGTCGGAGGCGGTGGAGTGGCTGTGGAGATCGATCACCGGATGGACCGTATCGGAGTGACCGTTGGGCGCAAGAGAAAAGCCGCTCGGCGCAGGGTCCATCGCGCTCGCCGAGGGGTCGTTGATCCGGCCGTTGAGCTGCACTTACGTATGTCGGCAACGGGACGGCCGGTCCCGGAAGGGGGAAAGCATGGCGCAAGCCGGCGTAAGTGAAGCCCAGATTCAGGCGAACCAGGGCTACAGCATCTGGAAGGTGATCCTGGCCGCATCCTCGGGCACGGTCATCGAGTGGTACGACTTCTACATCTTCGGGACGCTGGCCACGACGCTGGCGCCGCGGTTCTACCCGGCCTCGGCCGGTGAGACCATCTCGCTGCTGCTGTACCTGGCGACGTTCGCCGTCGGGTTCGTGGTCCGGCCCTTCGGGGCCATCTTCTTCGGCCGCATCGGCGACCTCGTCGGGCGGAAGTACGCCTTCCTCGTCACCCTGCTGATCATGGGCTCGTGCACGGCCGCCATCGGCCTGTTGCCGAGCTACGACGTGATCAAGATGGGGGCGCCGATCATCCTGCTGCTTCTGCGGATCCTCCAGGGTCTGGCCCTCGGCGGCGAGTACGGCGGTGCCGCCATCTACGTGGCGGAGCACGTCCCCGACAACAAGCGGGGCTTCTACACCAGCTTCATCCAGATCACGGCCACGGCCGGCCTGTTCATCGCCATCATGGTCGTGATCATCTGCAACCGCAGCATGACCGAGTACAGCTTCACCCACTGGGGGTACCGGCTCCCGTTCCTGCTCTCCGTCGTGCTGGTCGGCGTGTCGCTCTTCATCCGGTTGAGGATGAAGGAGTCGCCGATCTTCCAGACGCTCAAGGACACGGGCAAGACGTCCAAGACCCCGCTCGGTGACGCCCTGAAGGGCTGGGACAACTGGAAGCGGATCCTCACCACCCTGTTCGGCGCCACCGCCGGCCAGGGCGTCATCTGGTACACCGGCCAGTTCTACGCCCTGTACTACATCTCGACGATCCTCAAGCTCGATACCGAGGCGGCCCGGGTCGTGATCGCGGTCGGGATCCTGCTCGGCATGCCGCTGTTCACCTTCTTCGGTGCGCTGTCGGACCGGATCGGACGCAAGAAGATCATGCTGACCGGCATGGCCCTCGGCGCTGTCCTCTACGTGCCGATCTACCACGGCATGGTGTCGGCGGCCAACACCGATGTCGTCAAGCTGAAGAAGGTCATCGTCAAGGGCCAGCACGAGCCGCAGCTCGCCTCGATCAACTCCGAGGGCAAGAGCATCATCGCCCGTGACAAGGCCAAGCTTCCGGCCAGCGTGAAGGCCCTGAAGGCCGGAACCTCGGTCCTGCCCAAGAAGACGCCGAACTTCCCGCTGCTGGTCTTCTTCATCTTCGTGCAGATGGTGTTCGTGACCATGGTGTACGGGCCGATCGCCGCCTATCTCGTGGAGGCCTTCCCAGCCAAGGTGCGCTACACGTCGCTGTCGTTGCCCTACCACATCGGCAACGGTGTGTTCGGTGGCCTCCTGCCGCTGATCGGCATCTACGTCACGGCGGCGACGAAGAACCTCTACGCCGGCCTCTACTACCCGATCATCGTCGCCTCGGTCACGTTCGTGGTGGGCTCCTTCCTGTTGAAGGAGACGCACTCCACGAAGATCTGGGACGAGCTCGACAACCCGTCGGCGGTGGGGGGTGCCGCCACGGCGACAGGGTCTACCACCTGAGAGTGGTGACTCCGGGCATGTGAAAGGGGCCGGCCCACTGGGCCGGCCCCCTTCATTGTCCTGCAAGGGGTGTCAGTCCTCGGCGGACTTGGGGTCCTTGGCCAGCTCGGCCAACTCGGTGACGACGCCGGCGTTGGCCAGGGTGGTGACGTCGCCCAGCTGGCG
>DASYFF010000057.1:0-4580 GCA_036498605.1 Acidimicrobiia bacterium | reverse complement strand
GGCATCTGCCGGCCGCCAGAGTTGGGGTCGGACTCCCGGGCGAAGACCGCCTCCATGATCTCGGTGGCGGTCATGCCGAGGGCCACCATCACGCCGGGGTCGCGGTAGTACGGGCAGACCACGTCATGACCCTCGCGCAGCGCCCAGGCGGAGCCGATCTGGGCGCCCTCATGGCCCTGGCACGACACGGCGAAGGGCGCCTTGCCCATCCGGTTGAGGGCCCAGATCTTCTGGTCGAGCCGGCGGGTGAGGAGGATCGTGCGCCACATGGCCACGACCTCGTCCCCGGACAGCCCCAGTGGGGTGTGCCGGTCCTGGAGGTGCAGGGCGGACAGGTCCGTCCGCTCAGCCGGGGCGTACGACATGGAATCCTCCGGATTCAGCGACTGGGGGGACGGATCAGGTTGAGGCGGCCGACGGCGTCGATGCGGGCTTCGGCCTGGCGGTCGGCGGCAGCGGCCGTGGTGATGCCGTCGACCCGGGCCCGGGCGAAGACGGCCAGCGTGGCGTCGTAGATGTGACGCAGGCCGGTCTCGGCCCGCTCCCGGGAGTAGCCCCGCAGCTCCTCGGAGATGTTGATGATGCCGCCGGCGTTCACGCAGTAGTCGGGGGCGTAGAGGACGCCGGCCTCGGCCAGCGCCTCGTCGCAGCCCGGCTCGGCCAGCTGGTTGTTGGCGCAGCCGCAGACGGCGGCGCAGCGCAGCTCCGAGATGGTCTGGAACGACAGCGCCCCACCCAGGGCGCAGGGCGAGTAGACGTCGCACTCCACGGCGTGGATCTTCTCGACGGCCACCGCCTCGACGCCGAAGTCGTGGACGGCCCGCTCCGCGGCGGCCGGCACCACGTCGGCCACGGTCACCCGGCACCGGTCCTCCACCAGCTGGCGGACGAAGGCGTAGCCGACCTTCCCGACGCCGGAGACGGCCACGTGGCGGTCCTCGAGGTTGGTGTCGCCCCACAGCGTCATGGCCACGGCCTTGAGGCCGTAGTAGAGGCCCTGGGCGGTGGCCACGCTGGGGTCGCCGGACCCGCCCAGCGACTGCGACACGCCGGTCACCCAGCGGGTCTCCCGGCGGATCAGGTCCATGTCGGCCTGGGTGGTCCCGACGTCCTCGGCGGTGATGTAGCGGCCTCCGAGGGCGTCGACGTAGCGGGCGTAGGCCCGCAGCAGGGCCTCGGTCTTGTCGAGGGCGGGGTCGCCGAGGATCACGGCCTTGCCGCCGCCGAGGTCGAGGCCGGCCAGCGCCGCCTTGTAGGTCATCCCCTTCGACAGGCGCAGGACGTCCTCCAGGGCGTCGTCCTCGTTGGCGTAGGGATAGAAGCGCGTACCACCCAGCGACGGGCCCAGGGCGGTGTTGTGGACGGCGACGATGGCCCGCAGGCCCGTGGCCCGGTGGTTGCAGAACACCACCTGCTCGTAGTCGTCGGCCTCGATGCGATCGAACACTGGGATCGCCCTTCGACACGTCCGGAGGGACTTCCTTCTCTCCGATCATCGTAAGCCTCAAGAGCAGCTTGAGCGGACTGCTTAATTACAGCCCGGAGTGTGCCGATAGATCCCTAGACGGGCGTGGCAAGCCAGCCGCCGTCCCGTCGGTCCAGTTGGTCGGACAGTGACATAAGTGCTGGTCCGGGCAGGTGAACTACAGGGTGACTAGTCATTCCGGGCCATGTCGAAATGACACTCCCGGGCTATCGACCCCGAACGGTACGGTCCCGTACCCTCGGGGACGAAGCGGACACCGGCTCCCCCTCGTGGCTCACGCTGCGGGCCTGTGCCATCAAGAGAGGAAAGGCGATGCAAGACCGTACCGACCCCGATGCCCTTCTGACGCCGTCTGAGGTGGCCGAGATGTTCCGGGTCAACCCCAAGACCGTCACGCGCTGGGCCAGGGCCGGCAAGATCTCCGCCATCCGGACGCTCGGCGGGCACCGCCGTTTCCGGGCCATCGAGATCATGCGGTACCTGGAGCAGATCGAGAGCGAGCAGGGGCTGTAGGTCGTTGTCCCCCGGAGGAGCGGCCGTCGAGGCCGTGACCTTCGATTACTGGAACACCCTCTGTTGTGAGCCACCGGGCGGCTACCTGCGAAGCCGCCGCCTGGAAGCCATGAGCCAGGTACTGGTCGACGCCGGCGTGGGGAGCGCCGGCGTTGTACTTCCGGTTCTCAGTGCCGGCTACGACGTCGCCTGGCGTCGTTGGAACGACGCCTGGCGGGCCAACCGCCAGTTCAGCGGCCTCGACGCCGCCCACGCCATCGCCGACGCCGTCGAGCGGGCCTTCCCCGAGGACCCCGTTGTGGCCGGCCTCCGGCCCGACCTCCTGGCCGCCTTCGCGGGCCAGGGCGAGGGGGCCGACCTCCGGCTCCTGGACGGGGTGGCGGAGGCGCTGGCCGCCCTGTTCGAGCAAGGCGTCCGGCTGGGGATCATCTGCGACGTGGGCTTCACCCCGTCGCCGGCCCTGCTCCGCCACCTCGAACGCCACGGTGTGCTCGGGTACTTCCACCACTGGTCGTTCTCGGACGAGGTCGGTGTCTACAAGCCCGACCGCCGCATCTTCGAGCACGCCCTGGTCGGCCTCGGCGGGCCCGACCCCGGCCGCTGCGTCCACGTCGGCGACCGCCGGCGCACCGACGTGGCCGGAGCCCAGGCTGTCGGCATGCGGGCGGTCCGGATCACGGCCGTCTTCGAGGACGAGCCCGACCAGGGCCCGCCGGGCGACGCCGTCATCGCCTCTTACAAAGAGCTGCTGCCCGTCCTCGGTCTCTAGCCGGTGGCCGGGTAGATCGCCAGGCCGGGCTGGTCCCGGTAGTTGGCCTGGGGCGTGTCGCTCACCTTGCGGAAGTTGCCCCCCACGTAGAGGTGGCTCGCGCCGGCGTAGGCCACGTCGGGCCCCTCGTTGGTGTCGGCCTGGGCGGTGAACGACGGGTCGACGGCGCCGGTCTGGGCGTCGAAGGCCGCCAGGTGCCGGTGGGCCTCGCCGTTGGGGCAGCTCACCCCCATGTGACCGTCGGGCGGTTGGGGGCTGAGCTTGAGGCAGGGGTCGTTGGCGTCGGGCACCTCGTGGTCGTAGTGGCCGACCAGGTACACCTTCGTGGCGGTGGCGGCCACGCCGGTGGCGTCACCGTCGACGTGGCCCGTCCACAGCGGGGTGGTCTTCTTCCCTCCCGGCCCGAAGGCCTCGACCACGCCGCCCGCCCCGCCGGCGGCGGCGAAGACCGTGGTGTTGTCGCCCGGCCAGACGGTGAGGGCGAACACCGGCCGTTTGTGGACGGGTTGCCAGACCGACAGCGCCCCGGTGGCCGTGTCGAGCGACACCAGGCCTCCCCGCTGGTGGTTGGGGTCGTCGGCCGGGGCCGTGCCCAGGTGGAGGAAGCTGCCACCGACGAGGATCGACTTCCCGTCGCCGGGGACGGCGAGGCCCTGGACCACGCCCGGGGTGTAGGAGCCGTTGCTGTCCTCCACCGGCTGGCCGGTGTGGGTCTCGAAGACGCCGCCGTAGTTCTGGGGCGGGCTGAAGCTGCTGACGAGGGCGCCGCTCGTCGCGTCGACGGCGGCCACGCCCGGGCGGTTGACCGGGCCGGTGGCGGTGGTGAGGTTGCTGAAGGCCCCGCCGAGGTAGAGGCGCCCGCCCGAGAGGGCCAGGGCCGTGATGTAGGCGTTGGGTGCGGGCGGGTTGAACGTGGGGTCGACAGCGCCCGTGTCGAGCTTCAGGGCGGCCAGCCGCGGCATCGTCTGACCACCGATATGGCTGAACTTCCCGGCCACGTAGAGCCGGTTCTGGGCCGGCGCCGGCAGCAGCGCCAGGACCGGGCCGTCGGGGTTGGCGGTGGCCGTGAAACTCGATCCGGGGATGGGCACGCCGGTGCCGGCGTCGAGCTCCATGAGGTAGGGCGCCCCGGTGGCGGAGGCGCCGTTCTGGTCGACCAGGCCGGCGAACTCTCCGCCCACGTAGGCCCGGCTGCCGGACTCGGTCACGGCCACCACCAGCTGGGCGTAGCCCGCCTTGGCGGTGTCGGCGGCCGTGCCCCAGGACGGGCCGGCGGTGGACGAGAACGTCTTGGCCGGACCCTGCAGCGGCGGGGTCGTGGCCGGTGGGCCGGCCGGGGTGCCCGGTGCCGGACCGGCCGGGGTGCCCGGTCCGTTCGACGCCCGGGGAGCCGGAAGGACGGCCAGCCCCACGATGGGATGGTTGAGGTTCGACACGCCGGCCCCGAAATCGGGGGCGTCGCCGAACGCCAGCAGCTCGCCGGTGGTCGACGCCTGCCAGTAGCCGCCGCCGGTCGGGCTCGGGACCATGCCGGTCACGGTGCGGGCCCCCCGGGCCGGGCGGGACGGCGCCGCGCCGTGGAAGCCGGCGTCGCCGAAGGAGAAGATGCCCCCGTCGGAGGCGGTCAGCCAGTAGCCGGCGCCGCTCGGGGTGGCGGCCATCCCGGTGATGGGCTGGTTGAGCTTCATGGCCCCGGTGGAGCCGAAGAACCTGGCGTCGCCGAAGGCGAAGATGCCGCCGTCGGAGGCGGTCAGCCAGTAGCCGGCGCCGCTCGGGGTGGCGGCCATCCCGTTGATCGGCTTGTTCAGCTTG
>DASYFF010000056.1:0-2827 GCA_036498605.1 Acidimicrobiia bacterium | reverse complement strand
GGGGGCGTGACCCGGTGACGTCTGGTCGGGAGCCGTCTGTCGTCATTTCGTGGTCGGGTTGGTCGGCAGAGGTGGCGCTCCGGGCGTGCCGGCGACGAAGCTCATGTGGAGGTTGGCCAGGCGCCAGCCCTGGTCGTCTTCGACGAGGACGAAGGAATTGCGCAGCGTCCGGGGGAGGGGATGTCCGGCGAAGGTTCCGGCGGCGTCCTGTCGGGCCGTGACGACGGCCATCGCGGGCCGGCGGCGGATTTCGATTTCGCTGAGGTCGAAGGTGTCGTAGCGGAGATCGTCGCCGGTGTGGCGGGCGAGCCATGCCGCCTTGGGGAGGGTGAACCCCAAAGGGCCGACGCCGATGAAGTCGTCGGTGAGCCGCTCGGCCAGGAAGTGGGTGTCTCGGCTGCGTTCGGCTTGGGCCCAGGCGGAGAGGAAGGTGGTGATGTCGCTCATCGGGTTGCCTCCAGTTCGTTGGCGGCCGGGACGATGTCGGCCACCAGCCATTCGAGGGTGGCTCTCGGATCGGGGCCGTCGAGGCGGCCAATGGCGGTGTCGATGCCGAGCCCGGCCAACCACCGGAGCTGGCCGAGCAGTTGGGTGGTGGCGTCGTCGCCGCCAGGAGCGAAGGCGTAGGCGCAGGTCCGCTCGATGCGGTCGAAGTCGGTTCCGGCTTCGGCGCACGCCCGGCGGAGTACGTCGAGTTTGGCGGGGATGTCAGGGGCGGGACGCAGGCTGCAGGCGTCGCCGTAGCGGGCCACCAGGGGGAGGGTGCGCCGCTCACCGGTGCCTGCGATGAGGATCGGCGGGTGGGGCCGCTGGAGCGCTTGGGGCACGTTGAGGGGTCGGGCGGCCCGGACGTGGTGGCCGACGAAGGGCTGCTCGCCACCGTGGTCGCCCTGCCACATGCGTCGGCACAGTTCGAGGGCGTCCTCCAACAGCTCATAGCGGACGGACAGCGGGGGGAATGGCACCCCGAGGCCGGTGCATTCCTCCTCGTAGTGGCCGGCGCCGATGCCCAGCCAGGCCCGGCCCCCGGAGAGGACGTCAAGGGTGGTGACCGTCTTGGCCAGCAGCCCGGCCGGGCGGAAGTGGGCGCCGGTGACGACGGTGAGCAGACGGACCCGTTCGGTGTGGGCGGCGAGGAATCCGAGGGTGGTGTAGGCCTCGAGGCAGTTGGCCGCCGGGCCGCCGGCCATCGGGTGCTGCCAGAGGTGGTCGGCGGTGGCGACGCCGTCGAGGCCGCCTTCGTCGGCCAGGGCGGCGACGTCGGCCAGCACGCCGGCGAGGTCGGCCGGGCGGAACGGCCAGTTGGCGTGGGACAGGTGGACGACGAGCTTCATCGGGGGTGCTCCTTCCTGGTCGTCTTCGCCGCTCCGGTCGGCGTCGCCGGGCCTGACGGGACCGCTTGGCCCGCGGCGTTGCGTTCCAGGCGGTCGAGGAGCCCGGCCAGAACCGTCGCCTCGTCGGCGCTGATTCCGGTTCGCAGTCGCCGGTCGAAGGCCACGACCACCTGGCGGAGCCGATCGAAGGCGGCGTCGCCGTCGGGAGTCAGTTCCACCTGGTGGACCCTGCGGTTGGCCGGGTCCGGCCGGCGGATCACCAGCCCGGCCGCCTCCATGCGGTTGAGGTGGTGGGTGAGGGTCGGCCCTTCCACGCCGATGGCGGCCGCCAGGTCGCGCTGCATGCCAGGCTGCTCGCTCTTGAGAGACAGGAGCACCAGCCACAGGGGCAGGGACCCTCCGGCCTCGGCCAGGGCATGGTCGAAGGCCCGGCTCACCGCCTTGGCGGTGCGGGTGAGGTGGAGGCCGATGGGTCGCCGGTCCGGGGGAGGACTCACGGCTATAAGCTTAGATATCGAATCGTTCGATGTCTATCTAAAAATTTGGGGACGGGACACGGCGGCCCGCGAAACCGGAGGTTTCGCCGGGGGCCCCGGAACGATGCACCTCCTCGAACGGGGTCGTCGTCCCGAAGAACGGCCGGGGCCGGGAGTGGCGCACGGCGGTTCGCCACGGCGCCCAGGCCACCTACGCCATCATCAGCGCGCCCCTGGGGTTCCATGTCGGCCGCCAGCCCGACGTGCCGTGTCGAAGATCGGCCAGGCGATCTCGGTGCGCCATTGGTCCTCGTCGGGGGTCTCCTGCGGGCCAACGACGTAGTACTCGCGGATGGGTCCTTCGACGGCGAGGGCATGATCGGTGACGTAGGTGGCGAGAGATCCGTAGGCTCGGTCCACTTCGGCGGTGTGAGGGCCGATGTGCACCGTGACGGCAAGTTCACCTTCGGGTACCACGAGTGCGGTGACTCGCCCCGTCTCCCGCAGCGATTCGGCGCAGGGAACGAAGACGGTGGTGACAACGTCTCGCCCACCTCTGCCCCTGGCCGACTGGTGGACTTCAGGGGACTGCGGCGCCCCGCACGGCTTCGAGCGCTTTGTCCCCAACGCCGGCGTCGCACAGAGGGCCATGAGCGACCGGGCCCGTGCCCTATTGAGGTCGTGGTTCAGATCGCCCTGTTCCCACCGGCGAGGCCATCGCCTCGTAGTCGCGCCAGGGCGGCCCTTTGGCGATGGATCTGGGGCTCGAAGATGCGAGCCTGGCTGTGGCGCGCCGTCTGGGCGGCGTGGGCCAGAACGGCCTCGACGCGCTCGGCGGCGGCGGCACCTCGGCTGGCCATGAGCACTTCCGCCAGTGTGATCGGCGCCAGGAGGGCGCAGGCGGTGAGGCCGCGGCCGTCCATGATGTCGAAGGCTTCCTCGGCGGTGGCGAGGGCCTGATCGGGTCGGCCGAGGGCGAGCGAGCAGCGCGCCATCGTGGCCAGCAGCAGCGGCTCG
>DASYFF010000055.1:0-6912 GCA_036498605.1 Acidimicrobiia bacterium | reverse complement strand
AGTTCGGCGCCTCCCGCCGGAGGGCGCCCCATTCGAGGTCGCAGAGGTCGAGGGCGAACAGCCCTCCCGGCCGCACCGCCCGGGCGACAGCCACCAGCGCCCGCTGCAACGCCGCCTCGTCGGCCAGGTAGCTCAGCACGTGGCCCACCGATATGACGGCGTCGGCCGGCGGCAGCGGATCATCGGGCAGAACCAGCACCCGCACCTCCTCCGCCCCTCCGGCGTACTCCCGGGCCAGTTCGACCATGGCCGGCGAGGCATCCGTGGCCACCACCCGGTGCCCGGCCGCGACCAGAAATCGGGTGAGCAGCCCGCTCCCGCACCCCAGCTCCAGCACCACCCCACCCCGCTCCCTGACCGGCTCCAGCAATGCCAGAATCCCCGGCGCGCAGGCCTGCGCATGAAACCCGAACCCGAGATGGTGCACGAGCGCCAGGTCGCGCCGGTAGTACGGGGAGTCGGCCGCCGCCATGCGCCGATCCTCGCAGACCGGCCAGGTGCGTGCCGTCATCCGTCCGCTAGAAATCGGGGAGCGGGACGCCGACGACCGTGAGTCCCTCGATTCCGGCGAAGTCGTCGGGGTTGCAGGTGTGGACGGGTAGCCCGTTGGCCAGTGCGATGGCGGCGATCATGGCGTCGTAGGCCCGGGCCGCCGGCTTGCGGCCGCGTCGGCGTAGCGCCGCCGCCACCTGACCGAAGCTCCGGGCGGCGGCGGCGTCGAAGGGCAGCGGGTCGAAGTCGGCTTCGGCCTGCTGGAGACGGGCCTGGCGAGCGGCGCGCTCCCTGGCATCTGACGCCACGAGCGGGCCCACCGAGAGCTCCGCCAGAGTCACGGCGGTGATCAGCGGTTCGGACGGGAGGGCGGTGGTGTCCTCGATACGGTCGATCAGGATCAGGGTGTTGGTGTCGAGAATC
This sequence comes from Acidimicrobiia bacterium, assembly GCA_036498605.1. Lineage (GTDB taxonomy): Bacteria > Actinomycetota > Acidimicrobiia > IMCC26256 > BP-133 > BP-133. Next base: position 5,997 of record DASYFF010000055.1, on the reverse strand, counting down.
CCCTGGGCCATTTACAGGCGCCCATCGACCACGCCGTCGAGATCGGCACGGAGCCGATCGGGATCGACCCACGGCAATCGCCGCCAGCCCCTGAGCAGCAGTTCGAGGGGCATCGGATCACGAGCCAGCGGGCGGAGCTCGGCGACCGGCTTCCCGCTCCGGGTGATGGTGACGCGCTCGCCCCTGGCCACGCGGTCGACGACCTCACCGCCGTGGTTCCGGAGATCGCGGATCGACACCTCAGCCATGGCACCCCATGGTATCACGCGTGATACACCGCCCGGACGGGTAGACAGTGGGCGCGCGCACCGACCTCACAGGTCGGGGTCGCCGTTCGTTGACCAGGTGTGGTGATGCAACCGTTCGAAGCAGTGGTGGCCGAGCACGGGCCGATGGTGATGCGGGTCTGCCGCGCCCTGCTCGGGCCGGTGGAGGCCGACGACGCCTGGTCGGAGACGTTCCTGTCCGCCCTCCGGGCCTATCCCGATCTCCGCCCCCGCAGCAACGTGGCCGGCTGGCTGGCCACGATCGCCCACCACAAGGCGATCGACCAGCTGCGGGCCCGGGCCCGGAGGCCGGAACCGGCCGCCGACCTGGGCGACCAGCGGCCCGGGGCCACTCCGGGGCCGGAGCCGGCCGACACGGAGCTGCACGGCGCGCTGGGCCAGCTGCCCGACAAAGCGCGGCTGGCGGTCGTGTACCGCTATCTGGCCGATCTCTCCTACGCCGACGTCGGCGCGCTGCTGGAGTGCAGCGAAGCCGCCGCCCGCCGCAACGCCGCCGACGGCATCGCCCGCCTCCGCCGTTCCTACCAAGAGGACCGATCATGAACGTACCCACCGACCGCCAGATCATCGACGACCTCACCTTCGACGCCGACGAACTGACCGACTTCGCCGCCCTCCAGGCCCGCCTGGTCCGGTCGGCCGATGCCGAGGACCTCCTCGACGTCGCCTACCGGACCATGGACAGCCCGGCCGGTCGGCTGCTGCTGGCCGCCACCCCCGCCGGCCTCGTCCGGGTCGCCTTCGAGCTCGAGAACCACGACACGGTGCTCGAAGAACTGGCCGGCGCCATCAGCCCCCGCATCCTCCGCTCGCCCCGGGCTGTCGACGACGTGGCCCGCCAGCTCGACGAGTACTTCGCCGGTCAGCGCCGGGTGTTCGAGCTGCCCGTCGACCTGCAGCTGGCCAAGGGGTTCCGGCGGGCCGTGCTCGAGCACCTCCGCGACATCCCCTACGGCGCCACCGAGAGCTACACGGTGGTGGCCACCGCGGCCGGGAATCCCCGGGCGGTCCGGGCCGCCGGGAGCGCCTGCGCCACCAACCCCGTTCCGCTGGTGGTGCCCTGCCACCGGGTCGTCCGCCGCGACGGCACTTACGGCCAGTACCGGGGCGGCCCAGCGGTCAAGCACGCCCTGCTCACCATGGAGTCGGCGGCGTGATCGGCGCCGCCGACTGGAAGGCGGTGGCCGCCGATCTCGACGAGGTCGGCCTGGCGAAGGTCGGCACCGTGTTGAGTCCGGCCGAATGCCGCGCCCTGGCCACCCTCTACGACGAGGACGGGCGGTTCCGCTCCACCGTCGACATGGCCCGGCACCGCTTCGGCGAAGGGCAGTACCGGTACTTCGCCGAACCGCTGCCCGACACCGTGAACCGGCTGCGGGCCGCCTTCTGGCCCCACCTCCTCCCGATCGCCCGGGACTGGGCCGACCGGCTCGGACGGGACGACGTCTGGCCCGACGCCTTCGAGGACTGGCTGGAGCAGTGTCATCGGGTCGGGCAGGGGCAGCCGACACCGCTGCTGCTGCGCTACGGGCCCGGGGGATGGAACGCGTTACACCGCGACCTGTACGGCGATCTCGTCTTCCCGCTCCAGGTCGTCGTCGGCCTCGACGAACCGGGCGTCGACTACACCGGCGGCGAGTTCCTGGTGGTCGAGAACCGGATGCGGGCCCAGTCCCGCGCCACCACCGCCGTCATCGGCCGGGGCGAGGCGCTGGTCTTCACCACCCGGGACCGGCCGGTCCCCTCCGCCCGGGGCTGGTCGGCGGCCGCGCTGCGCCACGGCGTCAGCCGGCTGCATTCCGGGCGCCGCCGGACGCTCGGACTCATCTTCCACGAGGCGGCGTGAGCCGGCCTTCGGCGACGAAGGCGGCGTGGAGGTCGGACACCGTCTCGGCCAGCGGCCGGGGCCGGTAGCCGAGCTCGGCGGCGGCCTTCGAGCAGTCCACCACCGGATCGGTGGCCAGGGCGTGGAGTGATTCGGGGGTGAGCAGGAGACGGCCGGCCCGCCGGGGACCGGCGAGGCGGACCGCCACCCGGGCCGCCAGCTCCACCGGCGCCAACGGCGCCACCACCCGGGGCGGTGTACGACCGCTCACCTCGGCGGCCAGGCGGGCCAGGTCGGAAACCGACGCGTTATGCCCCCCGACCAGGTAGTTCTCACCGCTGCGGCCCTGTTCGGTGGCGGCGATGAGCGCCGCCCCGACGTCGCGCACGTCGACCCAGTCGAAGGCGCCGCGGACCGTGACCGGCATCCGTCCCCGGAACATCGCCAGCAGGACCCGGCCCATGCGCGACGGCTCGGGATCGACGGGCCCGACCATCCCCGACGGGTTCAGGATCACCGCGTCGAGGCCCCGATCGACGACGCGGCGCAGCTCCTCCTCCCCCGCCGCCTTCGACCGGTCGTAGGCCGGAAGCGCTGAACCGGTGGCGCGACGCCCGTCCTCCCGGACGGGGCCATCGGTCGCTCCGACGTCATAGGCGTGTAGCGAGCTGCAGTGGACAAGGCGGCGGACCCCGGCGGCGAGCGCCGCCTCCGCGACAGAGCGGACGCCGTCGACGTTCACCCGCCGGACCGAGCCGTCGGGATCACCGGCGATCGAGATCCGGGCCGCCAGATGGAGGACGAATTCGGCTCCGGCAAACGCCTTCTGCAGCGCGGCAGAGTCGAGCACGTCACCCTCGACGAACTCCACATCGAGACCCTGAAGTGCTGCACCGCGCCGCACGTCGACGGCCCGCACGGGCGCGCCAGTGGCGACAAGGGCCCGCACGACATTGCCTCCGAGGTGCCCTGATGCCCCCGTGACAACGAATCTCACCGTTCCGCCTCCCGGAATATTTGAGGTTTGCGTCAATGGTATGCGTTGCCCAGAAAGGGACTGCAGTGAACACCGGAAATGAGGACTAGCAATTTCAATAGTGTTGCGCCACACTATTGCTGCTGGTCCCGATAAACGAGAGGGTGTATGTGATGGCTGCGAAGTTCGAAGTCAGCTCCAACGGCAAGGGAGGGTTCCGATGGATCCTCACCAGCCAGGGCCGTACGCTCGCCCACAGCGAGCCCTACAGCCGCAAGGCGTCCTGTCTGAACGCCATTGAGTCTCTCCGCAAGGCTGCCTCCACCGCCACCGTCTCCGACGGCACTGCTGGGGCCACCAACGGCGCTGCGGCGAAGCCCGCGGCGGCCAAGGCCGCTCCCCGTAAGGCAGCGGCGAAGAAGGCCGCCGCGCCTCGCAAGGCCGCCCGCAAGGCCGCCGCTCCGCGCAAGGCAGCGGCGAAGAAGGCCGCCGCCCCCCGCAAGGCTGCAGCCACCAAGGCGCCGGCGGCGAAGAAGGCCGCCGCTCCCCGCAAGGCCGCGGTGAAGAAGGCCGCCGCTCCCCGCAAGGCTGCCGCGCCTCGCAAGGCCGCCGCTCCCCGCAAGGCCGCCGCTCCCCGCAAGGCCGCGGTGAAGAAGGCCGCCGCTCCCCGCAAGGCCGCCGCACCCCGCAAGGCCGCGGTGAAGAAGGCCCCGGCCAAGACGGTCAAGGCCGCCCCGAGGGCCGCCGCCAGGCCGAAGGCCCCGGCCAAGAAGCGCGCCGCCCGCAAGGGCTAGCTGCTCATCGCAGGGATACCCGCCCGGCGGTCGCTACGACGCCGGGCGGGTATCGTCGTCGAGATCGTCAGGGTCGACCTCGACGTACCAGGCGTCGGCGCAGTCGCGGCATCGGTAGACCACCACGTCGCCCACCTGCCAGCCGAGCTCCGGGGGCTCGGGCGGCATCCGCTGGCAGGACCCGCCGCAGTCGACGCAGATGATGGTGTCGGCCACCGGCATGCCCCCAACGGTGGCACAACCCGGGGGCTCGGGGGTGTCCCCCGGGAATAAATCCCCCCGAATGCTGCGAACCGGTGCGGTGCGGGTCCCGGAAAAATGTTTCACTAGGCTAATTAGTCTGGTAAACTATCCGGCATGCGCACCACTGACATCGCCGCCGCCGAGATCGCCGCCCGGCTGCGGCTCAACGCCACCCGCCTGGCCCGCCGGCTGCGGCAGGAGTCGGGCGCCGGGCTCTCCCCCAGCCAGCAGTCGGCCCTGGCCGTCATCGCCAACCACGGGCCCCTGACCCTGGGGGCCCTGGCCGAGCACGAGCGCGTCGCGCCTCCGTCGATCACCAAGGTGGTCTCCAAGCTCGAGTGCGACGGGCTCGTGACCCGCGCCCCCGACCCGTCCGACCGCCGGATATGCCGGGTGGCCATCTCACCCGACGGCGAGGCGCTGCTCGAGGAGTCGCGCCGGCGCAAGACCGCCTGGCTGGCGGCCCGCATCAACGAACTCTCCCCGGAGCATCAGCGGCGTCTGGCCGACGCCCTCGACGTGCTCGACGAACTCATCATCTGACCAGTATCGAGGAACCGCCGTGACCCGCCTCCGCCGCGCCACAAATGACACCTTCCGGTCGCTCGCCGTCCGAAACTTCCGCCTCTTCTTCGGCGGCCAGCTCATCTCCCAGATCGGCAACTGGCTCACGCTGGTGGCCCAGACCCTCCTCGTCCTGAAGCTGACCGACAGCGGCTACGCCCTCGGCGGGCTGGCCGTCGCCCAGTTCGGGCCCGTACTCCTCTTCGGGGCCTTCGCCGGGCTGGTGGCCGACCGGTCCGACAAGCGCCGGCTGCTCATCATCGTGCAGTCCCTGGCCATGCTGCAGTCGTTCTCGCTGGCGGCGCTGGCCTTCATGGACCATCCGCCGCTGTGGGCCATCTACGCCCTGGCCACCTGCAGCGGCATCGCCACCGCCTTCGACAACCCGGTTCGGCGCTCGTTCGTGGTCGAGATGGTGCCGGAGGAGCACGTCAACAACGCCGTCAGCCTCAACAGCGCGCTGATGACGGGCTCCCGGGTGTTCGGCCCCGCCCTGGCCGGTCTGCTGGTCACCACCGTCGGCTTCGGCTGGTGCTTCCTGCTCGACGCCGTCAGCTACATCGCCGTCATCGTCGCCCTGGCCCGGATGAACCCGGCCGAGCTGCGCGCCGCCCCCGTCACCCCCAAGGGCAAGGGCCAGATCCGGGAAGGGATGCGCTACGCCCGCAGCGTCCCGGAGCTCTGGGTCCCGCTGCTGATGATGCTGCTCATCGGGACGCTGGCCTTCAACTTCCAGACCGTGCTGCCCCTTTTCGCCACCCGCGACCTCCACGGCAGCGTCGTGACCTTCACCTGGCTGATGTCGGTGGTCAGCTGCGGGTCGCTGGTCGGGGCGCTGGCCAGCGCCCGCCGCAAGCGCATCGACGTCCGCATCGTCAGCCGCAACGCCGCCCTCTTCGGCGTGGCCCTGGCCGTGCTGGCCGTGATGCCCAACCAGCCGGCGGCCTTCGCCGCCGGGCTGCTGGTCGGCCTGGGCAGCATCCTGTTCATGACGGCGGCCACCGCCATCACCCAGCTGGCGGCCGAGCCGTCGATGCGGGGCCGGGTCCTGGCCCTCCAGGCGATCGTCTTCCTCGGCAGCACCCCGATCGGGGGGCCGATCGTCGGCGCCATCTCGGAGCGGTTCGGCGCCCGCTACGGCATCGCCATCGGCGCCGTGGCCACGCTGGCCGCCTCGGGCTTTGGGTTCTTCACCATCCGGCGTGCCCGCCTGGCCAGAGCCCCGGAGGCGCTCCCGCTGCCGGCCGACATCGGCGACGTGCCGGTCCTGATCGACCCCCTGCTGACCCCGAAAGCGTCGTAGGGACC
>DASYFF010000054.1:0-8310 GCA_036498605.1 Acidimicrobiia bacterium | reverse complement strand
TGGAGGAGGCAGGACGCCTGTTGCTCCCGCTCGGTGAGCTCCACGACCCTCGGGTGACCGTCGGCTCGGAACGAGATGATCTTCATTGCATCGCTCCGTTCGAGCTGAGGGCTGCCTCAAGCGGCGAGGCCGGTCTCTCGGATGGGCGATGGTGGGAGAAGCTGATGGCCATGCCTGATGAACGTCAGGGAGGCCCCGGGTGTGAGGTCGGCTGGAAGAGTCGGCGGCCACGGCCCGGGCCCTGCGAGGCGGTGTCCGACAGCTCGGTTCGACGACCGCGGAATCCACGTGCTCAAGGGGATTTTCTGCCAATGGCAGCTCTACGCCATCAGCTGATCGCCCCGGGCACCTCACGTTCCGGCCCGGTTCGTCGTTGACATGGCAGGGACCCACCCGGGTCGCCTCCGGCAATCGAGAAGGGAACGAGTCGTGTCCGTTGAGAAGAACAAGGAGATCGTCGGTCGGTGGTTCACGGAATTCTGGGGTGAGCGATTCAACCCGGACGTCATCGACGAGCTGGCCGCCCCCGACATCCGTTTCGAGTACTCGATGCACGACCCCTGCCGGGGCCGGGACGAGGTCCGGGCCTTCGCCACCAGGTTCCGCGCCTCCTTCCCGGACCTGAACTTCTGGGGCACCGCGGAGCTGATTGGCGAAGGCGATTACGTGGTCGGCCGGTGGGAGGGCGGCGGCACCCACACCGGGCGGCGTTCGACGACCTGCCCCTCGGGTCGCTCCCGCCCAGCACCGGGAAGCGCATGCGCTTCACCGGAACCACCGTGCTCAAGGTCGAGAACGGCCTGATCACCGAGGAGGTCGGACTCGACGACGGCGTCACCGTCCTCCAGCAGCTCGGAATCATCCCCGAGGGCTGACCCACACCTCCCGTCCCAACGACAGCCCATCAGGCCAGCGCCGCGGCGGACCCCCGCCGCAGCGCTGGCGCGTCCATCGGCACCCCGTCCTTCTTGCTAACTCGGCAGCTCGCCCCGAAGGGTGACGACCAGAAGGGCGACTCATGAACCTGCGTTGGAAACTCTCGCTATGTGTGAGTTTGCAACGCAGGTTCGCTGGCCACGCCGATGTGGCGTACCCAGGCGGGTCGGGCGCTCGATGCCAACTCGGGCTGACGTGCGATCCGGCCGGCGCGGTGGCGGCGCCGGGAACGAATGGTGAAGATTCGGGATTAGTGGGGGACTTTGCCCGTATCGCCACGAAGTACCCCACGTGGTGCGAACTCCGGGAACCGTATGGGTGCGACGCGCCGGCTTTCTGACGGTCACCGTTCTGGTCGCCTCCGGCCTTGTCCCCGGGCGGGCCGGGGCCGTCAACTCGGCGGCCGGCGGGCTCCCCGATCGGGTGGTGGTGTCGGAGAACCCGGCGGACTGGACGCCGCAGGTTCTCGACGGGCGGATCAACGCCATCACCCGGGTCGGCGACCGGGTGGTCGTGGGCGGAAGCTTCAGCAAGGTCCGCCAGGCGGGCGGCAGCGCGGTCCTCACCCGCAAGAACCTCTTCGCCTTCGACGCCCACAACGGCGCGGTCGACCAGTCGTTCAACCCCGCGCCCGGGGGTGGCGCCGTCAACGCCCTCGTCGCCGCCCCCAGCGGCGACGCCGTCTTCGTCGGCGGCCAGTTCACCGGCATCGCCGGGACGGCCCAGGCGGCGTTGGCCAAGCTCGACGTGGCGTCGGGTCGCCTGTCGGCCGGATTCCGCCCCGCCGTCAGGTCGGAGGTCGACTCCCTCGCCGTGAACGGTTCGCAGCTGTTCCTCTCCGGGGAGGTCACCACGGTCAACGGGACGCCGCGGTGGGGGCTCGCCGCGGTCGACGTCGACCGCGGGACCCTCGAACCCGGCGTCGCCATCAAGTTCAGCGATCCCCGCACCGGGGTGCTCACCGTCTACCGCATCGCCATCCGTCCCGACGGTTCCCGGCTGGTGGCGGCGGGGAGCTTCCGCAAGGCGGACGGGCAGGTTCGGCCCCAGCTGGCCGTGATCGACCTCGCCGGTGGGCAGGCCCGGCTGGCCGACTGGCAGACCAACGCCTTCGCCGACCCCTGCAGCACGGCCGCGACGTTCGGGCCCACCTACATGCGGGGCGTCGACATCTCGGCCGACGGTTCCTTCTTCGTGGTCGTCACCACCGGCGGCCGGGCCAGAGCGCTGTGCGACTCCGTGGCCCGCTTCGAGCTCGGGGGCACCGGCCACGACATCAAGCCCACCTGGGTCGACACCAGCGGCGGCGACTCCTTCATCGGCCTGGCCGTCACCGACGCCGCCGTCTACGTCGGGGGCCACCCGCGGTGGATGAACAACCCCTACAACAACGGCACCGGCAAGGACGCCCAGCCGGGCATCGGGTCCGTCCCCCGGACCGGCATCGCGGCGCTCGACCCGGTCAACGGCCTTCCACTGTCGTGGAACCCCGGGCGCAACCCGAGAGGCATCGGGGTCTTCGCCTTCCTGGCCACACCGGAAGGCCTGTGGATCGGCAGCGACACCGACTATGTCGACGGTGAATACCATCCCAAGCTCGCCTTCTTCCCGAGCACGGGCGGCGAGGTGCTCGACCGGCCGCTCCCCGGGCGTCTCCCGGGCGTCATCTACCGGTCGGTGTCCAGCGGTCAGCCCGGGCTGGCGGCCCAGACCGTCGACGTCGGCGGCGCCGGAAAGGTCGCGGCGCCGGGCGGCGGCCTCGACTGGTCCACGGTCCGGGCCGCCTTCCCCGCCGACGGTCGCCTCTACACCGTCTGGGCCGACGGCCGGATCGACGCCCGCCCCATGGCGTCCGGTGGCGCTCTCGGCCCGCCGCAACCCCTCAACCTCCGGGGCCTGGACACGCTGGCCAAGGCCAGGTTCCCGGTGAAGTCGCTGACCGGGGCGGCCTTCGACGCCGAGCACGGGCGGCTCTACTACACGATCGCCGGCGACAAGCAGCTCTACTACCGCTACTTCACCCCCGAAAGCGGGGTGGTCGGGGGCCTCCCGTTCGTGGCCGGCGGCGACGGTGCCACGGTGGACTGGAGAGGGGCGCGGGGCCTGATGATCGCCGACGGGTACCTCTACTACGCCACCGGCAGCGGCCCCGACCTGTCCCGGATCAAGCTCCGCGACTGAGAACCGGCAGGGCGTGGAGGGGGAGCTCCTTCAGGCCGTTGAGGAAGCTGGAGCGGACCCGGCGGACGGGGGCCGTCAGCTCCAGCGCGCCGATGCGGGGGACCATCGCCTCCAGCAGGGCCCGGAGTTCGATGCGGGCCAGAGTGGCGCCGAGGCAGAAGTGGGGGCCGAAGCCGAAGGCCAGATGCTGGTTGGGGTCTCGGCCGGTGTCGAAGCGGTCGGGGTCGGTGAAGGCTGCCTCGTCGCGGTTGGCCGAGCTGTAGAGCAGCGTGACCTTGTCGCCCCGGCGGATCAGCTGCCCCCGCAGTTCCACGTCGCACGTCGCGGTGCGGGACATGTAGTTGACCGGGCTGGCCCAGCGGATGATCTCCTCCACGGCGGTGTCGAGCCGGCCGGTCCCAGCCTCGGTGAGGGCAGCCGCCCGCAGCGCGGCCCACTCCCCGGGGTGCTCGGCGAAGGCCAGTAGACCGTGGGCGATGGCGTTGCGGGTCGTCTCGTTGCCGGCGGCGAGCAGCAGCATGACGAGACCCTCGAACTCGGCGTCGGTCAGGGGCAGCTCGCCGTCGGGGCCGAGGAGGGCGCTGACCAGATCGTCGCCCCGCTCCCGGCGGTGGCGGTCGGCCAGCTCGCCGGCGTAGGCCACCAGGCCCATGACGGCGCCCTCGAACGCCTCCGGGGTCGGGGCGTAGTCGGGGTCCTCGCTGGAGAGCAGCGTGTTGGACCAGGCGAAGATCCGGAAGCGGTCGGCCTCCGGGGCGCCGAGGATCTCGCAGATGGCCAGCAGCGGGAGCTCGGCGGCCAGCGCCCGGACGCCGTCGAATTCGCCGCCTCCGGCCAGGGCCCGGTCGAGGACGCCGGCGGCCAGGTCGGCGTAGTGCCGCTCGAAGGCCCGCACGACCCGGGGCGTGAAGCCGCCCGACACCAGCTTGCGGACCCGGGAGTGGTCGGGATCGTCCATGTTGATCATGTTGGGCCGGAAGTGGTGCGAGGCGGCGCGGCGGAGGTGGATGCCGTCGGCGCTGGAGAACGTGACCGGATCCCGACTCGCCATCCGCACGTCTTCGTGGCGGCTGAGGACCCAGCAGCGGTCGACAAGGAGGGGGTCGTCGAGCCCGTGGTCGTAGACCGGGGCGTTGGCCCGCAGCCAGGCGAAGCGCTCCCACGGCGGCCCGTCGAGGTACACCGCCGGGCTGAGGACGTCGACCGTGGCGGTGGTCACGGCGACACCGGTGAGGCCGCCGCCGACGTTGGGAGCGCCAGCCGCCCGCCGACCAGGCCGCCGTCGACGCGGAGGTCGACGCCGTTGACCCAGCCGGCCTCGGAGGAGAGCAGAAAGGCGATCACCGGAGCGATGTCGTCGGGCTCGGCCAGGCGGCCGGCCTCGGCGGTGGCGGCGTCGATGGCGGCGTCGCCCATCGAGGCCCGGAAGTCGGGGAGGATCGGCGTGTCGACCACGCCGGGGCTGACCGACACCACCCGCACCCCCCGGCCCCGCCAGGCGGCCGCGGCCTGCAGCGTCCACTCGATGAGGACCTGCTTGGAGAAGCGGTAGGCGGACGGGGCGTCGAGCGGATGGTCGAGGCACCAGGCCAGGCCCTCGTCGAACGACGCCGTGGCCAGCAGCTCGGCCACCACGGCCCGGGGCGCCGGGTCGCGCACCGCCGCCACCGAGGCGACGTTGACGACGGCCGCCCCGGCCCCGAGCCGGGGGAGGAGCGCTTCGCTCAGGTGGCGCAGGCCGAGCATGTTGACCCGCAGCACCAGCTCGGCGGGGAAGGTGCCGGGCACCCCGGCGACGTTGGCCAGCCCGCCGAGCCCGGCCGGCAGCTCGCCCACGGCGGCGTCGATGGTCTCGGGTCGGGACAGGTCGCACAGCACCGTCGGGCAGCCCCGGGCCGGCTGGCGGTCGAGGCCGACGACATCGTGCCCGGCGGCGACGAGCCGGGCCACGGTGGCCGCCCCGATCCCCGAGGCCGCCCCGGTGACGACGACCGGCGCACCGGCCGCGCCGTTGCCGCCCATCAGCCGACGAGGGTCACGGTGCCGGTCGTGCCGTCGACCTCGACCGTGGCGCCGTCGGGGATCCGCTGCGTGGCGGCCCCGGCCGAGACGACGCAGGGGATACCGAGCTCCCGGCTGACGATGGCGGCGTGGGAGAACGGCGAGCCGACCTCGACCACCACCGCCGCCGCGGGCAGGAACAGCGGCGTCCACGACGGGTCGGTGATCGGCGCCACGAGCACGTCGCCCGGGCCGAGCTGCGACGGGTCGCTCGGGTCGAGCACGACGCGGGCCGTCCCCCGGGCGGTGCCGGGGCAGCCGCCGACGCCCTGGATCGTCTCGCCGGGCCCCAGCGGGACGGCGGCGGTGGCCTGCGACCGGCGGGCCCACTCCGCCAGGGGCGGGGGGGCGCCGGCGATCACGAACGGGGGCTCGTAGTCGAACAGCGCCAGGTAGCGCTGCTCCCGGTCGGCCAGGGTGGCGCCGAGCTCCGCCGCGCCGCTCCGCCCGTCGAGGGCATGGACGTAGGTCTCGAGCTCGCCGGCCAGGAGCATGAAGATCTGCTCCGGCCGCTCGATGACGCCGGCGGCCACTCCCCGCCGGGCCAGCTCCAGCGCCGTGAGGCGCTGCTCGTGGACCAGCATGGCCACCGTCGTCCGCTGCCGCTCGCGGGCCCGGCACCACAGCTCGGCGGCGTGGAGGGCGGCGTTGAACTGGCCGAGGACCTCGTCATTGCCGGCCAGGGCGCCCCGCAGCTGCTCGGTGGCGGCGCGCCGGCCGGCCGATCCCCGCTCCGCCGCCGCCAGCGGTGAGGCCGACTCGTCGGCCAGGCGCACGCGGTCGAGGGCGGCCACGGCGATCCTCGGTTCGGTGCCCCAGGTGGAGCAGCGCAGCTCCCACTCGTTGGGGCCCCGGAAGGCCCAGTCGGTCACGAAGCGGTCGAAGGCCTTGACGAACAGCCCGGTGTCGAGGTCGTCGGGGCCCGCGGCGCGGAGCCGGTCGAGGAGACCGTCGACGCCGCGGTCGAACTCCGCCGTGAGGCGGGGCGAGGCCGTCACCATCCGGCCGAGCTCCCACATCTGCAGCGACGCCCCGGCCGAGTCGACGTCGCCGATCCCCGCCACGAGCGTGAGCGACAGCTCCGGCACGCCCATCGCCGCGCAGGCCTGGGCCACGGCCCCGAGGCCGATGCCGGCCTTGAGGCTGACCTCGATGTGCGTCTGGAACAGCCGCTGGAACATCGGGTTCCACTGGCCGAGGCGGGCCGCCAGCTGGGCCGACGACAACGACGCAAGGTCGGGCCGGGCGGCGATCTCGGCCCGGACCTCGACCCGCTGGGCGTCGAGCGACGCCAGGTCCTTGCCGCCCAGCACCTCGCCGACCAGCCACGCACCGGCCCTCGCACTCCATTCCTCGCTCACGTCGGAGGGCCGGGCCTCGCTCTCGTAGGACGGGATCCCCGGCATATCGCCGAAGTACTGCTGGTCGACCGCCTCGGGGGAGAAGCCCGGCACCCGCACGCCGAAGAGCCGCATCAGCGACATGTTGATGAACAGGTAGCCGCCGAAGCAGGCCACCGGGTTGTGCTCCACGGTGTTGTCGTACGTGTCGTCGTCCCACACCTGGCAGGCGACGAAGGCCGCCTTCCAGCCCGGCTCCAGGTTGGACAGGAACCCCGTCGTGGCGTTGAGCGGGCTGATCGGGTCGGGGAAGACCTCGCCGACGTTGGCCCGGGAGTAGAGCGGGAAGACCTTGGACGGCGTGTCGTTCAGGATCCAGCTGGCCACAGGGAGATCTCCTTCGCCGGTTGACCGCAGTGGTGGGGGCGTTCGTTGAGGGCCCAGATCGTGCGGGTGCCGTCGCGGCTGGCCAGCACCCGGGTGACGCCGGTGTAGTCGATGGCCGACCAGATGAGCCGGGACCCGATGCCGAGATGGGCGCCGAGGTAGCCGTTGATGACCCCGGCGTGGCTGACCACCGCCACCGTCTCGCCGGGGTGGCGGTCGACGATGCCGTCGATCGCCGCCGTGACGGTGGCCCGGAAGGCGTCGGCGTCGGCGCCGTAGACGGCGAGATCGCCGGAGATGAGGGCGGCGTAGCGGGGATCGCCGTTGGCCCGCATGACCTCGGCCGCCACGTACTCGCCGGCGCCCCCCACCTCGGTCAGCCCCTCGATCGCCACCGCGGCGGGCGACAGGAACGCCGCCGTCTCCCGGGCCCGCAGCAGCGGGCTGGTGTAGACGGCGGCCAGCTCCTCGCCGGCCAGCCAGGCGGCCAGCGCCTCCCCCTGCTCCCGGCCGGCCGCCGACAGCGGTGGATCGGGCCGGGGACCGAGCGTGGTGTCGGGCTCGGCGTGGCGGATCAGTAGCAGTTTCACCGTCAGATGTGATACACCATCTACAAATGGCTCGTCAATTGCCTGCAAACACGGCGGAATCCCAGCAGAATGTGACAGCAAGGTCGCATCTGGGTCCGCTGACGCCCGTCCCCGCGGCCAAGACCCTGCGGGGCGCCCGCACCCGGCAGCGCCTCGTCGAGGCCGCCGCCACCGTCTTCGCCGAGTACGGCTACACCGCGGCCCGCATCGCCGACATGGTGCGGATGGCCGGCATCTCCCACGGCAACTTCTACCGCCACTTCCCGGGGAAGGACGAGGTCCTCCTGGCCGTGCTGGAGGAGCCGCTGGAAGAGCTGCGGCGGGCCAGCGCCACCCAGGGCCCCGACCACCGGCCCCACCTCTCCCTGGCCAAGCTGGTCGAGGCCAACACGAAGTACTTCGCCGCCTACGCCCGCCAGCGCCACCTGTTCCGGGTCATGCGGGAGGCGGCCGCCGTCAACCCTGGCTTCGCCGCGCTGTGGCTGTCGGTCCGTCAGGGGTTCGTCGGTCGCACGGGCCACTGGCTGGCCGCACTCCAGGAGGTGGGCCGGCTGGAGGCCGGCGCCGACGTCGGGCTGCTGGCCGAGGCGCTGGGGTCGATGATGGAGCACCTGGCCTACGTCCAGATCGGCCTCCCGGCCGAGTTGCCCCGGCCCGAGACCATCGACGCCCTCGGCCGGGTGACGGGCGAGTCGTGGTACCTCATCCTGACCGGCCGATCACGCCTCGGCTGAGCCGGTACGGAAAGATGTCACCCATGCGACGCGAACTCTTCGAGCCTGAGCACGACATGTTCCGCGACAGCTTCCGGCGGT
>DASYFF010000053.1:0-1603 GCA_036498605.1 Acidimicrobiia bacterium | reverse complement strand
TGACCATCGGGTGCTGCTCGCCCTTCTCGTCGGTGTAGTCGGCGGCCAGCGCCACCGAGTACTTCGTGCCCAGCTGGAAGGTGTGGCCGACCTCGATGCCCCGGTCGACCGACAACGGCTGCCCGCAGCGGGGGCAGGGGTCGCCGGTGACGACGGTGACGAGATCGGCCAAGGTGTCGACCTCGAAGTCGCGGCCGAGGACGGCGTGACGGACGTGGTGGTCGACCCTGTTGGCGCCCGTCACCCAACCTGCGGCCGGACTCGCCGTGACGGCCGGGTCGGCGACCCGGACCGTCGCGCCCGGGAAGTGGGGGCCGATGTAGCCCTTCGGGACGTCGGGATGCGCGTCGAAGTCGGCGTCCTCCCACAGGCGGACCTTGCGGCCAGCGAGGGCCCGGTTCAGTGCGAACGGATTGACCTCGCGGTCCCCGGGGACGAGCGCCAGACCCATCTCGCCGTCGACATCGAAGGCTATGCACTTGAGCATCTCCCCCGGCTCGACCCCGAGGAACTCGGCCACGCCCTTGATGCCGGGCAGGTCCGGTGTGTGCACGGCGTCCATGGGCGGCGCATCCGGCGCCCCCGCGTCGCGCTCCACCGCCTGGCGCACCGCCGCTTCCACGTTGGCGGCGTAGTCGCAGGCCTTGCACCAGACGAAGTCGTCCTCGCCCACCGCGGCGACGGCCATGAACTCGTGATTCACGTCGCCCCCGATCTCGCCCGCCTGGGCCTCCACCGGCCGGAACGACAGCCCGCAGCGCTCGAAGACCCGGTGGTAGGCGTCGTACATCGCCTTGTAGCTGGCCTTCAGGCCGTCGACGTCGAGATCGAAGGAGTAGGCGTCCTTCATCAGGAACTCGCGGCTGCGCAGCAGCCCGAAGCGGGGCCGGAGCTCGTCGCGGTACTTCCAGCCGAACTGGTAGAGGTTGACGGGCAGGTCGCGGTAGCTCCCGTACTCCCCCGCCACCGTGGAGGTGATGACCTCCTCGGCCGTGGGGGCGAGGGCGAAGCCGGTCTCCTTGCGGTCCTTGAGGCGGAACATGAGCGGCCCGTAGGCCTTGTCGCGGCCCGTCCGCTCCCACAGCTCCAACGGCTGGATGATCGGCAGGAGGAGCTCCTGGGCGCCGGCGGCGTCCATCTCCTCCCGCACGATCTGCTCCGCCCGGCGCAGCACCCGGTGGCCGAGCGGCAGCCAGGAGTAGATGCCGGCCGCCACCTTGCGGATGTATCCGGCCCGCACCAGCAGGCGGTGGCTGTCGACATCGGCGTCGGCCGGGTCGTCCCGGAGGGTCCGCAGGAACAGTCGTGACATCCGCATGAGCTGCGACCCTACCCGGCGATGTTCGGCGGCTTCACCTGGCCACCCGTAACAACGTCGCGGATCTTCGCGATGCGGACCCCGTCGTCGTTGGCGTCGTCGCCCTGTTCGCCCAGGAGGGCGGCCCGGGTGGCGGCCGCCTCGGCTTCCGCCCCGGCGTCGGCCGAGGCCAGGCGGGCCTCGATGCCCTCGGCCATGATCCGCTCCGCCTCCTCGACCAGGGCGGCGACCATCTCGGCTTCGGGCACGACCCGTACCACCTGGCCCCGCACGAACAGGTGGCCC
>DASYFF010000052.1:0-4464 GCA_036498605.1 Acidimicrobiia bacterium | reverse complement strand
CGCTTCGACTCGCAAGGCGCTGCCGTCCTGGCGTTCAATTCCATAGACCGCGAGTCCAGCTCCAAGGACACACGTTAGGACGCCGATAATCCATCGGTGCCTCACCGAGGATCGAGCCCTTCATTCTTCGCATGTTCCATGCCTAGATCCCATCGCTCCGTGGGGAGGGCTTCAGCTTGCCTCCGTCGAGCCAGCGATCATTGTCGAGGTCGGGCTCTACCAGTTGGTAGGTCCGAGAGTCATAAGTTGCGAAGTGCTCGACAAATCTGTCCCGTTTATGGCACTTGGAGCGACTCGACGAACATGCCGAGGGCTTGCCCTGCGTCTCCACAGTCAA
The DNA here is from genome assembly GCA_036498605.1 of Acidimicrobiia bacterium. GTDB lineage: Bacteria > Actinomycetota > Acidimicrobiia > IMCC26256 > BP-133 > BP-133. The sequence continues at coordinate 4,127 of DASYFF010000052.1, read as the reverse complement.
TCGCAAGTGTGACTAGAGCCGCGCGAATGAGACAGCGCATACTGCCCCCGGATTCCGAGTGGCACGGGGTCGAGGGTCAGGGGCGGTGAAGGTCACTCGATTGCGGCGGGGATGTCGAGGCGGCCGTCGGGGAGAAGCCGGACGGGCACCGCCCGGATCACGGCCTCGCGCTTGAGCGGGCCGTAGATGTGGGGGAAGGTTTCGCCGCCGGGGACGGGCTCGATCTTGACCGGCGAGCGGAGGGCGCCGGCGTCGATCTCCAGCAGGATGACGTCCGCCCGCTCCCGGTAGAACCGGTCGGCGACCGCCTGCACCTGCTCGGCGAACGAGCAGTGGATGAAGCCCTCGTCGGCCAGCGACCGTCCGATGGACGAGCGGTCGTAGTCGGCGCCGCCGGCGGCCCGGGCCCAGTCCTGTTCCAAGGCGAGGTGGTAGAGCCGCCGCACCCGGCGATCGTAGAGGAAAGGTCAGACGCCGAAGGGCTGGACGTCGAGCACGTGGCAGGCGCAGCCGTAGCGGTTGGCCACCGCCCGCCGGGCGGCCGTGGGGGCGTCGGCGTAGTCCGAGGCGCCGACCGTCACCATGGTGATGCCGTCGCCGCCGAAGCGGCCGCTCGTGGCCACGATGCAGGTGAACTGCCGCATGTTGATCGTCTGCTCAGCCACTGGTCTCTCCTTTGCCCCCGAAGACGTTTCCCCGTCCCCGCCCGTCTCTCCTCGGTGTCGGCGTGAGAGATGTCCCACTTGAGCGGTTTCATTCGTAGCGGAGGGCTTCGATGGGGGTGAGCCTGGCGGCGCGGTTGGCGGGGTAGGCGCCGAAGAAGACGCCGACCATGGCCGAGACCACGAACGACACGACGATCGATCCGGGGGAGACCACCGGTACGAGCGGACCGACCTGGAGTTGGGCGAGGCCGACGCCGACGGCGACCCCCAGGGCGCCACCCATCAGGGCCAGGAGCACGGCCTCGACGAGGAACTGGCTGAGGATGTCGCTGCGCTGGGCGCCGAGCGCCTTGCGGATGCCGATCTCCCTGGTCCGCTCGGTGACCGTGACGAGCATGATGTTCATGACCCCGATCCCGCCGACGAAGAGGGAGATGGCGGCCACCGCGGCCAGCAGCAGGGAGAAGACGAGGGCCGCCGCCTTGCCGGTGTTGAGGAGGCTGGCCTGGTTGAAGATCTGGAAGTCGAGCGGCTGGTTGGGCTTGAGCTTGTGGGTCTGGCGCAGGATCTGGACCGCCTCGGTCTGGGCGGCATCGGTCTGGGTCCGCGACGCCGCCTGCACGGCGATCAGCGTGTAGGTGTCGACGTTGCCGACCAGCGAGTCCTTCACCGTCGACAGCGGGGCCACCATCACGTCGTCCTGGTCGCCGACGCCGCTCGAGCCCTTCTTGTCGAGGAGGCCGATGATGCGGAACCGGATGCCGTTGAAGGTCACGTCCTGGCCGACGGGGTTGAAGCCCTTCGACCACAGGTGCTCGACCACCGTCTGGCCGATGACGGCCACCTTGGCGTGGTTCGACTCGTCGGTGTCGTCGAAGCTCCGGCCGGCCACCACCGTGGCGTTGCGGATCTGGGCGTAGAGCGGGGTGGCGCCGACGAACTGTCCCAGGGCGTAGGTCGCGCCGTCGGCCACGGCCGTGCCGCTCGTCTGCAGTGTCGGGGCCACGGCGGCGATGTCGGGGGCCCGGGTCTTGTCGGCGAGGGCGTCGACGTCGTTCTGGGTGAGGCGGATCTGGCGGGCGTTCGTGCCGCCCCGGTTCGCCCCGCCCCGGCTGCCCTGCTGCGGGAAGATGTAGACCGCGTTGGACCCCAGCGTCTCGATCTGATGCTGGACCAGGTTCGAGATCCCGGTCCCCACCGCCACCAGCAGGATGACGGCCGCCGTGCCGATCAGGATGCCCAGCATCGTGAGCAGCGACCGCATGCGATTGGCCAGCATGCCCCGCAACGCCACCCGGATGCTGTCGATGGTCACTGGCGACCTCACCCCCCGCTTGGTGACGGACCGCGCTTCCCGGACGATTATTCGGCTCCCCAGCCGAGTGTCATCCTACGCCGACATGGCACTAAGTGCCAATAACTACCTCGGAGCGTGACAAGCTGACGCTCTACGTGGGAACGAAGTCGGCGGTGACCGTCTGTGGGTCGTCGAGCCCGACGACCCGTTCGAGGCCGAGGGCGCTGAGGACGGGGGCGTCGGTGATGCTGAACAGCAGGGCGTCGGCCTCTCCGGCGTGGTGCTCGTGGACGGCCCAGGGTGGCACGGCCAGCATGTCGCCCCGCGCCCAGGCGAAGCGGACGCCGTCGATGATCGTCTCCCCCCGGCCCCGGAAGACCTGGTACACGGTCGAGTGGACGTGGCGGTGGGGCTGCGTCCGCACCCCCGCCCGCAGGAGCTGGATGGTGGCGTCGAGGGTCGGGAGCACCGACCCGCCGGTGGCCGGGTTGGTGTAGCGGAGGTGGACGTCGTCGTGGGGGTCGGGCTGGCCCCGCCGGGCCTCGAGCGCCGCCTCGGTCTCCGTCCAGGGATAGCGCAGCACCGCCGAGCGGGCGCCGGGCCGGGCCCCGGCCGGCGGCGGGGTGCTCCCGCCGCCCGGCTCCTGCAGGGCCCCCGAGGGATGGAACTCGAAGAACTGGGCGTCGAGGTAGCAGGCCAGCGGGAGGTCGAGCCCGTCGAACCACGCCATCGGCTCGTCGGAGCCGTTCTGGTGGTCGTGCCAGGCGTAGGCCGGGGTGAGGACGAGGTCGCCGGGGGCCATGGCCAGGCGCTCACCGTCGACGGTCGTCCACGCCCCCGACCCCTCGACCACGAACCGCAGCGCCGACGGGCTGTGCCGGTGCCCGGGCGCCGACTCGTGGGGGCCGAGGTACTGCACCGCCCCCCACAGTGTGGCCGTGGCGCCGTAGACGGCGTCCCCGTAGGCCTCGGTCAGGCCGGGGTTGACGGCCGCCAGCACCCGGCGGTCGCCGCCCCGGTCGATGGGCACGAGCTTGCCGGCCACCTCGGCCAGGCGGGTCAGCTCCTCGTAGCGCCACAGCCAGGCCTTGGCCCGGGGCTTGGGCTCGAAGGGCATGATCGTGGTGTTGATCCGCCACAGCGCCTCGAGGTGGTGGTGGCGCAGTTCGGCGTAGAAGTCGTCGAGGGCGTCGCTCATCTCATCCCTCTTCCTTCACCTTGGCGGCGATGAGGTCGCGCAGCTTCTTCTTGTCGACCTTGCCGACGTTGGTCACCGGCAGGGCGTCGACCGGCTCGACCCGCTCCGGCCACTTGAACCGGGCCACGCCCCGGCCGTCGAGGTAGGCCCCGAGCGCCGCCACGTCGAGCGTCTCTCCCGGCCGCAGCACCAGATAGGCGCAGGTCTGCTCGCCGAGGACGGGGTGGGGCATGGCCACCGCCGCCGCCTCGAGCACCGCCGGATGGGCGATGAGCAGGTTCTCGATCTCCTCGGCCGAGATCTTCTCGCCGCCCCGGTTGATGAGGTCCTTGGCCCGGCCCTCGACGGTCAGGTTGCCGGACGGGTGGAGCCGGACGACGTCGCCGGTGCGGTAGAACCCGTCGGCCGTGAAGGCTTTGTCGTTGTGGGCCTCGGCCCGGTAGTAGCCCCGGATGGTGTACGGGCCCCGGGTGAGCAGCTCGCCGGGTTCGCCGTCGGGGACCGGCTCCCCGTCGGGGCCGACGATGCGCAGCTCGTCGGCCGGGGCGAGCGGCCGGCCCTGCGTCTCCACGACGACGTCGAGGGGGTCGTCGAGCCGGGTGTAGTTGAGGAGGCCCTCGGCCATGCCGAACACCTGCTGCACCGTGCAGCCGAAGGCCGGCCCGATGCGGCGGGCCACCTCGGGGACGAGGCGGGCGCCGCCGACCTGGAGAACCTCCAGACTGGAGAGGTCGAAGCGCCCTTCGGCGTTGCCCTCCAGCCAGCGGATGGCCAGCGCCGGTACCAGCGCGGTGACCGTGACGCGCTCGGCCTCGACCGCGGCCAGGGCGTCCTCCGGCCTCGGCGAGGGAGCCATGACGACCCGGCCCCCGGCGGCCAGCGTCCCCATGAGGCCGGGGCAGCCGAGGGGGAAGTTGTGGGCCGCCGGCAGGGCCACGAGATAGACGGTCGAGGCGTCGAGGCCGGT
>DASYFF010000051.1:0-9437 GCA_036498605.1 Acidimicrobiia bacterium | reverse complement strand
CCATCGGCATCAGCGCCGTGGCCGAGGGCGTCGAGACCGCCGAACAGCTCGCCCGGCTCGAGGCGCTCGGTTGCCCGCTGGTGCAGGGCTACTACCTCGCCCGGCCGCAACCGGCCGCCGATACGGAGCGGGTGCTCCTCTGTGCCGCCGGGCGCGCCGCCGCCTGACACCGGCACGGCCCCGGGGACTCTAGGGGGCGATCACCTCGTAGCGGACGGGCTCGCCGGGGATGGCCCGGAGGACGCCGCGGCGTTCCAGGGCCCGGATGTGGGCCATCGCCTCGGCCACGGCCATGCGGCGCATGAAACCCTCGATGCGGTCCCAGGACCGGGACCACTTCATGCAGCCCGCCACCTGCCAGGCGGTGTCGCGCCCGGCCCGCACGGCCTCGACGACCTCGACGAAGCGGTGCTCGTGGTGCTCCTTCAACTCCTCCAGCCGGCCGTCGAGACCGACGAAGCGGTGCTCGTGGGCCGGCAGCGCCTCGCCCGTGTCGTAGGGGGCCAGCTTGTCGAGCGAGCGGAGGAAGTCGCCGAGCGGGTCGTCGCCGGCCTGGGGGTGGAGGCCGATGTTGGGGGTGATCCGGGGCAGGACGTGGTCGCCGGTCAGCATCAGCCGGTTCCTCGGCTCCCAGAAGGCGAGGTGGCCGGGGGAGTGGCCCGGCGTCCAGATGGCCTCGATGTCCCAGCCGGGGACCTCGGGCTTGTCGCCGTCCTCGAGGAGGACGTCGGGCTTCACCAGCGAGACGAACTGCCGGACGGGCATGGAGGCGTACGTGAGCCCCTCGATCTCCTCCGCCGGCGCCCCCCACTGGCGCAGGATGGCGGAGACCCGTTTGAGCAGCTCGTCGGGGTGGTCGTAGCGGTCGGGGATGAGGGCGGCGTCGGCCGGGTGGAGGCCGACCCAGGCCCCCGACGACTCCCGGACCCGCCCGGCCAGGCCGTAGTGGTCGGGGTGGATGTGGGTGACCATCACGCCCCGCACGTCGCCGATCGAGGCGCCGACCGTCTCCAGCCCGGCCACGAGCGTGGCGAAGGCGTCGTCGGTGTTCCAGCCGGCGTCGACGAGGTAGATCCCCCCGTCGGTCTCGAAGGCGTAGACGAGGACGTAGCGGAGCGGGTTGTTGGGGATGGGGACGGGGATGCTCCACACCCCCGGCCGGACCCGCTCGACGGGCGGGAGGGGAGCCGTGGTCATGGCCGAGAGCGTGCCACAATCGCCCGCCGTGACCTCCACCGGCGACCGCTACATCCATGGCCACAGCGACTCCGTGCTGCGCTCCCACCGGTGGCGCACGGCCGAGAACTCGGCCGCCTACCTGGTACCCCACCTCCGGGCCGGGATGCGCCTCCTCGATGTCGGCTGCGGGCCGGGCACGCTGACCGTCGACCTGGCCCGGCGGGTCGGTCCGGCCGGAGAGGTGGTCGGCGTCGATGTCGCGGAGGCGGTGGTCGCCGAGGCCGCCGACCACGCCGCGGCGCAGGGCGTGGCCAACGTGTCGTTCCGGGTCGGGGACTTCCGGACGGGGGGCGATCTCCCCGACGGCTCGTTCGACGTCGTCCACGCCCACCAGGTCCTCCAGCACCTGCGGGACCCGGTCGGGGCGCTGGCCGCCATGGGCCGCCTGGCCCGGCCCGGCGGCCTCGTCGCCGCCCGGGACAGCGACTACCCGTCGTTCTTCTGGACCCCGGCCGACCCCCGGCTCGACCGGTGGCGGGAGATCTACACCGCGGTCAGCGACCGCAACGGGGTGGCGGCCGACGCCGGCCGCCTGCTCCTGCGGTGGGCGGTCGACGCCGGCCTCGGCGACGTGGCCTACTCCACCTCGACGTGGACCTTCGCCACCCCGGGCGACCGGGCGTGGTGGGGCGACCTGTGGGCCGAGCGGGTCGTGGCCTCCAACCTGGCCGCCCAGGCGGTGGAGTACGGGATCGCCGACCGGGCCGAGCTGGAGGAGGTGGCGGCCGGCTGGCGCGCCTGGGCCGCCTCACCGGAGGCGACCTTCGTCCTCGTCCACGGCGAGGTCCTGGCCCGGGCTCCCGGCTAGCCCGGCTAGCTGGTGTTCCCGCTGCGCGCCTCGGTCCAGTAGGGGTCGGCCGTGGCCTTGAGCTCGAGAATCGTGGCCGACTCGAGGAGGCGCCTGAGCCGGTCCAGCGCCGGATGGATCCGGGCGACCTCTTCGAGAACCTGTACCGATTCGTCTTCGCTCGACATGATGGCGCCTGCCTCTTGAAGCGCGGTCACTGTTCTCTTGAGGGGCAGGTACCCAGCCCGCCCCGAAACCCAAACCACCCGGACCGGGCGGAATTCTCATGTCCGCCGTGCCCGGATTCGGGCGATTCGAGCGGCTACGTTTCCGCCGGTGCCGGAACCCCCCCCGTCCGGCCCGGGAAGGAGACGGCAATGGCCAAGGTCGACCACATCGGAATGTTCACGACCGTCGACGCCCTGGAGGATCCCGGCGTCTTCATCGGGCTCATGGACCGGGTCCAGACCGCCCCCGACGTGATCGCCGCCCGGGCCGACCTGCTGGCCCGGCTCGAGCTCCGACCGGGTGACACCGTCCTCGACCTCGGCTGCGGCACCGGCGACCACACCCGGGAGGTGGCGGCGCTCGTCGCCCCCGGCGGCCGGGCCGTCGGCGTCGACTTCAGCACCAGCATGATCGGCACCGCCACCACCCGGCAGGCGGCCAGTCCGGCGCCCGCCACCTTCGAGCAGGGCGACGCCCAGCAGCTCCGCTTCGAGACCGGCACGTTCGACGCCTGCCGCACCGAGCGCATGCTCTGCCACGTGCCCGACTGCCGGGCCGCCATCCGGGAGATGGTCCGGGTCGTCCGCCCCGGCGGGCGGGTCGGGATCATCGACGTCGACACCGCCGGGACGTTCATCGACAGCTCCGACCGGGCCATCACCCAGGCCTTCGTCACCACCCTGACCGACGTCATCCACAACCCCTGGATCGGCCGGACCCTGCGGCGGGAGATGGCCGAGGCCGGCCTCGTCGACGTCGACGTCCGCCCCCGGGTCATCGAGATCGGCTACGGGCCCGTCGAACCGATGATCGAGATGCACGCCGTCCTCATGGAGCAGCTCGACCTCGGGGACGGAGCCGTGGAGGCCTGGCGCAACGAGCTGGACTACGCCAACCTCAACGGCACGTTCTACATGGGGATGACGATGTTCTCGGCCGTGGGCCGCAAGCCTTAGCTGCGTCGGCGGCGGGCCGCCAGACCGGCCACCAGGGTCAGCCCGACCGGGATCCCGAGCCACCACCGCCGCGTCCCGCCCTTCGACGCTGTCCTGTCCGGTGTCGGGGACAGAGCGGCGATCCCGGGGGCGCCGGTGGTGGTCGAGGGCGCCGGGGGCGATGTCGTGGTCGTCGTGAGCGCCATGGTCGTGGCGGTGGTCGCCGGCGGCTGAACCGTCGACGTGGTCGTCGTCGGCTTCGGACGGGTGGTTGTGGTCGCCGGCCGGACGGTGGTCGGGGTGACCGGCGGCGCGGTCGTCGCCGGGGTCGGCGCCGCCCCGCCCGCCACCCGTCCCGAGTCGGCGTCGGCCATCAGCGACGACGTGTCGACGGCCTCGAAGGCGCCGGCCGGGATCGTCTTGAGCTGGTCGAGGAGGGCGTTGTCCCAACCCGGCTCCGACGTGCCGGTGAAATACCAGTTGGACCCGTTGTCGGCCAGGATCAGGCCGTGGCGCTGCATGGCCCGCAGCACGACCTGGGTGTCGGGCCGGAAGGGCGAGATGTCGAACGACGCCTTGAGCCGGAACCAGGCCCCCATCGGCGGGAGCTTCGGGTCGGAGGCCGAGCCGGCCTGGTGGCGGGCGGGCCACACGAACGACTTGTCGGTGGCGGCGGCGGTCAGGCGGATGGCGTGGTCGACATCCCCGGCCGCCACCTCGTCGCGGCGCAGCAGCCCGGGGAGGATCGGGAGGCCGGCGGCGTCGGCCGACGTCCAGCCCCGGCGCCGCAGGGCGTCGCTGTGCAGGTCCCAGATCGCCCCCGACCCGGCGGTGGGGTGGCCGCCGTTCCAGTTGGCGGCGTAGAGCTCGTAGAGGGTGCAGTGGTCCTTGTCCACGACGAGGGCGTGGGCGTCGGAGCCGTCCTCCACCGGCGTCGACGGCCCGAAGGGGTAGGGGCCGGCGTCGCTCTCGTCGGCGTAGTCGAACGACACCGCCACCTTCTGCGTCGAGCCCGCCACCACCGAGTAGGGGATGCCGTAGGGCTGCCCGCCGCCGTCGTTGGGCCCGAAATCGGGATGGAGCTTCCGGTCGGCCCCGCCCATCGAGGCGATCCAGTCCGCCGACCGGGGATTGACCGGCAGCCGGCTCACGTCGGCGTGCCACACGTTGTCGGCGGGAAACAGCGTGCATCCGCCGCCGAGCCCGGGCAGGTTGGCCCGGGCCTCCGGGCCGGCGACCAGGGCGGCCGAGACCAACAGACCGGCCACCGAGACCAGCGCGGCGGTGCGCCTCATCCTCCCGTTGTCGGCACGCCGCGGGGCGGTCCTGAGGGTCAGCGGCCCTTCCACTGCGGTTTGCGCTTCTCCCGGAAGGCCCGGGGGCCCTCCTGGGCGTCCTCGCTCAGATAGGCGGGTTCGAAGAGGCGGTCGCCTTCGGCCAGGCCGGCCGTCCAGCCGACCTCGGCCGAGGCGTAGACCATGGCCTTGCCGGCCCGCACCGACAGCGGGGCGTTGGCCGCGATCCCCACGGCCATGGCCTGGGCCACCTCCCGCAGCTCGCCGGCCGGCACGACGCGGTTCACGAGGCCGATCTCATAAGCCCGCTGGGCGGAGATCGGCTCGGCGGTGAGCAGGATCTCCATGGCCACCCGGGGCGGGATCAACCACGGCAGCGGGGCGGCCCACGGCGCCCCCCGGCCCCAGCGGGCCTCGGTGATGCCGAACCGGGCGTGCTCGGCGGCCAGGCACAGGTCGCACATCTGGGCCAGGAGGAACCCGCCCCCGTAGGCGTCCCCGTTGTCGGCGGCGATCACCGGCTTGTCGAGCGGGAACGACCGGTTGAGGTAGGGGAGGAAGTCGGGCGGCGGCACCTGCAACGAGGTCTCGGCCATCTCCTTCAGGTCGCCACCGGCCGAGAAGGCCTTGTCACCGGCGCCGGTCAGGACGAGGACCTTGGCCGAATCGTCGTCCCGGAAGCGGGTGAACCCCTCCCGGATCCCGTCCCGCAGGTCCTTGGAGAGGGCGTTGTGGGCCTCGGGTCGGTTCATGGTCAGCCAGGCCACGCCGTCGGTGACCTCGTAGGGTGCGATATCACTCGGGCTCATGCTGACATCCTGGTACGGATGAAGATGCTCTCCCGGATTCTCGTGCTGGTCGGGGCGGCGGCCGTGCTTGGCTCGGTGACCGTGCCGTGGGTGAAGATCGAGGGCGCCCTGCCCGCCCGGCTCCACCTCGGCCTGCTGGGCGCCAACGCCTCCCCCTTGAGCAAGACGGTGTCGGGTACCGACACCAAGGTCTGGCCCATCGTGGCCGGGGTGGGGGCGGTGATGGCGGCGCTGGCCCTCCTCGGCCTGGCCCGCAAGCTCCTGGTGCTGCTCGGCCTGGTGACCACCCTGGCCGGAGGCGGGCTGCTCTACTACGTCCTCCACGCCGTCGACCTGGCGACGAAGAACGACACGCTCAAGCACACGCTGGCCACCGCCGCCCTCGACAACTCGGCGGGGGCCGGGCCCTTCCTGCTGCTGGGCGGCGGCCTGTGTGTCCTGATCGGGGCGCTCGTCCCCTAGCCGTCATCGAGGCCGGCGGCCAGCCAGCCGAGCAGGCCCCGGAGCTCCTCGTAGGCGGCGAGGCGGGCCGCGTCGGTGCCGGCCGCCTCGGCCCGCTCCACCGGCTCGGCCAGGCGCCGGACCCAGGTCGGTCCGACCTCCAGCAGGGCGTCGCTGCCGGCGCTCACCCACCTGACCAGGGCGTGGCGGGCCACCGCTCCCACCGGCAGGCCGACGAAGGCGGCCAGGTTCTCGAGCGTCGGGCGGGGGTCGAGCAGCGCCGAGGCCGCCACCTCCCGCTTGAAGTTGCCGTGGGGATCGCCCGGCTCCACCGGGCCCGTCCACCGTTCCAGGATCAGCTCGTCCACCGGCGTATCCTGACATCCGTGCCATGACGAGGAGGCCGGGGTGAAGAAGCGGGAGCGCGTGCTCCAGGTGGCCTCCGTCCTCGGCGATCTCATGGCCGGCGAGGTGAAGCTCCGCTGGCAGCGCAGCCGGGAAGGCTTCGCCGACCCCGACGACTTCGAGCGGGAGCGGGCCCGGGCGCTGCGGGCCACGCTCGAGAGCCTCGGCCCGCTCTACATCAAGGTCGGCCAGATGCTCTCCACCCGGCCCGACCTCGTGTCCCAGACGACGATCGAGGCCCTCCAGGACCTCCACGAGCAGGTCATGGTCCGGCCCTTCTCGGAGTTCGAGCCCGTCCTGGCCAAGAACCTGGGGAGCCACTGGCGCTACCGGTTCAAGGAGATCGACACCGAAGTGCCCCTCGGGGCGGCGTCGATCGCCCAGGTCTACCGGGCGGTGCAGACCGACGGGCTGGAGGTCGTCCTCAAGGTCCAGCGGCCGGGCGTGGCCGCCTCCACCAAGCTCGACATGGAGATCCTGGCCCAGGCGGTGAAACTGGCCACGAAGCGGGCGCCGACCATCGCCGAGATCTTCCAGCCCGACGCCATGCTCGAGGTCGTGTTCGGCGCCATGAAGCCGGAGATCGACTTCAAGATCGAGGCGGCGAACATGGAGGAGTTCCGCGAGATGCTCGAGCAGTTCGAGCACCTCGAGGTGCCCGACGTCCTCGAGGTCACCAAAGAGGTCCTGGTCATGACCAAGGCCCCCGGCGTGTCGATCCGGGAGATGAACGTCGACGACTTCACCCAGAAGGAGCGGGAGCTCATCGGCCGGGACCTGTGCGGGATGCTGTTCCACGGCTTCATGGTGGACGGGCTGTTCCACGCCGATCCCCATCCCGGCAACGTGTTCGTGGCGCCGGGGGAGCCGGCCACCGTGATCGACTTCGGGATGGTGGGCCGCATCGACCGGCGCATGGCGCTGGGCTACACCCGGTTCATGATGGCCACCGCCCTCAACGACGGGGAGGCGGCGGGCCGGGCGGCGCTGGAGATGGGGACGCTGACGTCGCGGGCCAACGTCCCCGGGTTCCTGTCCGACATGCAGCGCTACATCCCGACGATGGCCAACCAGACGCTGCAGAACATGGAGTTCGGCAACGACTTCAACCAGTTCCTCGTCTTCTGCACCAAGCGGGGGATCGCCGTCAACCCCGGCATCGCCCTGTTCGGCAAGGCCACCGCCAACCTCGAGGGGTCGCTGCGGCGCCTGGCTCCGGAGCTCACGCCCTTCGACGTCTTCCGGGACTCGATGGGCGGCATCATCCGGGACCAGGCCCAGCAGCTCGTGGCCGAGGAGGAGATCCTCCGCATCGCCAACGAGGCCTTCTTCGCCAGCCGGTCGCTGCCGGAGCAGCTGCGCTACCTGGCCCAGGCGGTGGTCAACGGCCAGTACGTGCTGCGGACCCGGGACGACTCGGCCGCCCTCCACGAGGACCGGGAGGACGCCCGGGCCCGGAAGATGCGCCGAACCCTGATCGGCCTCGGCGCCGCCGCCCTGTGGGCCGACCACCGGCGGCGGCGGCCGCCTGCTTCGTAACGGCTACTTGCGCTCGGCTACGAGGCGGTCGAGCTTGGCGTTGAGGTCGGCGACGGCCTTCTTCAGCTCGGAGATGTCGTCGGACAGCTCCTTGTCGTCATCGTCGTCGCGGAGGCGGTCGAGGCCGTCGTCGACGAGATCCTTGGTCTCGTCGAGGACGGTCTGCCACCAGTCGAGCACGCCCTTCCTGGCGCTGCGGCGCTTGGCCATCGATCGTCGTCCTTTCGGTCGTCGAGTGTCAGGGCGTGGTCTTGGCCACCGGCTTCTGCTGCTGGGCGACCAGGGCGTCGAGCTTGGCGTTGATGTCGACGATCGTCCGCTTGAGCTCGGAGACCTGCTTCTCCAGATCCTCGTCGTCATCGTCGTCGCGGAGGCGGTCGAGGCTGTCGTCGACGAGGTCCTTGGTCTCGTCGAGGACGTTCTGCCACCAATCGAGGACGTTCTTACGCCTTGACTTGCGGGCCATCGGCTCCCCTTTGTGCCGTTGAGTACACTTTTCAACAAATGCTGAACTTGTTCCTCAACATATGTTGAACGAACCGCCGCCGTCAAGCCCGCGCCGGGGGCGCCGGCCCGAGGGCGACGCCCGCCGGGCCCTCATCGAAGCGGCCCAGGCCATCCTGTCCGTCCGCCCGGCCGGGAAGCTGACCGTCCGGGAGGTGGCGGCCCGGGCGGGCTGCGACGTGGCGCTGGTCAACTACTACTTCGGCAGCAAGGACGGCCTGCTGGCCGCCGCCCTGGAGGACGCCCTGGCCGAGCTGCGGGCGGTCCTCGAGACCTACACCAGCCGGGAGGGCACGTTCGAGGAGCAGGTGCGACGGATGGTGCGGGAGCCGATCCTGGCGCTGGGGGAGCGGCGCCACCTGCCCCGGATGATCATCGGCCAGATCCTGCTGGAGCGGGGTCCGCAGACCGACCGCTGGATCGCCGCCCTCGGGATGTCGCAGCTCGAGGCGGTGGGCGGCATCGTGGAGGACGGCATCCGCTCCGGAGCCTTCCGGGCCGTCGACGCCCGGGCGCTCGTCTACTCGTTCTCGGCCATCCCGGCCTTCTTCTTCCTCATGGCCCCGGTCATCGAGCGGATCCTCGGGGAGGAGGCGGTCAGCCAGGAAGCGGTGGAGAGCTTCGCCGACGCCGTCGCCGATCTCGTCCTCCACGGCCTGCTGGCTCCGGCGCCGGAGCCCGAGCCGGAGCCCGGGCGGGACGAATAGCCCCAACGCCGCAGGTCTGTCGCGGCGGACCGTCACACGCCTTCTGACGCTGCGTTAGGGGAGCGACGGCGCAGTCTCCCGGGGGCGGTTCTCCCCCGATCCCATCTCCGGGTGACGGGCCGTTGTGACACCGTTGCCTGTTCATCCGAACAGAAGACAGAGCGCAGCTCCCCCCCAGTCCCGGGTGACCGGCTCGGTCGGTGCCTCCTCCGGCCGGTCACCCGGGACCCCGCTCTTCTTCTGGTCCCAACACCAGGAGTTCCGTTGCTGCGCCGTCGTGCCCTTGCTCTCGCTCTTGCCGTCGCGGCCGCCGCGGCGGCGTTCGTCGTTCCCGGGCGCCCCGTCGAGGCGTCGGCTTCGCCGACGCCCACCCCCACGTGGGTGGCCAACGGCGACGTCCACGCCGTCCTCACCACCGGGGGCATGACGTACCTCGCCGGCGCCTTCGACCAGGTCGGGCCCAACACGGGCTTCGGAGTGCAGCTCGACCCGGCCACCGGCGCCCTGCCGGCCGGCTTCGCCAAGGTCGACGGGCACGTCTACGCCGC
>DASYFF010000050.1:0-6314 GCA_036498605.1 Acidimicrobiia bacterium | reverse complement strand
CTTTCGAGTACGCCTCCTCCTGAACCCAGTCGGCGCAGTTCGGGACGCCGCCGGGGTGACGGGGCGCGCCCCGACCCGAGAAGCGGGTGACGGCCAGGTCGAAGCCTCCCCAGAAGAAGTGGACGGGGCTGGCCTTTCCGACGAAGCGCCCCCGGAACTCGCTCAGGACCCGGTGGGCCTGGAGCAACAGCAGCCAGAAGCGATGGGCGGCGTCGGGGTCGTACGCCGCGTGTTGGTAATCGTCCTCGAATCGGATGGCCGTCTCCACTTCCTGCGGTCGGGTGAGGATCTCGACCTTGATGCCGAGATCGCCGAGGGCGGCCATCGTCTCGGCGTAGAACGCCGCCACCGGCTTCGGCTCGAGCGGGATGGTCCGAACCTCGCCGTCGGTCGTCTCCACGGTGAGGCGATGGCGGCCCAGGTCGAACTCGATCTCGAACCCGCCCGACCCGTAGGGGATCAGCGAGGTCGTCAGGCCCCTGGCCGACACGTACAGAGTGGCGTGCCACCAGTGGTTGACGGGCGGCGTGAGCGCCATGCGGACCTTGCCCACCACCTGCGACCACATGTGGAGGGTGTCGCGGGTGCCCTCCCAGTCCGCCACCGGCAAGGTCGGCCAGGTGCGCTCGCCGGGTTGAGGCATCAGGCGGCCAGGAGCGCGTCGCAGGCCTGCTCGCAGCGGCGGCAGGCCTCGGCGCAGACGCGGCAGTGCTCGTGGTGGTGGGCGTGGCGCTCGCATTCCTCGGCGCACTGGCGGCAGGCCAGCCGGCAGGCTTCCAGCATGGCCCGGGACAGCGTCGGGTCGTACTCGAACTGGCGGGACAGGATCCGGCCCGTGGCGGCGCAGACATCGGCGCAGCTCAGGTTGCGGCTGACGCAGCGGCGCAGCTCGGCCACGTCGTCCTCGCCGAGGCAGGCATCGGCGCAGGCGGTACAGACCTGGACGCAGTCGAAGCACGCCTCGATGCAGGCGGCCAGTTCGGCGGGGTCGAACCCGATGGAGGACGGCGTCAGACGGAGCATGTCGGCAGCGAAGGTCATGGGGCTCCCCTCTCAGGCGGCGGCCAAGCGGCCCACGAAGGCTAGGGCAGCTATTCGGCGAGCGGGAATTCGGCCGTCACGGATGTCCCGACGTGCGGGGGGCTCTCGATGACGATGGTCCCGTCGAGCGCCGCCACGCGGTCCATCAGGCCCACGAGTCCCGAGCCCTGGGCGGGGTCGGCGCCGCCGACGCCGTCGTCCCGGATACAGACGCGCAGGCGGCTATGAATCTGCTCGACTTCGACGTGCACCATCGACGCCTGGGCATGCTTCGCAGTGTTCGTGAGCACCTCCGCCACGAGGTAGTAGGTGGCCACCTCCACCGGCTCAGGCAGACGAGCCCGCGTCCGGAGGTCGAGCTCAACCGGGACCGGCGATCGGCGGGCGACGGCCTTCAGCGCGGCGTCGATCCCGCCCTGGCTCAGAATGGCCGGGTGAATACCGCGGGCCAGCTCCCGGAGCTCGTTGAGCACCGCGTCGATGCCGGCCGCCAGGCGCCCCAGATCGCTCGCCCCTGCCTCCATGGCGCGGATGTCGAACAGGAGTGTCACGAGCCGCTGTTGCGCGCCGTCGTGAAGATCGCGTTCGAGACGCCGACGGGTCTCGTCACCGGCGGCCACGATCCGTGTCCGTGACGCCCGCAGCTCCGCCTCGTGTTCGGCGTTGGCCACCGCGATGGCTATGAGCTCCGTGAATTCGCCGATTATCGACTCCGTCCCGTCCGGGAACGGCGTCTCGCTCGTCGTGGAGGCGGCGATGACGCCCCACAGCCGTCCTCCGACGAGGATCGGGCAGCCGACCGAGGATCGGATACCGAGCGCCCGAGCTTCCTCCGCGATGCCGCCCGGTGCCGCCACGAAGGAATCAACGCGGGCGGGTCGTGCCGTGTCGCGCACAAAGGCGGCGATGCTCGGCCCATCGAGCGCAAAGCGGGTGTCCACGGCCAGGTTGCCCTCGGTCCGGCTCCACACGGCGACGCCGCTCACGCTGCCGTCGGGCTCGTAGCGCTCCGTGCGGGCCAGCTCGGCGGCGCAGAGCAGACCGACCTCCCGTGTGACGGCCTGGAACACGACGTCGTGCGGCGCGCCCTGGGCGACGAGCGTTGCGACCCGCTTCAAGGCCGCCTGCTCTTTTTCGAGCTTCGCCACCCCCGCCGCGGCCCGTCGCTGACGAGCGGCCAGCTCACTGACGACGGCGGCCACGACGAGGAGCGTGCCGAGCGCGACCCACCCGCCCGAGTCCAGGTCAAGGGAGTTCTCCGGCGGAACGAAGAAGAATCCGAAGGCGAAGACGCTGAGCCCGGAGACGACCATGGCCGGCACCACGCCCCACACAACCGCCACAGGCAACACTGCGAGCAGGTACAGCACGCCCAGGCTCTCGACGGGGGCGTGCGGCTTCAGGAGCGCGACCGACCCGCTGACCGCGCCGATGAGCCCGAGCCCCACCAGCAGCCCGTTCAGCCACCGGCGGCTCCTGAGGCCCATGAAACCATCATGACCTTCCGGCGGGCGACGTGCGCCGTGATCAGGTCTGATCAGTCGATGTCGATGACGGCCTTGCCGATGACGTTGCGGTCGAGCAGGGCGTTGGTGGCGTCGTCGATCTGGCGCCAGGAGCCCCGCCAGCCGACGTCGACGGTGAGGGCTCCCCGGGCGACGAGGTCGAGGAGGTAGGCCAGGTCGGGCCCGAAGGGGCCGGCGACCTGGAACGCCACCAGTGACTTGGCCGGGCCGACCGTGCCGTAGGGAGCAAGGGTGGCCGGTTCGCCGGAGGTCCAGCCGACGCTCTGGAGGATGCCGCCGGGCGACAGCCGCTCCCAGGCCTGCACCAGGACGGGGCCGCCGACGTTCTCGATGACGACGTCGACGGGGTCGAGGCCGTCGAGGTCGGCGACGACCTCGGAGGCGCCCAGGTCGGCCAGGCCCTCGCCGCGGCGGGCGGCGGCCACCACGTGGGCGCCGGCCCGGGCGGCGAGCTGCACCGCGAAGCGGCCCACTCCCCCCGACGCACCGGTGATCAGAACCCGCTTGCCCAGCAGGGAACCCGAGCGCCGCAGCGCCTGCAGGGCGGTCACGCCGGCGACGGGCAGGGCGGCGGCCACGGCCAGATCGACGGAGTCGGGCACGACGGCCGTCTCGCTGGCCGCCACCGCCCGCCGCTGCGCCCAGGCTCCGCCGTAACCGAAGGTCACCACGCGCTCGCCGGCCGGGGGCCCGGAACCGTCGGCGGCCGAGGCGCCCACCACGCCGGAGGCGTCCCAGCCGGAGACCGCACCGGTCGCCCCACCACTCCGGGCGGCGACCACCTCGCCGTGGTTCAGCGAGGAGTGGGCGACGTCGACCACCAGCTCTCCCGCCGCGGCGACGGGATCGGGCACCTTCTCCAGAGCCAGGCCACTGGGCGCGTCCGGCGTCGTCACGAGTGCGAGCATGCGGCCACCTCCACGACACGGCCTACAGGTCAAGGTCAGCGGGGCCAACCGGCGCCGTCGAGGTGGTATTCCCTGCGCACTACGCTGCCGATCGGCCAGGGTGGTCGGCCCAGGCGACGGGGAGGATCATGGCCACTCGAGGGTTCTTCGGCCGGACGGGCCGGCGGCACGACGGGCGCCTTCCCCCCGGCCAGTACGACGTGGGGGATGACTGGCCCGTCCTCACCGCGGAGGTGACGCCGAAGCTGGCCACCGACACGTGGACGTTCGCGGTGGAGGGTCTCGTCGATGCCCCCCGCAGCTGGACGTGGGACGAGATCCACGCCCTGCCCGGCTCCGATTATTCCGGCGACATCCACTGCGTCACCACCTGGTCGAAGCTCGGCGTCAGCTTCGGCGGGGTGTCGGTCGACACGCTCCTCGACCTCGCCCGGCCGCAGCCCAGCGCCACCCACATCCTGGCCTTCAGCCACACCGGCTACAGCACCAACCTGCCCCTGGCCGACGTGACCGGCGGGCGGGCCTGGGTGGCCTGGGATTACGACGGCGGCCCCTTGGCCGTGGAGCACGGCGGTCCGGCCCGGCTCCTCGTGCCGCACCTCTACTTCTGGAAGAGCGCCAAGTGGGTGACCGGCCTGCGCCTCCTCGACCACGACGAGCCCGGCTTCTGGGAACGCAACGGCTACCACGACCGGGGCGACCCGTGGCTGGAGCAGCGGTACCAGGGTGACTGATCCGGCCGGCGGCGTGACCCGGCCCAGCCCCTGGGTCACCGCCCGGGTGGTGGCCATCCGGCCGGAGACGGCCCGGGCCAAGACGTTCCGGTTGGCCCTGCCGGGCCCGTCGCACCATCGGGCCGGCCAGCACTACGTCATCCGGCTCACGGCCCCCGACGGGTACACGGCATCGCGGTCCTACTCGGTCGCCTCGGCGCCGGACGGGTCGGCCGAGCTCGAGCTGACCGTGGAACGGCTCGAGGGCGGCGAGGTCTCGACGTTCCTCCACGACGTCGTCGAGCCCGGTGACGAGCTCGAGGTCCGCGGCCCGATCGGCGGCTGGTTCGTGTGGGACGGGGACACCCCGGCCGTCCTGGTCGGCGGCGGGTCGGGGGTCGTCCCGCTGATGGCGATGCTCCGTCTGGCCCGGGCGACGGCGGCATCGGCGCCCGTCCGGATGGTCGTCTCCGTCCGCAGCGCCGACGATCTCTACTACGCCGCCGAGCTCCCCGGCCCCGAGACGGCCGTGCTCTACACCCGCACGGCGCCCGCCGGCGCTCCCCGGGCCGTCGGCCGGCTCACGGGTGACGACCTGGCCGGGCTCGTCCGCCCCGACGCCACCGCCTACGTCTGCGGATCGTCGGGCTTCGCCGATCACGCCGGCCAACTGCTCGTGGAGCTCGGCCTCCCGACCGGCCAGATCCGGGTTGAACGGTTCGGCCCCACCGGGTGAAGACTGTCGGCCCCAAGGAGGTTGCCATGGACAGCGACGACGACGGCATCGACGACGAGGACAACGACGAACCCGGCCAGGACGCCGAGTTCGTGGACGACGCCATCGACGACGACGAGGTGAGCCCCGACGAGCAGCTCCTGCTCGACAAGAAGGAGCTCGACGAGCTGGGCCTCACCCTCGACGACCCGGAGAGCTTCGCCCCGGAGTAGCGCGGTCAGGCGCGCCCAGTTTCGGGACGGCGCGGTGTCGGTATGGACGACCGATAGCGGACGCACGCTGAAGGAGACCTCGCCATGAAGACACCCCCGATCGTTTCGGCGGAAGAGTGGGACGCGGCCTGGCAGGAACTGCTGGTCCAGGAGAAGGCCGTGACCCGGGCCAAGGACCGGCTGGCGGCGGAGCGGCGGCGGATGCCGTGGCTCGCAGTGGAGAAGGAGTACGCCTTCGAGGGGCCCAAGGGGCGGATGAGCCTGGCCGACCTGTTCGACGGGCGGCGGCAGCTGGTCGTCTACCGGGCCTTCTTCGACCCCGACGTATTCGGCTGGCCCGACCACGCCTGCCGGGGCTGCTCGATGGTGGCCGACCACGTCGGGAACCTGGCCCACCTCAACGCCCGGGACACCACGCTGGTGTTCGTCTCCCGGGCCCCGCAGGCGGAGATCGAGCGGCTCAAGGCCCGTATGGGCTGGGAGCACATCCCCTGGTTCTCGCTCACCGACGGCTTCGACGCCGACTTCGGCGTCGACCTGTGGCATGGCACCAACAGCTTCGTCCGCGACGGCGACCGGGTGTACCGCACCTACTTCATCAACAACCGGGGCGACGAGGCGCTGGGCAACACCTGGAGCTACCTCGACATGACGGCGCTGGGCCGCCAGGAGGAGTGGGAGGACTCCCCCGAGGGTTACCCGCAGACCCCGCCCTACGCCTGGTGGAACTGGCACGACGGGTACGCCGACTCCGGGCAGCCGGCCCAGGGCTGGTCCGACACCGTGGCCCGGGGCGTGGCCGCCTTCACCGGGGACGAGGCGTCGTGATCGCCCACATCGCCGGCGTGCCGGCCGAGGAGACCCTGCTCCCATTGGTGAGCGGGGTCTCCACCGGCCTGCTCCTGGTGCACTCCTGGGTCACGACCCGGTGGCGCCGGTCAAGGCCTCGGCCCGGGCGATGACCGAGGCGCATTCGCTGACCTCGCCGTGGGCCCCCTGGGGCAGACCCGACCCGAAGGCCGCGGCGAAGAGGTCGTTCTTGATCCTGGTGGCGAGGCTGTCCCGCTGCCGGCCGAGCACGGCCAGGCGATGGGAGAACTGCGAGTACAGCCGGTCCTGATCCGGTGAGCCCGACTTGAGGGCCGCGGTGTCGGCGACGAGGACGGCGTTGCCGAAGC
>DASYFF010000049.1:0-11639 GCA_036498605.1 Acidimicrobiia bacterium | reverse complement strand
GACCACCCGGGCACCGGCGAAAGAAGGCGCCGACTTCCGCCTCGAACCCTCGCCCTACGGCAACAAGGCCATACGGGCCGAGTGGGAGGCCCGTATCGAAGCGGGGACGAAGTCGTTGAGCGACGCGGTGGCGCTGCTCCTCCAGTGGCGGGCCGACCACGCCGGCGACACGATCTCCGACCAGGACGACCTGTGGATCGAAGCGCAGATCGAGCACCGGGTGGCCGTGCTCCGCTTCGACGAGATGACCAACGACCAGATCCGGTCCGAGACGCTGACCGACGAGAAGGTGGCCGACGTCTGCCGGGCGGCGCTCGACGCCGCCGAGGACGCCGCCGACGACCCGGCGGCGCTGGAGGAGCTGGTGGCGGCCTTCCGTCACCGCTACCGGCCGCCGATCATGCCGTCGTCGCCGTTCATGCGGGCCGAGACCGAGCTGGCCGAGATCCTGATGAAGGCCCGGGAGAAGAACTGGTACGGCCAGACCCTCGACGAGCTGCGTACCGAGCGGGGCGTCGTCGTGCACAAGGCGGGCAAGAAGAAGAAGGAGGCGTCATGAGCATCGCGTTCACCCCGGAATGGATCGACGAGCAGACCAAGCTCTGCCTCGTGGACGAGGAGTTCCAGACCGGCATCGCCAAGTTCCAGCGCAAGGTGCTGGTGGTGATCCACCCCTCCCCGGAGCGGGGCGTCAACGACGAGAAGGTCTTCGGCTGGGACTTCCCGTCGATGGCGGTGGTCGAGCACGACGGCGACGACTGGGTCACGGACTACATCCTCGAGGGTGACTACGAGGCCTGGTACAAGATCAACGAGGGCCTCGACGACCTCGTCCCCGCCCTCATGAACGAGCAGATCCTCGTCCCCAAGGGCAGCGTCTCCTACGTCGCCCGGTTCCTCCCCGCCATCCAGCGCTACATGGCCCTGGCCCGCACCCACACCACCGGCTACGAGGGCACGTTTGTCCAGGGGGACACCCCCGGGCCCCCGAGCCAACCAGCGGCCTCGACCGCAAGCTGACGCCGTGAAGGTCGACCTCCTGTGCATGCGCCCCGACCTGGGCGGCATCGCCACCGCCGCTCGGGAGGCCGAGGCGCTCGGCTACAGCGCGCTGCTGGTTGCCGAGACGGGCCACGACCCGTTCATGCCGCTGGCGCTGGCCGCCGAGCACACGGAGGGGATCGGCCTCGGTACGTGCGTGGCGGTCGGCCTGTCCCGCAGCCCGGTCCACCTGGCGCAGGCCGCCCACGACCTGGCCCGGTTCTCGCAGGGCCGCTTCATCCTCGGCATCGGCTCCCAGGTGCGGGGCCACATCGAGAAGCGCTTCTCGGCGGCCTTCGAGCACCCGACGGAGCGCATGAAGGACCTCGTCGGCGCCATCCGGGCCATCTGGCGGGCCTGGGACGAGGGCGAGCCGCTCCACTACGAGGGCCCGTTCTACCGCCACACGCTGATGACCCCGTTCTTCAGCCCGCCGCCCAATCCCTACGGGCCGCCGCCCATCTACCTGGCGGCCTCGGGCCCCGAGATGACGGCGGTCGGCGGGGAGGTGGCCGACGGGCTCATGCTCCACGCCCTCATGTCGCCGGCGTCGGCGGCCGAGATCACGTTGCCGGCGCTGGAGCGGGGCCTGGCCGCCGCCGGCCGGCAGCGGTCCGACGTCGAGCTCTACGCACCCGTGTTTGTCGTCACCGGCGACACCGACGAGGAGCTGGCCACCGCGGAGGCGGCCGTCCGCCTGCAGATCGCCTTCTACGCCTCGACGCCGGCCTACCGCAAGACGCTGGCCTTCCACGGCCGACCCGAGCTCCCCGCCGCCCTCAACGACCTGACGAAGCAGGGCCGCTGGCGGGACATGGGCGGTCTGATCGACGACGAGGTCCTCGACCTCTTCTCGGTGACGGGCAAGCCGGAAGAGATCGGGCCCGCCGTCCTGGCCCGCTTCGGCGGGATCCTCGACCGTGTCGCCCTCTACGCCCCCTACAAGCACGACCCCGAACCCTGGGGCCGGGTGCTTCCGGGGTTCTCCGGGCCGATCTAGCCGGCCGGGGCCGGCTCGTGCAGCACGGCCCGGACCATGGTGCCCCCCTGGGGGCCGGGCCGGACGACGAGCGAGCCGCCGAGCTGCTGCATCCGGCGCTGGAGCGAAGGCAGCCCGAAGCCGTCGGCCCGGGGGCCCGCGGCGACGGCCCGGAGGGTGAAGTGGGCCGGAAGACCGCGGCCGTCGTCCTGGACGACGACCTCGACGGTCTCGGCCGAATAGGCCAGGGTGACGATGACCCGGCTGGCGGCGGCGTGCTTGGCCACGTTGTGGAGCGCTTCCCGCATGACATTGAGCAGCGCCCCCGCGCCGTCGGCGGTGACCATCCGGGGCTCACCGACCACCACCAGGTGGGCGGGAACATCGCCGGCCCGGACCCACTCCTCGACACTGAGCCGGGCGGCGACGGGCAGGCTCTCCTCCGGGTCCCGGGGCGCCAGACGGCCCAGCGCCTCGCGGAGCAGGGCGGTGGCCCGGGCGGCCTTGTCCTGGATCGCCTCGGTCAGCCCGGCCAGGTCGGGCCGGTCGTCGGCGTCGAGCCGGAGGCGGCGGGCCGACGCCCCGATGGTGAAGAGCAGCTGCCCGACGGTGTCGTGGAGCTCTTCGGCGATCCGCAGGCGCTCGGCGGCGGCCTGGCGCTCGACGGCCTCCTGATGGCGGACGGCCACGCTGAACAGGTCGGCCAGTCCGCCGGCCGCCTGCTGGAGCCGGGTGATCCCGACGTCACCGGGGTGGCTGGAGTCGCGGGTGGCGGCGTAGATGATGGCGCTCACCTCGCCGTCGGCGATGACCGGCACGGCCGCCATACCGCCCAGCGACTCCATGACCGCCAGGTCCCGGAAGTGCGGGCTGATGACCGGGTCGGTCACGTAATCGGTGACGAGGAAGGGTCGCCGCAGGGCCACGACCTTCCCACCGACGCCCTGGCCCGAGCTGAGCCGGATCTGGCGCAGCACGGTCTCGTTCCGGCCGCCGGCCACGCCGTGCATGGCGAACAGTCCCGATCCCTGGCGCACGGCCACGCCGGTGAACGACAGCCCCACCTCGGGGTGGAGCACCTGGGCCGCCTTGTCGGCCAGAACGACCGGATCGACGACGTCGAGCACCAGCTGGTCGCGCACAGGCCGCAACCAGCCACACCCGCCCGAATCCATTGGCCATGCCATGGCCGACAACGGTGCTCCCCCTTCCACCGGTGTCTGTGTCCTCCCAGGGTACTCGCCCCATGGCTTGACATCGCGGCCCGGAGGAGAGTTAATAGCGGGATTAGCCGACCCGCTGGTCGGCGAATGGGGGGGCGATGGAGCGGCGCGAGCTGTTGAAGATGCTGGCCGCGGGAGCGGCCGCCTCGGTGACGACCGGGCTGGGACCATGGGCCGGGAGCGCGGCCGGTGCCGCGCCGGCCGCGTCGCCGCCGGGGGCGCCGGCGCTGCGGACCCGGCTCACCGACCGGTACGGGATCGCCTATCCGATCGTGCAGGCCGGGATGGCCTTCTACGCCACACCCGCCCTGGCCGCAGCGGTGACCAATGCCGGAGGGCTCGGCGTGCTGGGGCCCGTCCCCGAGGCCCCGGAGGGCACCCGGCGCCAGATCCAGGAGACCCGACGCCTGACGAAGGGGCCCTTCGGCGTCGACTTCGTCTACTTCCCCTTCTTCGACAAGACGGCCTGGGCCCCGGAGCCGGACCGGGGGGCCGAGCACCGCACCCGCAACGCCACCTGGTCGATCACCGACGCCCACGTCGACGTCCTCATCGAGGAGAAGGTCGACTTCGTCGTGTGGTACTGGACCGCGCCGGAACCCCGCTGGGTGCAACGTCTCCAGCAGGCCGGCATCCGCCAGTGGGCCCAGGTCGGCAGCGTGGAGGGAGCGCTGGAGGCGGTCGGTTACGGCGCCGAGGTGATCATCGCCCAGGGCAAGCAGGGCGGCGGCCACGTCCGGGGCTTCCAGGACGGCAACCCCCTGCACCGCTCCGAGCTCGTGCCCCTGGTCAAGGCGGCCGTGCCGGACCATGTCCTCGTGCTCGGGTCGGGCGGCATCGCCGACGGGCGGACCCTGGCCAACGCCCTGGCCGAGGGCGCCGACGGCGGCTGGGTCGGCACCCGCTTCGCCGTCAGCGCCGAGTCCTACGCCCACGAGGAATACATGCGCCGGGTCATCGCCGTGACCGACGGCTGGAAGGAGACCACCCCGACCGCCATCTTCGGGCCCGAGTTTCCCCAGGTCTACACCCGCTCGATCGTCAACCGGGTCCTGGCCGAGTGGAAGGGCAAGGAGGACAAGATCCCCACCCCCGCCCCGCCGCCGGCCGTCGTCGGAACCGCCCGGCTGCAGCCCTGGTCCGTGCCGGGCGGGATCCCCTACGCCATGCCGAAGTTCAGCGTCATGATCCCCACCCGGGACTCGACCGGCGACTTCGACGAGATGTGCCTGCTGGCCGGGGCGGAGAGCGCGCCGCTGGTCAAGTCGGTCAAGCCGGCGGCCGAGATCGTGGCCGAGATGGCCGCCCAGGCGGCGGCGGTGGTCGGCGTCCGCTGACGGGGGGCCGTCAGACCCCGGCCGGGAGGCAGGCGGCCACGAAATCGGCGATGGCGGCGGTGAAGTCCGTCCGGCTCGCCTCCCAGGCGTAGAACATGTGCCCGCCGTGGAAGTGACGCACCGTGAGCCGCCCGGCCGTGGCCGGGTCGAGCCGCATCAGGTTCCGGAGCCGGTCGCTGGTGTAGAAGGGCGTGACGAGGTCGTGGCGGCCGTGGGTGACGAAGGCCCGCAGGTGGGGGTTGAGGGCCAGGCCGTAGCGGAAGTCGTCGGTGGCCCCGGGGATCGACGCCTCGAACACGTGGTGGTCGGCGTCGTTGCGCCAGGCCAGGTTCACCTCGTGGCTGAGGAGGGTGTACTCCCGGTCGGTGTCGACCCCGAGTTCGCCCCGCAGGAGCCGGTTCACGGCCATGGTGTAGGCCGGGGTGATGCCCGACAGCGTCGGGTCGGGCCCGCTGCCGGGTGGCCGGTCGGGGAACGGGTCGGGGGCGGTGATCGTGGTGTCGTAGAGACCGACGACGCGGCGCTCGTCGCGCAGCAGCTCCCGGGCGAACACGTCGACGGGCACCCGTCCCTCGCAGCGGACGACAACGTCGGCCGGGAGGCCGGTCAGGTCCGAGAGCCGCTCGAGCACCGCGCCGCGTTCGTCGGCCGGCATGGCCGCGCCGCGGGCCAGGAAGCGGGCGTAGTCGCCGCTGGCGAAGTCCTCCGCTTCGGCGAGGACGGCGTCGAGGCCGCCCGCCGCCCCGGCCGCGGTGGCCCTCGACCGGCCGTGGTGGAGGGCGGCGGCGGCCATGGTGGGGACCCGGTCCACCCAGCCGCCGATGTCGTAGTCGTTGCCGAACAGCCCGGCGATCTCCAGCGCCGGTGAGATGAGCACGGCGCCGTTGAGGCCGATGCCGGCGTCCTCCTGCAGCATTCGCACCAGCCGCCCGACCCGGTAGCCGCCGTAGCTCTCGCCGGCCACGAACACCGGCGACCCCCACCGGTCGTGGCGCGACAGCCAGCGCCCGGCGAACTCGCAGAGCGACTCCAGGTCACGCAACTGGGCGAAGTACTCCTTGGGATCGGCGGGCTTGTCGGCTCCCTCTTTCTTGTCGGCGCCGTTCTTGCCCTCCGGCGGTTCGACGATCCGGCTGAACCCCGTCCCGATGGGATCGACGAAGACGAGGTCGGAGAAGGCCAGCCACGACGCCTCGTTGTCGACCAGGCGGGGTGGCATGACCGGCAGCGAACCGTCGGCGGGGAAGGCCACCCGCCGGGGACCGACGGCCCCGAGATGGAGGAAGGCCGACGATGCCCCCGGCCCGCCGTTGAACAGGAACGTGACCGGCCGCTCGGGCCCGGCACCGGTGGCCAGGTAGGACACCGAGAACATCTCCGCCGCCGGCTTCTCCTTGCGCCGCAGCACGGTCCAGTG
Organism: Acidimicrobiia bacterium; assembly: GCA_036498605.1. Lineage (GTDB taxonomy): Bacteria > Actinomycetota > Acidimicrobiia > IMCC26256 > BP-133 > BP-133. The sequence continues at coordinate 5,642 of DASYFF010000049.1, read as the reverse complement.
GGCGTTGGCGGTGTAGTCGACCGGCCCGGCCGGCCCCGGCCAGCGGCCCTCGGTGTCGGCCCCCGGCGGGGCCTGGTGGTCCGTCTTCGCCGTCGGCTCGGTCTCGTCGGTCATGGCCGCGGACGGTACACGGAGAGGACCCGCCTCGCCCGCTAAGGCCGGGGCGACGGGGAGGCGCCGGCCGCGGCCAGGAGGTTGGCCACCGACGCCGGAACAGTCACCTGCCAGTGGTCGCGGGCGAGCTGGTCTTTGGCGACGGTGAGCGTGCCGGCCTCGTCGTGTCCATGGCGGAAGGTGAAGACCCACTGTTGGCCCTGGTCGAGGACGTCCTCGATGGCCTTGGTCTGATCGCGGCCGACCGCCCCCAGGGTGAGGCCGGTCGCATGGCCGGCCCCGGCGACGTCGATCTCGAGGTCGTAGGGCGTCGGATTGACGATGGTCACCCGGTCGACCCGGGAGCGGGATGGGACGAGGTGCTGGCGCACCAGGAAGAGGCCGCCGGCCACGACGACGACAGCGGCGGCGATACCGAACACCCGGGGCGGCACCCGGACGGACGGGGGACGCGGTGGATTGAGGACGGATCCCATGGCGGATGACCTCCGGGGAGGGTGAGGACGCGGCCAGGCTGAGGAGCGGCGTTCAGCCCTCAGGTGGCGACCGCGGCCGCAGCCGCCCACCGGGTTCGATACCCGGGAGCGCGGGGCCGGCCAACATCCCGGATCGGCCCGACCGGGCCAGGTCGAACGGGGAGCGCCACGATGCCAGGGGGCCGGCGTGGCGGTCCGCCCCGGGCGCCGGGGCCGAGACCAGCGATTCGGCCTCCGCCTGGGCCCGGAGGACGGCGCTGTCGGTCTCGGGGGCGGCCGGGCCCCCGGCGGCCAGGGTCCGGTGCCATCCGGCGCCGGACGGGCCGAAGCCAGGAGCGGCCGGGAGCCCGATGGAGAGGGCCGCGACCACCCAGACGGCGAGCGCGACACGGATCCGGCCCCGGGGTGACATGGCACCCTGACTGTAGAAGGTCGGGCGGGATCGTCAGGCATGATGTCGCCCGTGAGTCAGCCCGAGGTGCGCCTGCTCTTCGACGACATCAGCGTGGGAACGGTGATGACCGCCGGTGAGCCCTACCAGATCACCGCTGACGAGATCGTCGAGGTGTCGAGCCGCTGGGATCCCCAGCCCTTCCATCTCGACCCGGTGGCGGCGGCGGCGTCCCACTTCGGAGGGCTGGTCGCCTCCGGCCTCCACACCATCGCCGCCTCACTGGCCCTCGGCTCCCGGGAGACCCCGATGACGGCGGCCGTAGCCGGCCTCGGGATGGACGACCTCCGGTTTCTCCACCCCGTCCGCCCCGGAGACCGCCTCGTCCAGACCACCGAGATCGTCGAGGTGCTCGGCTCCCGTTCCCGGCCAGACCGCGGCGTCGTCCGTGCCCGGCGGCGGGTGATGAATCAGGACGGGATCGAGGTCCTCACCTACGTCCTGACGTGGATGGTGGAGCGGGCCGCCTGAGGGTGGCTCAGGCCGAGCAGCGGGCCGTCCCGCTGTCGGTGAACGACTTCCCGGCCACGGGCGTGAACTTCCAGTCGTAGCTCCCCGGGTGCAGCGTCAGCTTGAGCACCCCGAACGTCGAGGCGTTGCGGACCTGGCTGTTGGGGGCGACGCCGTTGAAGGAGTTGTGGCTCTCGCCACCGGTGCCGACCACGAACTCCCGGATCCCGTTGGGATCGGCCTTCCCGGCCGGACTCTGCGGTGCGAACCGCTCGTAGTTGTGGGCATGGCCGGAGACCACGACGTCGGCCTTGAAGTCGGAGAGCGCCTGCCACAGCGGCCGGACGGCCGATGTCGTGAACGAGCTCGAGAACAGGGGATGGTGGAAGTAGGCCACCGTGCAGGTCGCGGGGTGGGCGGCCAGGTCGGCCCGCAGCCACTTCTCCTGGGCCGATCCCTTGCCACAGCCCACATCGGAGCAGTTGCTGTTGAGCACGACCACGTGCCAGGAACCCAGGTCGTAGCTGTACCAACCCTTTCCCCGGGGCCCGGCGGCGCCGCCGAAATAGTCGAAGTACGGCTCTGCCGTCGACGAGCTGTCGTAGTCGTGGTTGCCCGGCGCGGGCCGGGTGCGGGACTTGAACGCTCCCCAGGAAGCGTTGTAGCACTTGGAGAACTGGCTGGCGGAGCCGCTGGGATAGACGAGATCGCCGACGGCCATGACCGTCCCGCCGGTGGATTGGACGAGCTTGGCGGTGGCTTCGTCGCCCGACGAGCTGCAACTGGTGATGTCGCCCGCGCCGACCAGCACCGGATCGCTGCCGGCCCGGGCCGGTGGGGCGAAGCCGGCGACCGTGCCGGCGATCAGGATCGTGGGGAGGAGTCGGAGGAGGACCCGGCGCACAGGCGGTGTCCTTTCTGCGGAGGTAGGAACCGATTTCGACAGATCGCGCCGGAAACCTTTCCCTCTGGGCAGTTCTGGTCGTTTTCACAGAAAGGGGCCCGGGGGGTAACGTTGCCCGGCCCGGGGGAGCGGGCGAAGGGGCGAGGGGGCCAGGTTGCGGGCGGTGTCGTTGGTTGCGGGCATGTTGGCCGCCGCCGGTGTGCTGGCGCCGGTGCCGACCCCGGCGCGGGCGACGGAGACCAAGACCGTGGTCGCCTACGCCTTCGCCTACGCCCCGAACCCCATCCACATCACCCAGGGAACCGCCCTCGAGCTCCGGGTCCTCGACCCCCAGGCCGGCGAGGGTCACACCGTCACCGAGCTGGCCCGGCCGGGCGAGGAGCGTTTCGACAGCCCGGTCACGCCGCTGGGCAAGACGGGCGAGGTGATCGGCGCCGCCGACCTCGCCCCCGGGACCTACACCTTCCACTGCCGGGTCCACGGCTTCATGAAGGGCACGCTGATCGTCGATCCCGCCGGCGCCACCGGCGGACGGGCGGCGGCGACGCCTCCCGGGCTGCCGGCCGGCGTCGGAGCCCTGGTCGACCCGCCGGCGGTGACGCCGGCCCTGCCGGCGCAGCCGGAGGCCGCCCTGGCCGACGCCGTCGTCCGCTTCGCCGGCGCACTGGGTGTGCCGCCGCCCCCCGACGTCGCCGGGTCCGTGGCCCGGGCACACCTGCCCGCCCCGGTCAGCGGCCGGCTGGCCGGCCTCCTGGCGGTCATGACCCGCTGCCAGACCCAGGCCACCCCCGCCCGGGCGCTCGTCGCCCGGGGGCTGTTCGTCGACGAGTGGCACCTTCCCCCGGTGGGCGACCCGGCCCGGTCGACGCTGGCCGCCACCGCCGCCGACCTCCGGAGCTGCGCCGCAAACCTCGAAGCGCTCGGCCTGGACACAGCCCGGTTCCTGCGCTCCCACCCGTCACCGGCCGACAGCGGCGGGGACGCCGACCTGTGGCCCGTCCTGCGCTACTCGGGCGGCACCGCCGGCGCCACCTACGTCCACGACTATGCGCTGCTCGTCGCCCACGGCGGTCACAGCACCTTCCTCAACAACGCCGGCGGCAACCTGCTCGACGTGAAGCGGGGCCCGCCCGGCTCGGCGGCGGTCGAGAAAGCCCCGGCCCGCGGCTGCCACTTCGCCAATGAACTGCCGGCCGAATGCATCCCCGCCACGGCGCTGCTCATCGAGGCGGGCGGCGACAACACCTACGGCGCCAAGGAGGCACCCGACCCCGGCGACGACGGGTTCTGCACCGCCGACCCCGTCGTGCGGCGCATCTTCACCGGCGGTGCGGCGTTGGCCGGCGTCGGGATCCTCCTCGACAGCGGCGGTCACGGCCGCTTCCTGGCCAAGAGCCAGGCGCTGGGGACGGGCCACGCCGCCGGCGTGGGGATCCTGCGTTCCGAGGGGGGCCACAACATCTACAGCGCGGTCCGCAACGCCGAGGGGTACGCCCTCACCGGCGGCTTCGGCCTGCAGCGCGACCTGGCCGGCGGCAACACCTACACCTGGTACATGCCCGGCCCGCTCGACCCGGACGCTCCGTACCAGCGGGTCGGCTCCGGGGGAGTCGTCAGCGACACCGGTGTCTGCGACCGCTACCCCCGCGACGTCCAGGGCGTCGGCGAGGAGGCCGGGTCGATCGGGCTGCTGATCGTCGACGGCGCCGACAACCGCTATGTCGGCACGCCGCTCCTCACCCACAAGACGCTCGACTTCACGCTGCACCACGGCTCGCAGGCCTTCGGCGGCGACGGCGGCTTCGGCGCCCTCGTCAACCACCACCAGGGCGGCCACAACACCTACGAGAACGCCCCCGGCCGGGCCGAGAACACCCGGATCAACCCGTCTTCCGACAACACCGGCTACTTCGAAGACAGTGGGGCCTGACCATGCACCGTCTCATCCTGTCCACGCTGCTCCCGCTCTGCCTGGCGCTGCCGGCCCCCGCCCGTGCCGACCAGGGCGTCACCATCCAGGCCAACAAGTACCTGCCCCGCGACCTCACCGTGAAGGCCGGCGAAACGGTCACCTGGACGAGCAACGACACGATCGGCCACACCGTCACCGCCGACGACGGCTCCTTCGACTCCCACCCGACGTGCGGTCAGTCCGGCGGCAGCTGCCTCAAGAAGAACGGGACGTACAGCCACGCCTTCACCAAACCCGGAAAGGCCGCCTACTACTGCCGAATCCACGGCGGGACCGGCGGTCAGGGAATGGCCGCCACGATCACCGTCACGGGCTAGGTCGGCGACAACCTTCAAGGCATCGAAGTCAGGCAATCCTGGGTCGGTGGTGCATAGCCGTCCGTGCCAGCGACAGCGTTCATGCAGTCCTGTGTCGGCAGCGGTGACGTCGATCAAGAGGCCGAGCGTGAACGGAGAATGACCAGTTCGATCGGGCTATGGACGCCGGTCGGTGCGCCTGACATGGTGGGCCCCACGTTCACCAACGCAGGGAGGCGTTATGGCTTTCGGCATCGTCCATCACTTCCCCGGCGGCACCAGGGAGCAGTATGAGGCGTCGATCGCCGCGGTCCATCCGAGTGACGGCTCGCTGCCCAAGGGGCAGGTCTTCCATGCCGCCGGCCCGTCGGCGGGAGGGTGGACGATCATGGCCGTCCACGATTCGCGGTCCAGTTGGGAGGAGTTCCGGGACGGGATCCTGCTGCCCAAGCTCCAGGCTGGGATCGAGGGCGGATTTGCCACCCCGCCGGTCGAGACGGAGATCGACGTCTACAAGGTGATGCCGTAGGTCACGATCTGAGAGCGCCGGTCGGCACGGTTGCGGGACTTCCACCGGTGCGATTGCCCGGAGGAAGGGATGCAAACCGGGCTGCCCTTGCGGCTCGTCGGCTACTCCTTCGGGGCCGACATCGCGCTGTCGGTCGGCGACGAACGGGTGACCGGATGGGCGGCGGTCGCCCCACCGTTACGCGTTGGCCCGCCACCGTGTGCCGCCGAGGGTGTTGACCACTTCCTGGCCGGCGCGGCCGGACGCGTCGCCGAGGCAGTCCTCGCCTGGCTCCGTGATGAGAGCGACGCACCGTAGTACCGCGGCCCCGTTGGCGGATTGGGTCGATCGGCCTATGAAGGTGAGCTCGGTCGATGTCGATACCTGAATCACGAGGCGCAACTTCGGCGCCCTGTAACCGGAGAGCCATCAGCGCCTCGGGCGCCGACCAGTGGAGACGAACATGGACCT
>DASYFF010000048.1:0-13048 GCA_036498605.1 Acidimicrobiia bacterium | reverse complement strand
TATCGACCCTCGAGGCCCTCGCCGACCGCATCGCCCGCCTGGAACGCACCCTCGACGACCTCCGGGCCACCCTGGCCGCCGAAGGCGCACCGACCGCCGCCCCGGCCGACCGCCCCGCCGTCGCGGCCCGGCCGACTCCCGGCGGAGTGCCGGCTGGCGCCGACGGGCCGGGCGAGGCCACGCCGGCCGGCCGGGCGGGCCCGCGGGCGGCACTCGGCGCCCTCCGGAAGAGCGGTTCCGGGCCAGCCGCCAAGCCCGCCCCGCCTTCCCCGCCGCCGAGCGGCCCGGCAGTTTCCCCGCCGACCCCCGCGTCCTCTCCGGCCGCCTCAGCGCCGGCGGCTTCTGATGCCGGCCCGCCGGGGGACGGAGAAGGGCCGCTGACCCTCGACGACGTGAGGGCCGCCTGGGCCAAGGCGGTGGAGGGGTTCCGGCCCCGGTTGAAGGCGATGGCCAAGGAGGCCCATCCCGTCCGGATCGACGGCGACACGGTCGTCCTCGGGTTGCCGCCCCGGTTCGAGAAGGTCCACCTGCCCACGATCACCGGCGAGGCGGCGACGATCACCGCCGCCCTCGCCGACCTGCTCGGGCGTACGGTCCGGATCAGCGTCGTCCTCGACGACGACGTCGTGTCGCCGGCGGCTTCCGGGCCGGCCGAGCCACCACCATCGCCCGACCCGGGCCCCGGGGCCGGCGCCGACGCGCTGGCGGCCGAGATGGCCCGTCCGCCTCAACCGGCCGGCGGGGGGCGGGGGGTAGATTCTCCTGTCGGCCTGGTCATCGAGACGTTCGGGGCCAGCATCGAGAGCGAAACCGTGAGGGAGTGACCGTCATGGCCAGCAATAAAGACATGAACCAGATGATGAAGCAGGTTCAGAAGATGCAGGCCGACATGATGGCGACCCAGGAGAAGCTGGCGACGGAGACGGTCGAGGCGTCGGTCGGCGGCGGGGTGGTCAAGGCGGTCGTGACCGGCTCGGCCACGCTGGAGTCGATCACCATCGACCCCGGCGCGGTCGACCCCGACGACGTCGAGATGCTCCAGGACCTGATCGTGGCCGCCGTCAACGAGGGGCTGCGCCTGGCCCAGGAGCTCCAGGCCAAGAGCTTCGGCGGCATCACCCAGGCGCTCGGGGGCGGCGGCCTGGGCAACCTCTTCGGCTGATCGGCGCGGCGTGTACGAAGGCCCGGTTCAAAGCCTGGTCGACGAGCTCGGCCGGCTGCCGGGGATCGGGCCGAAGTCGGCCCAGCGGATCGCCTTCCACCTGCTGCGCCTCCCGGCGGAGGACGCCAAGCGGCTGGCCACGGCCATCGTCGAGGCCAAGGAGCGGGTGTCGTGGTGCCGGCGGTGCTTCAACATCGCCGAGGGTGAGCAGTGCCGCTACTGCCGCGACGACACCCGCGACGCGACGCTGATCTGCGTGGTGGAGGACGCCCGCGACATCGTCGCCGTCGAGCGCACCCGGGAGTTCCGCGGCCTCTACCACGTGCTGGGCGGCGCCATCTCCCCCATCGAGGGCGTCGGCCCCGAGCAGCTCCGCATCCGGGAGCTGCTGGCCCGCCTGGCCGACGAGGGCGTCAAGGAGGTGATCCTGGCGACCAACCCCAACATCGAGGGCGAGGCGACGGCCATGTACCTGGCCCGCCTCCTCCAGCCCCTCGGGGTGAAGGTGACCCGGATCGCCAGCGGCCTCCCCGTCGGCGGCGACCTGGAGTACGCCGACGAGATCACCCTCGGCCGGGCCTTCGAGGGCCGCCGGGAAGTCGGCGCCTAGCCCGGGCACACGCCAACCGGCGTGCATCCGCCCGGATATGGCGGATGAACGCCAGTTGGAAAGGGGCGAGGGCCGCCGGGTTGGCGGCCGGCCTGGTTACAGGGTCTGGATCAGGGCGGCGTCGCCCTGGCCACCTCCGCCGCAGAGGGCGGCGGCGCCGAGCCCGCCGCCGCGGCGGCGCAGCTCGTTGATCAGCGTCATGACGATGCGGGCGCCCGACATGCCGATCGGGTGGCCGAGGGCGATGGCCCCGCCGTTGACGTTGACGACCTCGTCGGAGATGCCGAGGTCCTGCATCGAGGCGATCCCCACCACGGCGAAGGCCTCGTTGATCTCGAACAGGTCGATGTCGCTCACCTGCTTGCCGACCTTCGACAGCGCCTTCCTGATGGCGTTGGCCGGCTGGAGCTGGAGCGACGGGTCAGGCCCCGAGACCATCCCGTAGCCGACGAGCTCGGCCAGCGGCGTGCAGCCGAGGCGCTCGGCAGCCGCCCTGCTCATCACGACCATGGCCGCCCCGCCGTCGGAAATCTGGGAGGCGTTGCCGGCCGTGATCGTGCCCTCCTTGGAGAAGGCGGGGCGCAGGGCGCCCAGGCTCTCGGCGGTGGTGCCCGGCCGGACGCCCTCGTCGTTCTCGATCACGATCGGGTCGCCCTTGCGCTGGGGCACCGACACCGGGACGATCTCGTCGGCGAAGCGCCCGTCCTTGATGGCGGCGGCGGCCCGCTCGTGGCTGGCGGCGGCCAGCTCGTCCTGCGCCTGGCGGCTGATCTGGTACTGGCCGTTGTACTTCTCGGTGCCCGATCCCATGTGGACGGCGTCGAAGGCGCACCACAGCCCGTCGAGGATCATCGAGTCGATGAGCTCCCCGTTGCCCATCCGGTAGCCGGCCCGGGCCCCGGGGAGCAGGTAGGGCGCCTTCGTCATCGACTCCATCCCGCCGGCCACGACCACGTCGGCGTCGCCGGCGTTGATCATCTGGTCGGCGGTGTAGAGGGCGTTGATGCCCGACAGGCAGACCTTGTTGAGCGTCATGGCCGGCACCGACATCGGGATGCCGCCCTTCACCGCCGCCTGGCGGGCGGTGATCTGGCCCTGACCGGCCTGGAGGACCTGACCCATCACCACGTAGTCGACCGCATCACCGCTGATCCCGGCCCGTTCCAGCGCCGCCTTGATGGCGAAGCCCCCGAGGTCCATGGCGGTGAAGCCGGCGAGGCCCCCGGCCTGCTTCCCGATCGGCGTACGAGCGGTTGAGACGATGACGGAACCGGGCATGGCGCGCTCCCCTGTGTGTTCGCGAGGGATCCGATTCTAGGAGCGGACCCGGCCGCGATGAGAACCGGCTCCCGCCGGGGAGGGAAGCTGTCGTCATTCTCCACGGGAGATAGTTGAGATCGGTCGCAGCAGCAAAAATCCGTCAAGCATTTGGTTGACATATCAAGCAGACCGAGGGGTAACATTTCCCTATGCAGGAGATCCTGGAAGCCATCCTGAACGACGCCTCCGGACCCGAGCTGCAGGCGATCCCTCTACCCGACACCTTCCGAGCGGCGACGGTCCACAAGGAGGACGTCGAGCTGTTCGCCGGGATGCTCTCGGAGGAGAAGGACCCGAAGAAGAGCATCCACATCGACCAGGTCCCGATCCCGGAGCTGGCGCCCGACGAGGCCGTCGTGGCCGTCATGGCCAGCGCCATCAACTTCAACACCGTCTGGACGTCGATCTTCGAGCCGCTGCCCACGTTCCTGTTCCTGGACCGTCTCGGCCGGGAGAGCGTGTGGGGCAAGCGCCACGACCTGCCGTACCACATCATCGGCAGCGACGCCTCGGGCGTCGTGCTGCGGACGGGCTCGGCGGTGCGGAACTGGAAGCCCGGCGACCGGGTCACGATCCACTGCAACTACGTCGATGACCAGGACCCGACGGCCCACGACGACTCGATGCTGGCCGCCAACCAGCGGATCTGGGGCTTCGAGTCGAACTTCGGCGGCCTGGCCGACCTGACGGTGGTCAAGGCCAACCAGCTGATGCCCAAGCCCACCCACCTCACGTGGGAAGAGGCGGCCTGCAACGCGCTGACCAACTCCACCAGCTACCGCATGCTGGTCAGCCCCAACGGGGCGCCGGTGACCCAGGGCGACATCGTGCTCGTCTGGGGGGCCAGCGGCGGGCTCGGCGGCTACGCCTGCCAGTACGTCCTCAACGGCGGCGCCACCCCGGTGGCCGTGGTCTCCTCGCCGGAGAAGGTCGCCCTCATGCACGAGCTCGGGGTCGAGCACGTGATCGACCGCAAGGCCGAGGGCTTCCGCTTCTGGAAGGACGATCGCACCCAGGACCCCGCCGAGTGGCGCCGCTTCGGCCGCCGCATCCGGGAGATGGCCGGCGGCGACCCCGACATCGTCTTCGAGCACCCCGGGCGCCACACCATGGGCGCCTCGGTCTTCGTCACCCGCCGGGGCGGCACGATCATCACCTGCGCCGCCACCTCGGGCTACATGATCGAGTACGACAACCGGTACCTGTGGATGAGCCTCAAGACCATCAAGGGCTGCCACTTCGCCAACTACCGGGAGGCCTGGGAGGCCAACCGGCTGATCTGCCAGGGGAAGGTCCAGCCGATCCTGTCGGCCGTCTACCCCCTCGAGGAGACGGGCGAGGCGGCGCTGCAGATCCACCAGAACCTCCACGAGGGCAAGATCGGCGTGCTGTGCCTCGCGCCCCGCGAGGGGCTCGGCGTCACCGACCCCGAGTTGCGGGCGAGGATCGGCGAGGACCGGATCAACGTCTTCCGCCGCCACTCCTAGATCGGCGCCGCGCCATCGGTAATCTCGATCGCATGCTGACCGAGATCGACCATGTCGCCATCGCCGTCCACGACCTCGAGGCGGCCATCGAGTACTACCGGGCCACCTACGGGGTGGAGCCCGTCCACCGGGAGCGGATCGAGAAGGACGGGGTCGACGAGGCCCTCATCAAGGTGGCCGACTCCTACATCCAGCTGCTGACCCCGACGCGGGAGGACTCGCCGGTGGCCAAGTACCTGGCGGCCAAGGGCGAGGGGATCCACCACGTCGGCTACCGGGTCGAGGACTGCGCCGCCGCCCTCGACCGGGTGAAGGGCGAGGGCCACCGGACGATCGACGAGGTCCCCCGGCCCGGCAGCCGGGGCACGACCGTGGCCTTCGTGCACCCCAAGGGCGCCTTCGGGACGCTGATCGAGCTGGTCGAGGAGCCCGCCGAGCCACACTGAGCCCCCGCTGGGCCGGCCGACGCCTGCCCGGCCTCTGTAAAGAGCATCCTAAGAAGGTCCGGATTGTCCGGGTGTCGAAGCGAATGCAACTGGGGATTTTCCAGTCATTCCGGCGTAAGAGTGTCGATTCAGTACCAAAGGGGGAACTACACGATGCGGCGAGTGGTACTGATGGGGCTGGCGGTGTTGTCGGCGGCGGCGATGCCGCTGGCGGCGTCGGCGGGGCCGGGCGGCCCTTCGGCGCCGGGGCGGGCCGGAGTGGCCCAGTCATCGTCCTTCACGTTGGGCGGGGCCAAGTGCTCGCTCATCGGTGTCCCGGCGGCCGCCCGGGGGGCAGGGGGTGTCCCCCTGACCGCGGCGGCGGAAGCCGCTGGCAACGGCACGCTGCCGGTCGGCGTGGGCAGCTGTCCGGGCGTGCGCCCCGGGGCCGTGGTGCAGACCGACGTCGGGCTGTGCACGCTCAACTTCCTGTTCGAGGCGCCCGACAAGGAGCGCTTCATGGGCACCGCCGGGCACTGCATCCTCGATGAGGGCGGCCCGACCGGCGGCAACGTCGGTGAGAAGACGTGGCCCAAGGGCCAGGGTCCGGTGGCCAAGGACGGCCAGGGTCACCGCATCGGCGAGTTCGCCTACGCCATCCTCCAGGACCCGAAAGACTTCTCGCTCATCCGCCTCGACCCCGGCGTCCAGGCCAGCCCCGAGATGTGCCAGTTCGGCGGCCCGACCGGGATCAACGACGACGTCGGCAACGGCACCAAGGTCCTCGAGTACTGGGGGAACGGCATCGGCATCGGCACGGCCCTGCCGGCCCGGTCGGCCGTGGCCGACGGGTTCCCCAACGCCGACCACGTCTACGCCGCCGGCCTGGCCCTGCCGGGCGATTCGGGCAGCGCGGTGATCACCGACGACGGCCGGGCGGTCGGCGTGCTCGTCACCGTCGGCGTCCACGGCTTCGGCTACGACCAGAACGGCGTGGACCTCGGCACGATCGGCATCACCCGCCTCGCCCCGCAGCTGGCCCAGGCGTCCCGGGTCCTCGGCATCCCGCTGTCGCTGGTCAAGGCCAAGTAGTTCTCGACCAGCCCGAACGCTCCTTCCGCTCCGCCCCGGGTAGGTCTTCCCGGGGCGGAGTCGCGTCCAGGTGACCCACTACCCTGGGCTCATGGCGATCGAGGAATCGGAGATACAGGAGCAGGCCGAGGCCGAGGCGCTCCACGGCGACGAGGGCGGGTCGGCCCCGGCGCCCGTCCCCCATCCGCTCCAGGAGCGGGTCGAGGAGCTGGCGAAGCTCAAGGAGGCGGCGCTCCACGCCGGCAACCCGAAGGCCATCGAGCGGCAGCACGCCCGGGGCAAGCTCACCGCCCGGGAGCGGCTCGAGGTGCTCCTCGACCCGGGCAGCTTCGTGGAGCTCGACATGCTTGCCCGCCACCGGGCCCACGGCTTCGACATCGAGAAGACCCGGCCGCTGACCGACGGCGTCGTCACCGGCTGGGGCACCGTCGACGGGCGCAAGATCTTCGTCTTCTCCCAGGACTTCACCGTCTTCGGCGGGGCCCTCGGCGAGGTCTTCGCCGAGAAGATCCACAAGGTGATGGACCTCGCCGAATCGGTCGGGGCGCCGTTCGTCGGCCTCAACGACGGGGCCGGCGCCCGGATCCAGGAGGGGGTCGTCTCCCTGGCGGCCTACGGCGGGATCTTCCACCGCAACGTCAAGGCGTCGGGGGTCATCCCCCAGATCAGCGTGATCATGGGGCCCTGCGCCGGGGGCGCGGTGTACTCGCCGGCCATGACCGACTTCATCTTCATGGTCCGGGGCACGTCCCACATGTTCATCACCGGTCCCGACGTGGTGAAGGCCGTCACCGGGGAGGACGTCACCCAGGAGGAGCTGGGCGGGGCCATGACCCACGCCTCGAAGTCGGGCGTGGCCAGCTTCGTCTACGAGGACGAGCGGCAGTGCCTGGAGGAGGTCCGCTACCTCCTGTCGTTCCTGCCCTCCAACAACCTCGAGGACCCGCCCTACGTCGCCCCCGAGGACGACCCCGAACGGGCCTGCCCGGGGCTGATCGATCTCATTCCCGACTCGCCGAACAAGCCCTACGACATGAAGAAGGTCATCGCCGACGTCGTCGACGACGGCGACTTCATGGAGGTCTTCCCCTTCTGGGCCGGCAACATCGTCACCGGCTTCGCCCGCATCGACGGGCACGCGGTGGGGATCGTCGGCAACCAGCCCCAGGTGCTGGCCGGCACGCTCGACATCGACGCCTCGGAGAAGGGCGCCCGCTTCGTGCGGACCTGCGACGCCTTCAACATCCCGATCGTGACCTTCGTCGACGTGCCCGGCTTCCTGCCCGGCACCGACCAGGAGTACGGCGGCATCATCCGCCACGGCGCCAAGCTGCTCTACTCCTACTGCGAGGCCAGCGTCCCCCGCATCCAGGTCATCACCCGCAAGGCCTACGGCGGCGCCTACGTCGTCATGAACTCCAAGTCGATCGGCGCCGACCTGGCCTTCGCCTGGCCGTCGGCCGAGATCGCCGTGATGGGGCCGCAGGGGGCGGTCAACATCATCTTCCGCAAGGAGCTGGAGGCGGCCGAGGAGCCCGAGGTGCGCCGCTCCGAGCTGGTCGAGGAATACACCGAGCGCTTCGCCAACCCCTACGTGGCCGCCGAGCGGGGCTACGTCGACGACGTCATCGACCCGGCCGACACCCGGGCGGTGTTGTGCCGGTCGCTGGCCATGCTGCGGACGAAGCAGGAGAAGCTGCCCCAGCGCAAGCACGGGAACGTGCCCCTCTAGTGGCGGCGACCGCCCGCCGCCTGGCCAGCGTTCCGGCCGGCGCCACGGCCGAGGAGGTGGCGGCCATCGTGGCCGCCCTGGCCGTCATCGACGCCGAGGACCGGGCCCTCCTGGCGGCGGCCGCCACCGGCGGCGACGGCGACCGCATCGACGCCTGGGTCCGCTCGGCCCGCCTGTCGAACCGGGGGGCCGGCTTCACCCGCGGCCCCTGGCGCCTGGCCGGCCGGTTGCCGCGGCGCAAGCGGGCCTAGCCGGACGCGCAAGACCCGCCCCGAGGGGAGTTGAGTAGAGAAGCCCGGGCGTTGGGCGCCCCAACGTTCTCCTCGGGACGGGCGCCCCAGTATCACCCGATTGCCCACAGGTTTTCCAGAGGGCTGTGGACAACCTGGGGATGGCGGCCGGGCCCGGGGTGACGACCCGTCGCCGCTGGCCTAACCTCGGCTCAACAGGACCACGATTGGGGGAGGACGGGGCCGGTGTCCACAGCAGGCCAGATCGACGCGGCAGTCGCAGGTCAGACGGTTCCGCGGCAGTTCGCCGCCCAGGTCGCCGCCCGTCCCGACGCGGTGGCTCTGCGCTGGCGACCGCCGGGGTCGGAGACCGCCACGGGTTCGTTGACCTGGGCCGACTACGCCGAGCGGGCCTGCCGGGTGGCGGCCGGCCTGCGGGCCGTCGGTGTGCAGCCCGGCGACCGGGTCGTACTGATGATGCGCAACCGGCCGGAGTTCCACTTCGCCGACATGGGCGCCCTCCTGGCCGGGGCCAGCCCGTTCTCGATCTACAACTCCTCGTCGCCGGAGCAGATCGAGTACCTCTGCGGCCACTCCGAGGCGTCGGTGGCCATCCTCGGCGATGTCAGCATGCTGGAGCGCTTCCTCAAGGTCCGTTCCGAGCTGCCCGGCCTGCGGAAGATCCTGCTGATGGACGACCCCGACGGACAGGCGCCGTCGGACGTCACCCCCTTCGCCGACCTCCTCGGCGCCGCCCCGGTCGACCTCGAGCGTGCCGCGGCGGCGGCCAGGCCGGAGGATCTCCTCACCCTCATCTACACCTCGGGGACGACCGGGCCCCCCAAGGGCGTGATGATCTCCCACCACAACATGTGCTGGGTGCTCGAGAGCATGGCGGTCGCCTCCGGCGAGCCGCTGACCGGGTGGCGGCAGGTGTCGTTCCTGCCGATGGCCCACATCGCCGAACGGCTGATGACCTACTACATCCACATCTGCGAAGGCACCGACGTCACCACCTGCCCGGAGCCGACCGAGCTGGCGTCGTACCTGCGGGAGGTCCGGCCCGAGCACTTCCTGGGCGTGCCCCGGGTGTGGGAGAAGATCCACGCCGGGATCACCGCCGCCATGGCCGCCGACCCGCAGAAGCAGGCGGCCTTCGAGCAGGCGCTGGCGGCCGGCGACCGGAACCACCCGGTCCTGGCCGCGGTGCGGGAGATGGTCGGCCTCGACCAGATGCGCATCGCCATGACCGGGGCGGCCCCGATCCCGCGGCCGGTGCTCGACTTCTACCTCGACATCGGCGTGCCGATGACCGAGGTCTACGGGCTGTCCGAGGCCACCGGCCCGACGAACTGGTCGCGGGAGATCCACCCCGGGATGGTCGGCCCGGCCATCCCCGGGCAGGAGATGAAGCTGCTCGACGACGGCGAGGTCTGCTTCCGGGGCGGCAACATCTACTCCGGCTACCTGAAGGACCCCGACCGCACGGCCGAGATGCTCGACGGCGACGGCTGGCTCCACACCGGCGACATCGGCGAGATCGACGACGAGGGCTACCTCAAGATCGTCGACCGCAAGAAGGAGCTGATCATCACCGCCGGCGGGAAGAACATCTCGCCGGCCAACCTGGAAGCGGCCATCAAGTCGTTCCCGCTGATCGGCCAGGCCTGCACGATCGGCGACGGGCGGGCCTACATGACGGCGCTGATCGTCCTCGACCCCGACGTGGCACCGGCCTGGGCCCGGTCGCGGGGGATCGAGTTCGCCTCCCTGGCCGACCTCGCCGCCCACCCCGACGTGCGGGCCGAGGTCGAACGGTGCGTGGAGGAGGCCAACGCCCGGTTCTCCCAGGTGGAGAAGATCAAGAGGTTCGCCATCCTCGGGACCGAGTGGCCGCCCGATTCGGATGAGCTCACCCCGACGATGAAGCTCAAGCGGCGCGGAGTGCTGTCCAAGTACTCCGACGAGATCGAGAAGCTCTACGCCTAGTCGACGCCGGCGATCTCGACGCGGTCACGGCCGGCCGCTCGGGCGGCGGCCAGGGCCTGAACCGAGCGGCGCAGGAGGTCGTGGGCGTCGAGGGCGTGGGACGGGTAGCAGGCGATCCCGGCCGACAAGGTGAAGGTGCGGCCACTCGGGCTCATCGTCACGGCCTTGCGGACCCGTTCGGCGGCGGCGGCGGCGCCGGCTTCGGGGGTGTCCTCCAGGAGACAGGCGACGGCCGCATCGCCGTAGCGGCAGGCCGAGTCGCACTCCCGCAGCGTGCGGCGGATGGCGCTGCCCAGCAGGCGCAGCGCCTGGTCGCGGCGCTCGGGGCGGGCCCGCTCGAACCCGTCCAGCTCGAAGACGACCAGCGACAGCGGCTGGAGGTGACGGCGGGCCGACGCCACCCGCTGGCTCAGGGTGACCCGGAAGAAGACCTTGTCGACCAGGCCGGTGACCGGGTCGTTGGTCGACGGCCGGGGGATCGGGTTGCGGAGGTCGATCGTGACCTCGTCGGCATTGTCGGCCCGGGCGGCCCGCATGGCCCGCCACTGGACGACGCACAGGGCCAGGGAGATGAGGGCGGTGCCGCAGGCCGTCGAGCCGAGGGCCACGGCGCCGGCCAGGAAGGCCAGGCCGGCCGCCAGCGTGGCGGCGACGGCGCAGACCAGCGACAGGGCGAGGCGGCCCGAGGCGGGCAGCGGACGGAGGTGCCGGTACCTCATGGCGCGTCCTTCGGCACCCGCTCGGCCAGGACCAGGTCGGCGATCTCGGCCATCACCTGGGTTAGGCGGAAGTCCTTGGGGGTGTAAACCCGGGCCACCCCGATCTCGGCCAGCTTGGCCTGGTCGGAGGGCGGGATGATACCGCCCACCACCACCGGGGCCGACACGCCGGCCTCCCGGAGCAGCCGCACGGTCTCGGGGACCAGCTCCAGGTGGCTCCCGGAGAGGATGGACAGGCCGACGACGTCGACGTCCTCGTCGGCGGCGGCCTGGGCGATCTGGGCCGGGGTCAGGCGGATACCGGAGTACACGACCTCCATGCCGGCGTCGCGGGCGGCCACCGCGATCTGCTCGGCGCCGTTGGAGTGGCCGTCGAGGCCGGGCTTGCCGACCAGCAGCTTCGGGGGCCCGCCATGGGCGGCGATGACCCGCACCGTCTCCCGCACGGCGGCCATGCCCTCGGAGTCGGGCGAGACCACGCCGCTGACGCCGGTCGGGGCCCGGAACTCGCCGAACACGTCCCGCAGGGCGCCGGCCCACTCGCCGACCGTCCCGCCGGCCTCGGCCAGGGCGATGGTGGCCTCCATGATGTTCTCCGAGCTTTCGGCCACCGTGCGCAGCCGGTCGAGGGCCCGCTCGACTGCGGCGCGGTCGCGGGCCGCCCGCCACTCGTCGAGGGCCTCGACGATCTGGGCCTCGACGGCCGGGTCGACCACGAGGATGGCGCCCTCGTCGGCCTCCTCCAGCGGCGAGGGCTCGGTGGTGGTGAAGGCGTTGACGCCGACCACGGTGATGTCGCCGCTCTCGATCCGGCGGGTGCGCTCGGCGTGGGACTGGACCAGCCGGCCCTTCAGCTCCTCGATCATGGCGAAGGCGCCGCCGCCTTCGAGCACCCACTCCAGCTCGGCGGTGGCCGCCTCCGACAGCGAGGCCGTCTTGCCCTCGACGACGGTCGAGCCGTCGAAGATGTCGCCGTACTCCAGCAGGTCGGTCTCGAAGGCCAGGACCTGTTGCATCCGCAGCGACCACTGCTGGTCCCAGGGCCGGGGCAGCCCGAGCGCCTCGTTCCAGCACGGCAGCTGCACGGCCCTCGCCCGGGCCGACTTCGACAGCGTGACCCCGAGCATCTCGAGCACGATCCGCTGGACGTTGTTCTCCGGCTGAGCTTCGGTCAGCCCCAGCGAGTTGACCTGCACGCCGTAGCGGAAACGCCGCAGCTTCTCGTCGGTGACCCCGTAGCGCTCCCGGCAGATCCGGTCCCACATCCGGCCCATGGCCCGGAGCTTGCAGACCTCCTCCACGAAGCGGATGCCGGCGTTGACGAAGAACGAGAACCGGCCGACGACCTCGGGGAAGCGGTCGGGCTCGACCTGGCCCGACTCCCGCACGGCGTCGAGGACGGCGCAGGCGGTGGCCAGGGCGTAGGCGATCTCCTGGACGGGCGTCGCCCCCGCCTCCTGGAGGTGGTAGGAGCAGACGTTGATCGGGTTCCATTTCGGCACGTGGGCCACGGTGTAGGCGACCGTGTCGACGGTCAGTCGGGCCGACGGGCCGGGCGGGAAGATGTACGTCCCCCGGGACAGGTACTCCTTGACGATGTCGTTCTGCGTCGTGCCGGAGAGCCTGGCCTGATCGACCCCGCGCTCCTTGGCCAGGGCCACGTACATCCCCAGCAGCCAGGCGCAGGTGGCGTTGATCGTCATCGAGGTGTTCATGTCCTCGATGGGGATCCCGTCGAACAGGGCCCGCATCTCGCCCAGGTGGGGGACGGGCACGCCGACCTTGCCGACCTCGCCCCGGGCCAGGATGTGGTCGGGGTCATAGCCGGTCTGGGTCGGCAGGTCGAAGGCCACCGACAGACCGGTCTGGCCCTTGGCGAGATTGCGGCGGTAGAGCTCGTTGCTGGCCCGGGCCGAACTGTGCCCCGAGTACGTCCGCATCACCCAGGGTTTGTCACGGCCCAGCACGCTATCCATTCTCTTTGCTCGGAACGATTCGTGCCATTCCGGGCAAGGAGATTCTTATCGTTTGGTGTAGTCGTAGAACCCCTGGCCGCTCTTCCGCCCCAGACGGCCCGCCGACAGCATCCGCCGGAGGTGCTGGGCCGGCTGCAGGAACGGGTCGGGGTTCTCGGCGAAGAGGGCGTCGAGGATCGCCACCGTGACGTCGACGCCGACGAGGTCGATGAGGGCGAAGGGCCCCATCGGCATGTTGGCGCCGGCCTTCATGGCCGAGTCGATGTCCTCCTGGCTGGCCACGCCCCGCTCGAGGAGGCGGACGGC
>DASYFF010000047.1:0-5048 GCA_036498605.1 Acidimicrobiia bacterium | reverse complement strand
TCGGTCTCCTTCTCCAGCGCCACCTTCTCGATCTCCAGCTGGCGCCGGCGCCGCTCGACGACGTCGATCTCCGTCGGCATCGAGTCGATCTCGATCCGCAGCCGCGACGCCGCCTCGTCGACGAGGTCGATGGCCTTGTCGGGCAGGAAACGGCCGGTGACATAACGGTCCGACAGCACGGCGGCGGCCACCAGAGCGGCGTCCTGGATGCGGACGCCGTGGTGCACCTCGTAGCGCTCCTTGAGCCCCCGCAGGATGGCGACGGTGTCCTCGACGCTCGGCTGGCCGACGTAGACCTGCTGGAAGCGCCGCTCCAGCGCGGCGTCCTTCTCCACGTGCTTGCGGAACTCGTCGAGCGTGGTGGCGCCGATCATGCGCAGCTCGCCCCGGGCCAGCATGGGCTTGAGCATGTTGCCGGCGTCCATGGCGCCCTCGGCCGCGCCGGCGCCGACCACCGTGTGCATCTCGTCGATGAAGGTGATGATCTGCCCGTCGGAATCGGCGATCTCCTTGAGGACGGCCTTGAGCCGCTCCTCGAACTCACCCCGGTACTTGGCCCCGGCCACCATGGCCGACAGGTCGAGGGCGATGAGCCGCTTGTTCTTCAGGCCTTCCGGGACGTCGCCCTCGACGATGCGGGTGGCGAGGCCCTCGACGATGGCCGTCTTCCCCACGCCCGGCTCGCCGATGAGGACGGGGTTGTTCTTGGTGCGCCGCGACAGCACCTGGATGACCCGGCGGATCTCCTCGTCGCGGCCGATGACCGGGTCGAGCTTGCCGGCCCGGGCGGCCTCGGTGAGATCGCGGCCGTAACGCTCCAGCGCCTGGTACTGCTCCTCGGGGTTCTGGCTGGTGACCCGGTGGCTGCCCCGCACCTCCTGGAGGGCCTGGAGCAGCTGCTCCCGCTCGACGCCGATACGGTCGGCCAGCGCCAGCAGCAGGTGCTCGGTCGACAGGTACTCGTCGTGCAGCTCGACCCGGGCGGCGTCGGCCGCCTCCATGACCGCCCGCAGGTCGCGGGAGAGCTGCGGCGCCTGGCCGCCGTGGGCCTTGGGCAGGCGGGCCAGCGCCTCGCCGGCCTTGTTGCGCAGGGACAGCGGCGCCACGCCGACCTTCCCCAGGATGGGCAGCACGACCCCCTCCTGCTGGCCGACGAGGGCGGCCACGAGGTGGTCGGGGGTGACCTCGGGGTGGGCCTGGGTGCGGGCCATCTCCACCGCGGCCTGCACGGCCTCCTGCGTCCGCAACGTCCACCGACTCGGGTCAAACGCCATCGCCATGGTTCCATCCTCCTTGTCGGCCGCTATGGTAGCAACCCAGTAAGTAAAACTGAGTGCTTGACACTCAGATTCCTTGTTTTTAGACTTTTAGGTGCTGATTCCGCTTCCGAGTGGACACAGGAGGACTGATCCGATGCTGATGCGCTTCGACCCGTTCCGGGAGCTCGACCGACTGACCCAGACGCCGTGGGGGAACTCCCGACCGGTGATGCCGATGGACGCCTACCGGCGCAACGGCGACTTCGTGGTGCATTTTGATGTACCGGGCGTCGACCCGGGCTCCATCGACCTGACGGTGGAGAAGAACGTGCTCACCGTCACCGCCGAGCGGCACTTCGCCCGGCAGGAGGGAGACGAGATCACCGTCTCCGAGCGGCCCCAGGGCCGGTTCAACCGGCAGCTGTTCCTCGGCGAGAGCCTCGACCCCGACCACATCTCGGCCAGCTACGACCAGGGCGTGCTCACGCTCCACATCCCGGTAGCCGAGCGGGCCAAGCCCCGCAAGGTCGCTGTCTCTTCGGGGGACACCCCCGGACCCCCGGGCCTGGCCGGCGCCCCCGAGACCGTCGAAGTCACGGCCGCAGCAAGCAACAACTAACTCAACTTCCGCTTAAGCCACTCACGCCACAGGCCCCCGATCCGCTTACAGATCGGGGGCCTGGTCGCGCTCGGTGGAAAAACCTGGGCATTTCCCCGGAAGTCGGTCACCACCCGTCGAAAACCGTTGTAGGCATTGGCGTTTCGCCTGCGGGAGCCGGTATGGTCACGGCTTCGATTCGGGCGGATCGGACTGGAGGCGGGCGCGACGAAGCGCCCTGGGGAAACGCTTCCGGTCGGGCCGCCCCGTACCCGATGAAAGGGGGCGCCCGAACCCCACGCTCGTGGGCTGTCGTCAGCACCTCGCACGGACACTCCAAAGGTCCCGAAGCGCACTGGAGCGCTTCACGAGCTGAATGCCAGATCGACGTCGCCCGCATTCCAGGCCACACCTGAAGCCCTCCGGGTTTCCGAGACTTCAAGGAGGCGCAAAATGCGCATCGACTTCCTCCGTAGCGGCGTGCACTTAGCCATCGGCCTGGTGGCCACCGGCACGCTCCTCACCTCGAACCTCATGGCCGAGCCGGCCCACGCGTTTGTCCGGCACCCGGCCTATGGCCGCTCGGTCAACCGGGAGGCCATCCGCCAGCGGCTCGTCCGCCAGCAACGGGCCTCCCGCTCCGGCATCCGCACCCGTGGAGCCGTCACTCCTCCCACCCCGAAGCCGGTCTTCGCTGCCGCGGGCGGCGGCGACGACGCCGTGTGGCAGCGGATCCGCAACTGCGAGGCGGGCGGGAACTACCAGCGCAACAGCGGCAACGGCTACTACGGCGCCTATCAGATGTCAGCCGGTACCTGGCACAGCCTCGGCTTTGGCGGTCTTCCCCATCAGTCACCGCCCGAGGTCCAGGACCAAGCTGCCCGGAAGCTGCAGGCGAGGAGCGGTTGGGGCCAGTGGCCCGCCTGCTCCCGCCGGGTCGGCGCCCGCTGATCCCAAGGTCTCAGCGGGCGAACACAGACTTCCCCGGAGTGGCTACGGCGGCCCGGTCGACTCAGGAGTCGGCCGGGCCGCTGAACGTCGGGCGCCGCTTCTCCCGCAGGGAGGCGACGCCCTCCTTCACGTCGGGGCCCCCGAAGCCCAGCGTCTCGTAGGCCACCGACACGTCGAAGATCGGCCCGGCGGCCCGCAGCCAGCCGTTCAGGGCGTACTTCGTCCACCGCACGGCGCTCTGTGACAGCGAGGCCAGCTTGCGGGCCACGGCCAGCGCCTTGTCCTGGAGCTCCTCCTCGGGGACGCACAGCGACACGAGCCCCATCCGTTCGGCGTCCTCGCCGCTCACCGGCTCGCAGGTCATCAGGTGGTACTTGGCCTTGGCCATGCCGCACAGCAGGGGCCAGATCAGCACGCCGTGGTCGCCGGCCGCCACGCCGAGGCGGGTGTGGCCGTCGACGATCCTCGTCGAGGGGGTGGCGATCGACACGTCGGCCAGGAGGCCGACGGCCAGGCCGGCGCCCACCGCCGGGCCGGTCATGGCCGACACGATCGGCTTGGAGCAGTTGACGACCCCGTAGCAGATGTCCCGGGCTTCCCGCATGGTGAGGATGCGACCGCCGAAATCGTCGGTCATCTCCTCGATCATCCCGAAGTCGCCGCCGGAGGAGAAGGCGGTGCCGGCGCCGGTCACGATCACGACGTTGACGTCGGGGTCCCGGTCGATGTCGGCCCAGATCCGGGCCAGCTCGGTGTGCTGCTCGCGGCTGACCGAGTTCAGGCTCTTGGGGTTGTCGAAGACGATGCGGAGGATGCCGGGCTCGGGGAACTCGAAGCCGAGGTGGGTGTAGTCGCGGTAAGGCATGGCGCCAGAGGGTAGACGCCGTCCGGGACGCAACCCGGGTCCGTGGTCAGCACCACCCGGTCGAGGTCGACGCCGCCGTCCGCCGGGCCGAGGAACCGCAACGTGTGCCGGCCGGCCGACAGGCTCAGCCTGTCCCCCACCTCCTGCCACGTCCACCGGCCGGACGGCGCCGGGGACGACCAGGCCGGCACCGCACACCCGTCGTCGACCTGGAGCAACGAGACGCCGCCGCCCGCCGCCGGGGACATCACCTGGCTCCACAACCGATAGGTGCCGTCGGCGGGGATGTCGACCGGCAGGGCCACGACGCCCTCGTCCGACAGGCCGCTTTCGCAGCCCGACAGGTGCGGCACCCAGCCCGGCATGCGGGCCTGGAGCAGCGAACCGGCGCCGTTGTCGAAGTTGCCGCACTGGAAGCCGTCGAGGCTCGTGGGGGTGTAGCGGGAGTCGACGACCACCGAGTCGCGCACGTCGAGGGCCCAGGCCAGCATGCCGATGTCGTGGGCCTGGAGGAAGTCGACGAGCTGCGGGGCCGTCTGGGCCCACTCGGGATGGCAGAACCCCATCTTGGAGTCGGCCGCCCATTCCGTGGCGATGACCGGGTACTGGCCGGCGAGGAACCCGAAGCCGGGCTCCCAGTCGGACGGGTCGCGCAGGCCCTGGGTCAGGTAGGGGTGGACGCCGTAGGCCGTCTGGCCGAGCGGGTCGTGGAGCGGCGGCACCCCGACGAGCAGCTGGCCGAACTGACCGGCGTCGGCGATGACGACGTTGTCGGCACCGGTGGCCCGGATGGCATCGAGCACCGCCTGGTGCCCGACGGCCGGTGTCCCCTGGTTGCGCTCCGGCGGGCCGCCGTCGCGCCACACCGCCCACCCGGTGGGCGTGGCGTGGTTCTGCGGCTCGTTGTACATCTCGTAGAGCACGTTCTGGTCGCCGTTGAAGCGGGCGGTCAACGTCTGCCAGTCCCGGATGGTGGCGTCGCTCGGCTGGGCATGGCTGCTGCCGCCGCTCGGTCTCTGGTCCTGGACCGAGAGGATCACGACGAGACCGTGGCCGCGGGCGAGGGCGACCGCGTCGACGACGCGCTGGACGTACGCGTCGGAGTACAGCGGGTCGGTGGGGTCGAGTCCCCGCTGGCTGACCTGGAATCGGACGGTGTTGGCGCCCCAGGCGATGGCCTGTTCCATGGAGGCGTCGTCGAGCCGGCCGGCGGCCCAGGCGGTCCCCCCGCCCATGGTGGGGCTGGCGACGGCCACCATCGTGAACCCGACCGGCACGAACGGCGCTCCGTCGCGCAGCAGCCGATTGCCGGCCACCCGCACGCCCCTGGGTGGTGGTGGCTGGGCCGGGCCGGAGAAGCTGACGAAGTGGCCTT
>DASYFF010000046.1:0-16197 GCA_036498605.1 Acidimicrobiia bacterium | reverse complement strand
GTCCATCCCGTTGGTGGCCAGGAACAGCAGGTGCGACGCCACCCGGTTGAGCTCGCACATCAGCATGCGGATCCACGTCGCCCGGGGCGGGACCTCGATGTCGAGGAGCCGCTCCACGGCCAGAGAGAAAACCAGCTCGTTGAAGAGCGGGGCGGCGTAGTCCATCCGGGTCACGTTGGTGCAGCCCTGGACGTAGGTCAGCTGCTCGCCGGTCTTCTCCATGCCGGTGTGGAGGTAGCCGATCACCGGCTTGGCCCGCAGCACCGTCTCGCCCTCGAGCTCCAGCACCACCCGCAGCACGCCGTGGGTCGACGGGTGCTGGGGCCCGAGGTTGATGATCATGGTCTCGTCGGACTCCGGCCACGCCTCCGGGCCGAGGACGAGATCGCGGGGCGTCATCGTCATCGGGGCGTCTGCGCTTCCTTGAACTGCACCGGGACCCGGGCCGGGGCGTCGTCCTTGCGGAGGGGATGGCCCTCCCAGTCGTCGGGCAGGAGCAGCCGCACGAGGTCGGGGTGGCCGGCGAAGCGCACGCCCAGCAGGTCGTAGACCTCCCGCTCGGGCAGTTCCGTGCCCGGGAACAGCTCGAAGAGGCTCGCCACCTCACCGCCGTCGGGCACCTGGCAGATGAACCGGATCCGGCGGTTGCGGGGATGGGACAGGAAGTTGGCCACCACCTCGAACCGCTCCCGGTCCACGCCGGCCGGCAACGGGCGGTCGGGGCGCAGCAGCTGGTCGACCGACGTGAGGTCGGAGCACTGCGTGAACTGCTGCTCCTCTTTCAGGAACCGGACGGCGTCGAGCCAGGAATCCCGCGGGATGTGGACGACGGTCTGCCCGTGGGAGTCGACCGCCACCGCCCCTTTGACGCGCTCGACAACGGCCTCGGCCACCTCGTCCTTGTGCATTTCTTCACGAAGACCATCGGGAGGGGTGGCAGTGTCAGTCATGACGGAAGGACGTTCCCTGACTCTCAGGCCGGCCGGGAGACGGGCTCTTCGATCTGGATCCCCGCACCCTCGCCGGGGCGGCGCAGGATCTGACCGGAGCGGATGAGGTCGTGGAGGGTGAGGATGCCGTGGATCAGCGTCTCGGGCCCGGGAGGGCAGCCCGGCACGTAGACGTCGACGGGGACCACCTCGTCGACACCCTGGACGATGGCGTAGTTGTTGAACATCCCGCCGCTCGAGGCGCAGACGCCCATCGAGATGACCCACTTGGGCTCGACCATCTGGTCGTAGATCTGCCGGAGGACCGGGGCCATCTTCTGGCTCACCCGGCCGGCCACGATCATGAGGTCGGCCTGGCGGGGGCTGGCCCGGAACACCTCCATCCCGAACCGGCTGAGGTCGTAGTGGGCGGCGCCGCTGGCCATCATCTCGATGGCGCAGCAGGCCAGGCCGAAGGTGGCCGGCCACACCGAGTTGCGCCGGGCCCACTTGACGAGGTCTTCCAGCCGCGTGGTGAGGAAGCTCTGGTTGATGGCCTCGAGGCCCATCAGGCCGCTTCTTCGGTCTTGGGCCAGGTCGACGTCCGCAGGACGGGCCGGCCGGCGAACTCGCTCATCTTGCGGGCCGGGCCCCAGTCGAGCGCCCCGACCGACAGCACGTAGGCGAAGGCCACGACGATCGTGAGCATGAAGACGCCCATCTCGACCAGCCCGAACAGCTCGAGCCGCCGGAAGATCACCGCCCAGGGGTAGAGGAAGACGAGCTCGATGTCGAAGACGATGAAGACCATCGCCACCAGGTAGAACTTCACCGGGAAGCGCTCGGCCGGCTCGTACTCGGGGACGATCCCGCACTCGTAGGGGGCCAGCTTGGCCGCCGTCGGCCGCTTGGGGGCCAGGAAGGTCGACGCGAGGAACGACCCCGCGGCGAACACCGTGGCCAGGATGAGCATGACGAGAATCGGGAGGTAGTCCGTCAAGCGGTCGCGAGGCTATATCGCTAGGGTGCCCGCCCGCGCAACGGGCCGTGAACCCCGGGCGACTACGGCTCCGGACCGATTGAGACGAGCTTCTCCAGGGTGCGGTAGATCGCCTCGGCGGGGCCCAGCTCCTCGGGGCGGAGCAGGTTCGACATGATCCGCAGCACCCACTCCATGAGCGTCTTGGAGTGCATCCCGATCCGGGTCAGCTCGCCCATCACCGCCGGGTTCCCGATGGCCCGGACGAACATCCGCGCCACCCGGAAGTAGAGGCCGTACTCCTCCTCGAGGCGGGCCGGGTAGCGGGCCAGGGCCAGGCCGTCGCCCGTCCGCAGCGCCTCGTCGAGGGCCTCGGCCGCCATCCGGCCGGTCTCATAGGCGTAGGCGATGCCCTCCCCGTTGAAGGGGTTGATGGCCCCCGAGGCGTCCCCGGCCACCAGCCAGGTCGGCCCGGCCGCCGGCTGGACCGAGCCCCCCATGGGCAGTCGGCCGCCGGTGGGCGGGCCGACGGCCGTCCCGGGCCGGATGTCCCAGGTCGGCGGAGCCATGGCCACGAAGGCATCCATCAGGTGGGAGGTGTTGACCGACTTCCAGCCCTGGAAAGTCGACAGCAGCCCGACGCCGACGTTGACCGTCCCGTCCCCTACCGGGAAGATCCAGCCGTAGCCGGGGAGGGCGTCACCCTGGCGGTCCCTCAGGTCGAGGTGGCTCTCGATCCACGGCTCGTCGTGGCGGGGGGAGTGGAAGTACCCCCGGATGGCCATGCCCAGGGGGTAGCGGCGGCTCCGGGCGGTGCCCAGTGCCCGGCCGAAGCGCGAGTTGGCCCCGTCGGCCACCAAGAGGTACCGGCCCCGGACGGCCTCGGTGGTGCCGCTCTCCTTGCGCTTGACGACCGCCCCCGTCACCAGCCCGTTCTCGACCAGCGGCTCGAGGGCCTCCGTGGCCGGCCAGAGGGTCGCCCCCGCCTTGACGGCCTGGTCGGCGACCATCTCGTCGAGGTTCCGACGGGTGACGACGTAGCCGTAGGAGGGGTACCCGTCGCGGTGGGGCCACTCCAGCTCCAGCGTCAGGCCGTGGGCCATCGACCGGAGCCCGACGAAGCGGTGGTACACCGAGAGGCGGTCGGCGAGGCCGATGTCGTTGAGCTGGCGGACGGCCCGGGGGGTCAGCCCGTCGCCGCAGGTCTTCTCCCGGGGGAAGCGCTTCTTCTCCACCACCACCACGTCGTGGCCCGCTTCGGCCAGCCAGTAGGCGGCCGACGCCCCGGCCGGGCCGCCGCCCACCACCACGACGTCAAAGCGCTCCACCAGGGCATCTTCGGCCGTTCGCTCCCATCGACACAAACGCGGGTTCCGGGATTCAGCCGGTTTCGGACCGAGGTGCAGGCCGGGCGGTAACGTGACGCATCTCTCAAGTAGAATTCGACTTTGTGCAAACGTTCACGAGGAGTCGGGTGCGGTGGTTGTGGTCCTCGCGTCCCTGAGAAACGTCTTCGCCCTCCGGAACCTGTCCCAGGAGCCGGGGCGCTTCTTCATCTCGCTTCTCCTCTGCGCTGCCGCCTTCGTCGGCTTCCTGTGGCTGAAGAACCGCCCGAAGTCCGAGCTGCCGGCGACCTGGGCCCAGTCGATGCTCGGGGCCCTGGGCGTCTTCGCACTGTTCCTCCTCATCTACGGGGTCGTGCCCCACGAGTGGCTCACGTGGTGCGACTCCAAGTTGGGCCTCCGGGAGGACCGGATCATGCTCAACACCAAACCCATCAAGTTCACGGGCCGGACCCTGCGTGACACCGTCGCCGCCCTGCTCTACATCGTCTTCCTGGGCATCAACACCTGGATGTGGATCGCGTGGCAGAAGCGGGGTACGGCCAAGCCGAAGGCCGCGCCGGCGAAAGCGACCCCCGAGCCGGCCGGCACCTCGGCCTTCTCCCGTCCGGTGACCAAGAAGGATTAGCGAGCAGACCCGTGGGCAAGACCGACGCCAACCCGCCGATGCCGGAGTTCGCCACGGCATACCAGCTCCAGGAGGTCGACCCCGCCTGGCTGGCGTCGTCGGTCAAGCCGAAGCAGTTCCTCCACATCGACCAGGCCGAGTGCATCCTCTGCGAGGGCTGCGTCGACATCTGCCCCTGGAAGTGCATCCACATGCTCTCGGTCGACGCCATCGAGGAGTCGGTGGGCACCGAGCAGCCGGGCGACGACCCGGGCGACCACGTCTTCTTCGTGGTCGACGAGGATGTGTGCACGCGCTGTGCCCTCTGCGTCGACCGGTGCCCGACCGGCGTCATCATCCTCGGCAAGACGGTCAACGGCACCGTGCCCGGCGATCCGCACCAGCGCGACAACCGGCACGGCTACGCCTACGGAGTACGGTTCTGACGCTTTTTCTCCAGGCCCGCTAAGGAGGGGACGGGGTGGCAGGCGGCAACGGCAATGGGAACGGCCTCAGAGGGAAGATGGTCGAGGCCGGCGAGAAGATGAAGGGGTCCCAGGCTTGGGGCTCCATCTTCCGGCCGGGCTCCTTCTTCCGGAAGGGCTACACCGACAGCCCCCGGAACCGGTCCTACGTGATCATGAACAGCGTGCTGTACCACCTCCACCCGGTGAAGGTGAAGCGGCACGCCGTCAAGGTCTCCTACACGCTGTGCCTGGGCGGGCTCTCCTTCTTCCTGTTCATCATCCTCACGGTCACCGGCATCTTCCTGATGTTCTTCTACCGACCGACGTCGGTGAACGCCTGGAGCGACATCAAGACGCTGGAGACGGCGGTCACGTTCGGCTCACTGGTGAGAAACATGCATCGATGGGGAGCGCACCTCATGGTGCTCTCCGTCTTCCTCCATATGAGCCGGGTCTTCTACCACGGCGCCTACAAGCCACCACGGGAATTCAACTGGGTGGTCGGCGTCATGCTCCTGCAGTTCACCCTGCTGCTGTCCTTCACCGGCTACCTCCTCCCCTGGGACCAGCTGGCCCTGTGGGCGGTGACGGTGGGGACGAACATGATGGGCTACACCCCGGTCTTCGGGAACCAGGTGCGCTTCGTGCTCCTCGGAACCAAGGAGATCGGCACCGAGACGCTGCTGCGGTGGTACACGCTTCACGTGCTCATGCTCCCGTTCGTCGTCGTGATCTTCATGGCCATCCACTTCTGGAGGGTCAGGAAAGACGGCGGCATCTCCGGCCCGCTCTAGTCCGAGGGGAAGACAGACATGCCGGGCGAGGTTCCCGAACATCTACTGGCCAGGAGCAGGGAGCGCCGGAAGGCTCTCGGCCTCCCGGTCCCAGGCGAGGAAGGCGAGGCTCCGGCCGAGGCCGCCCCGCCGGCCGAGGACGCGCCGGCGGCCGAGGCTCCGGCCGAGGCCCCTGCCGCCGAGGCTCCGGCCGCCGCCGAGGGCGCGGCGCCCGAGGCCCGGCCGACCGGGGACGCGGAGTCGAAGATCCCGGCCCACCTGCTGGCCCGCTCCGCCGCCCGGCGGGCGGCCAAGGATGGAGGCGAGGCAGCCGCCCCGGCCGCCGGTGGAGCCGGCGCCAAGGCGCCGGCCGCCGCCGGAGGGCGCGCCGCGGCCGCCACCGCCGCCGCTCCGCCGTCGACGGCCACCGGTCCCGGCGGTCACACCCAGCGGCTCCTCACCGTCGTCAAGGCGGGCTCGATCCAGCAGACCCGGGCCGAGGCCCAGGACAAGGTCCACGTCTGGCCCCACCTGCTGGTCGGCGAGTTCGTCTCGCTGCTCAGCCTGATGGCGCTGGTGACGATCTTCTCCGCCCTGGTCCGGGCGCCGCTGCTGGAGCAGGCCAACTTCAACCAGACGCCCAACCCGTCGAAGGCGCCGTGGTACTTCCTCGGCCTGCAGGAGCTCCTCACGATCTGGCACCCGATGGTGGCCGGCGTGACGATCCCGGGCATGGGCCTCATCGTCCTGATGATGGCCCCCTACATCGACAAGAACCCGGCCACCAAGCCCAACGAGCGGAAGTTCGCCATCTGCCTCTTCACGCTGTTCCTGATGTTCTGGGCCGTGCTGGTCATCATCGGATCGTTCTTCCGGGGGCCGGGCTTCAACTTCGTCTACCCCTGGAAGGCCGGAACCTTCTTCGACCTCTAGCGCTCAAGAGGAAGCCCCCGATGGAAGCGAACACCATCCTCCCGATCGCCGAACTGAAGTCCGGCACCGTCCTGCTCATCGCCGTCCCGATCCTGATCGTGCTGGCGGTGGCGCTCATCGTGGCCACCACGGTGTCGCGCCAGCGTCAGGCGACCGGCTCGCTGACGCGGGAGGCCAAGAAGGCCGACCGCTCCGAGCCGGGTACGGCCGTGGCGACGACCGGAGAGATGTCGGAAGAGGCCCGGGCCCGCTTCAGCGAGACGAAGCAGGCGCTCGAGCCGGCCGGCGCCGGCAAGCCGGTGGTCTCCGCCGCCGGCGGGCTGATCCGCTTCGGCGAGGCCCCGGCCGATCCGGAGACCGTCGGCGTGAACCGCCGTCAGTTCTTCAACCGGAGCATCGTCGCCGCCCAGAGCCTCGTCCTGGGCAGCTTCAGCCTGGCCATCATCGGCTTCCTGTGGCCCAGCCTCTCCGGCGGCTTCGGCGGCAAGGTCAACGCCGGCGACATCAAGGACATCCTGTCGCAGATCGCCGACAAGAAGCTGCCGTTCTACGTCCCCGAGGCCCGGGCCTACATCAACCCCTACCCGGCCTTCGGCCTCGCCAAGGCCAAGAAGGCCTACTCGGCCGCCGCCCTCCCCGAGATGCAGGCCGGCATCGTCGTCCTGTACCAGAAGTGCGTCCATCTCGGGTGCCGCGTGCCCTGGTGCCAGACGTCGCAGTGGTTCGAATGCCCCTGCCACGGCTCGAAATACAGCCGGGTCGGGGAGAAGAAGGGCGGGCCCGCCCCCCGGGGGCTCGACCGGTTCCCGGCCGAAGTCAGCGGCGGCCAGGTGACGATCAACACCGGGCTCGTCATTCAGGGCCCGCCGATCGGCACCGACACCACCGGCCAAGAGGCCGAGGGCCCGCACTGCGTCTGACCACCTGACGAGAGGGATTTCGTGAGGCTCCGCACCATCCTGTTCCTGGTCAACGGCATCGCCCTGATCGTCTTCCTGGTCATGGCGATCGTCGGGTCGCGCCGCCGCAAGCCGGCCCCGCCCATGAACCTGACGCCGTACTACGACGACGAGGTCATGGAGGGCGTGAAGCTCGAGCGGTTCCTGGGGGCCGCCGTCATCTTCTCCGCCATCCTGGCCGCCTCCCTGCCCCTCTACTGGCTGCGGGAACCCAACCGGCAGAAGACCATGAACGCCGACTTCCTCAAGTCGTCGACCGAACGGGGCCGGCTGCGGTTCGCGGTGGCCGGGACGGTGCCGGCCAGCGAGGTCCTCAACCTGGAGTGCGCCCGCTGCCACGGCGCCAAGGCCGAGGGCGGGGCGGCGACGTTCCTGCTCTCGCCGACCAAGCCCGGCGACCTCGTCAAGACAGTGTCGTGGACGGCGCCATCGCTCAACGACGTGCTGCTCCGCTTCAGCCCCGACGAGGTGACCCAGATCATCACCTACGGCCGGCCGGGCACGCCGATGCCGGCCTGGGGCCTGGCCGGCGGCGGCCCGCTCCCCGACCAGCCGATCTCCGACCTCGTCAACTACCTGCAGTCGATCCAGCTCAAGCCGGCCGAGGCCATGAAGCGCAACACCGACAAGGCCAACCAGATCCTGCAGGCCAACCCGGGGATCTCGGAGGGCCAGGCCCTGTTCATGGCCGCCTGCGCCCGCTGCCACACCAAGGGCTGGTCCTACGGCCAGCCGGACGTCATGGGCGGCGGCGGCGCCTTCGGACCGAACCTCACCGGGGGGGTCGAGCTCCGGCAGTTCCCGGCGCTGGGCGGCGGCGTGACCAAGCACATCGAGTTCGTCACCACCGGCTCGGATTTCCAGAAGGCCTACGGAACCCAGGGCATCGGGTCGGGCCGGATGCCGGGCTTCGGTTCTGAGCTCTCGGCCAGCCAGATCGAGCAGATCGTCCTCTACGAGCGCGGCCTCTAGGGAAGGGGGAAGGACGGACATGGGTCTCGGGATCCTGGCGGCGGAAGCGACGAAGCACCTCGACCTGGTCGGGAAGCTGCGGGGCTACTTCATCGTCGTCTTCGCGGTCGGCCTGTTCTGCGGTTCGATCTACCTGCTGCTGTCCACGAACCTGGGGGCCCGCCTCGGCTTCCTCGTCGCCTTCGCCTCGCTCACCGGCTTCCTGATGCTCCTCGGCCTGATCTGGTTCACCAACCTGACGCCGCTCAACGCCCTCCACGGTGACGCCCCGCACTGGGTCATCAGAGAGGTCGTCGACAATCCGGCCCAGGCCAAGACCGAGAAGGCCCGCACCATCGAGAAGGACGGGATCCCGCTTGACACCGCCGCCCAGGGCGAGGTCAAGGCCACGGTCGACGGTGCGGTCACGGCCGACGGCAACCCGTTCAAGCTCTTCAACAGCACCGCCGACTACGTGGTGGTGAACGCCGAGAAGCTCGGTGGAGGCAGCGAGTCGTTCTTCCGTCACCGGCCGCTGTACGCCGTCATGGCGATCCAGGCGGCGAAGTCGGTGCAGACGCTGCCCGGGGCGGCCCCGCCGGTCCCCCAGGCCGACCCGGCCAAGCCGGTCCACTACATCGTCATGGAGCGGAACCTCGGCGCCATGCGCCAGCCCCCCCTGGTGATGTCGACCGCGTTCGCGATCCTCTTCGCCCTGAGCGTCTACCTCATGCACTCCATCGAGCGGGCCGAGCAGAAGGCCAACGCGGCCGCCCTCGAGCCGGCGCCGACCCCGGTCTGAGCCGGAAGAAGGAGTCACCGTGCCCGTACTGGCCCAGCAGCTCATCGACGCCTCCCACGACGGCGACCTGGCCTTCATGGCCTTCGCCTTCATGTGTTTCGTCTTCGTCGGCCTGCTGTTCGCCATCGACAAGGTGCGCCGCCGGGGCGAGTAGGGCGCGCTGACCAACGGCGTTCAGCCGGCGGCGGCCACGGCGGCGGCGGCCTCGGCGGCGGCGGTGACGATGGTCGCGATCTCGTCGGGGCCGTGGGCCAGGCTGGGGAAGAGCGCCTCGAAGGGGCTGGGGGCGACGTAGACGCCCCGGGCGAGCATCTCGTGGAAGAAGTGGGCGTAGCGCTTGCCGTCGGCTCCCTGGGCTGAGGCGTAGTCGACCACCGGGGTCTCGGAGAAGAACAACCCGACCAGCGGGCCGACACGGGGCACCTGGACGGCCAGGCCGGTGCCGGCGAGGGCCTGGGCCAGGCCGTCGGCCAGGGTGGCGGCGGTGGCCTCCAGCGTGGCGTAGGCGGCGGCGTCGAGCCGGGCGAGGACGGCGAGGCCGGCCGCGGTGGCCAGCGGGTTCCCGGACAGCGTCCCGGCCTGGTACACCGGCCCCAGCGGGGCGAGGTGGTCCATGATCTCCGCCCTTCCCCCGAAGGCGGCCAGCGGGAGGCCGCCGCCGAGCACCTTCCCGAAGCAGGAAAGGTCGGGCTCGATGCCGTAAGCGCCCTGGGCGCCGGCGTCGCCGAGGCGGAAGCCGGTGATGACCTCGTCCATGATCAGCAACGCGCCGGCATCGGTGCACCGGCGGCGAATGCCGGCGAGGAACCCGGCCGCCGGGGCGACCAGGCCCATGTTGGCGGCCACGCCTTCCACGATGACCGCCGCCAGCTGTGGGCCGTGGGTGGCGAACGCCTCGTCAAGGGCCGCTTCGTCGTTGTAGGGGACGACGACGGTGCCGGCCACCGCTCCGGCGGGGACGCCGGCCGAGCCGGGCAGGCCGAGGGTGGCCAGGCCGCTGCCGGCCGCCGCCAGCAGGGCGTCGGCGTGGCCGTGGTAGCAACCGGCGAACTTGAGGATCACGTCCCGCCCGGTTGCGCCCCGGGCCAGGCGGACGGCGGTCATCGTCGCCTCCGTCCCCGAGGAGACGAGCCGGAGTTTCTCCACCGATGGGACCCGGGCGCAGACCTCCTCGGCCAGGCGGACCTCGGCCTCGGTCGGGATCCCATAGGAGGTACCGGCCGTCGCCGCCCGGAGCACGGCCCCGACGACGTCGGGGTCGGCGTGGCCGAGGATCGACGCTCCCCACGACTGCACGAGGTCGAGGTAGCGGCGGCCCTCGGTGTCCCACACGGAGGGGCCTTCCGCCCGGGCCACGAAGAACGGCTCCCCGCCCACGGAGCCGAACGCCCGCACCGGGGAGTTCACCCCACCCGGGATGCGGGCCAGGGCGCGGCCGAAGAGCTCCGAGGTGCTCAACCCCGCTGCGCTTGCTCGGCCAGCTGGCGGGCGAAGTAGGTGAGCACGAAGTCGGCCCCCGCCCGGCGGATGGCCGTGACGTGCTCTCTGGCCACGGCGTCGCCGTCGATCCAACCGTTGGCCGCCGCCGCCTGGACCATGGAGTACTCGCCGCTCACGTGGTAGGCGGCCACCGGCACGTCGACCGCGGCCCGCACGGCGGCGATCACGTCGAGGTAGGCCAGCGCCGGCTTCACCATGATGATGTCGGCGCCCTCGGCCACGTCGAGGGCGACCTCGGTCAGCGCCTCCCGGCCGTTGGCGGCGTCCATCTGGTAGGCCCGGCGGTCGCCGAACTTCGGGGCGCACTCCGCAGCGTCGCGGAACGGGCCGTAGAGCGCCGAGGCGTACTTGGCGGCGTAGGCCAGGATGGCGACGTCGGAATGGCCGGTGCCGTCGAGGGCGGCCCGGATGGCGCCGACCTGACCGTCCATCATCCCGCTGGGGGCGACGACGTCGACGCCGGCCCCGGCCTGGGCGACGGCGATGGCGGCGTAGCGCTCCAGGGTGGCGTCGTTGTCGACCTCGCCCGAGGCCGTCAGGATCCCGCAGTGGCCGTGGTCGGTGTACTCGTCGAGACAGTTGTCGGCCATGAGCACGAGCCGGTCGCCCACCTCGTCGCGCAGGTTGCGGAGGGCGACCTGGACGACACCGTCGGGGTCGTCGCCGCCCGAGCCCCGGCCGTCCTTCTCCGCGGGCACGCCGAAGAGGATGACGCCGGGGATGCCGAGGTCGGCCAGGGCCCGCACCTCCTTGCGGAGGCTCTCCTGGGTGTGCTGGACGACGCCGGGCATCGACGGGATCGGCTGCGGCTCGTCGATCCCCTCCTTCACGAAGAGGGGGGCGACGAGGTCGTCGACCGACAGCCGGGTCTCGGCCACCAGCCGGCGGACGGCCGCCGTGCGCCGCAGCCGGCGGGGGCGTTGTTGAGGGAATCCCACGGCCCGTAAGCCTATCGCCGACCTTCTATTCGACGATCAGCTTGCCTTTCATGAACGGATGGACGCGGCAGATGAAGTCATAGGTGCCGGGCTTGAGCTTCTCCACGCCGGCGAGTGGGGCGACCTGCCCGAAATCGACGCTGACGTCGAAGCGCGGCGGCCCAGGGGGCTCGAAATGGAGGTTGCGGACCTCGGTGATCGTGTGCCGCTTGCCGCCGAAGGGACCCCCGTAGAGGTCGGGGTTGAAGAACTGCGGCGTGGTGCCCCGGGCGACCTTGAGCTTGTCGGGGATGTAGTGGGTGAACCAGGCCGTCAGGAATCCCCCGTCGGACACCGAATTGTCGGGCACCGGGTTGTCGGCCATCGGGCCGGCGGCCTCCGCCGCCCCCCCGCCGCCCGAGTCGTGGAAGAAGCCCTGCGACTTGTCGCTCGGGGCGACCGTGGCCCCGTCCGCCCGCCCCGGCATCCCCCGGTACGTGTCGTGCCCGGCGCCGTCGAGGAAGATCCCCAACCCGCCGCCGTCGCCGAAGCCCATCGAGCCGGTGTCGCGGACGATGCCCGACGCCCCGGGCTCGTGCCGGGCGGGCGGAGCCGACTCGTAGCTGTCGTCGCCGGCGTCGTCGAGGAAGATCCCGGTGCCGCCGAGGAAGCCACTGCCGAGGTTCCAACGGGAGACGTCGTCGCAGACGCCGCCGGTGTCGAGCGCGCCGCCCGCGCCCAGGGAGTGGTCGGGGGCGCCGGCATACTTCGGCCGGGGGAGGTACCAGGTGTAGCTGTCGTTCCCGGCGCTGTCGTGCAGGACGCCGGTGCCGCCCAGGGTCCCGAAGCCCTCGGACAGGCGGATGGCCGTGTAGTGGTCGTCGCCGCCCTGGTCGAGCAGGACGCCGGTCCCCCCGAAGTGGCCGGCGCCCAGGGCGATCGACTTGCCCAAGTAGTGGTCGTCGCCGCCGCCGTCGATGAGGACGCCGACGCCCCAGGCCCCGGCGCCGCCGGTCACCACCCGCCGGACCAGCAGGTCGTCGGTGCACAGCCCGTCGACGCCCTGCTCGGGTGCCTCCATCTGCCCGTAGGTGTCGTTGCCGGCCACGTCGATGAGGAGCGACTCGGAGATCACGCACCGGGCCGCGGCCAGGTCGTAGGCGGGGTTGCTGCAGCCCTTGGCCAGACCCTTGGGCTCGGCCCGGACGTCGATCAGGTTGCCGCCGGCGTTGTTCACGTAGACGTCATTGCCCCCGGCGTCGACGTTGAGCATGTAGTCCGGCCCCACCGTGTCGTCGGTGCCGATCGGATCGACGCGCAGGACGGGCCACAGGTCGAGGCGGGATCCCTCGGCCGGAACCGACTTGAGGAAGTTCTCCGTCTCCAGCCCGCCGGCCTCGACCCGTCCGGCGCAGGCCCGCAGCGCCGGTGCCTCGGGAATCGGTCCGGGGTCGGTGCCCCGGAGGAGCATCTCGCCCGGCGGGGCCGGGAGATGGGCCAGCAGCCGATCGGTGATCGTCTGGCAGGCCTGAAGCTGGCCCAGGAGCAGCGCCAGCCGGCCCGTCAGCCCCGGCGCCAGGTGGGCGGCCCGGATCGCCCCGGCCGGATGCACCTCGACGCCGAGATGGGTGGCGGCGACGCTCACGGCCGCCTCGAGGGCGGCCGTCGGGTCGGCCGGCAGCGGCCCGGGCAGGGCGGCCTGCGGCTCCACCAGTGCCGCCCGGCCCGCTCCGCCGGCGCCGGCGGCCGCCGCACCGCTGAGCGGCCCGGCGCCGGCGCGCCCGGCCACCAGGACGCTCGACAGCAGGCCGACCACGGCCAGGACGGCGTTGCGACGACGGAATGCCATGACTCGCCCCCTCGAATGGCGGGGCTCGCCCTGTGCCGCCGCATACCGGACGGTAATACAGGGTGGTGACGCTCGTCCGGTCACCGTCAACCTTCAGAATTCAGGTGTTCAGGAGATCCCGCCCGCCCTGCTCGTCGAGCAGGATCAGGGCCGCTCCGCCGCCGACGAGCTCCGGGTCGGTCCCCCGGTGCCGGGCCCGCAGGACCGTCTTGCCGTCGAGGGTGGCGAGCAGCACCTCGAGGGCCACCGTGCCGTCGGGCCCGGCCTCGGCCAGGGCGCCGCAGGGGAGGTCGCAACCACCGCCCAGGCGGCGGAGGAAGGCCCGCTCGGCCTCGACCGCCCGCCGGGCCGCCGGGTCGTCGATGGCGGCCAGCCGGCCGGTGGACTCCCGGTCGCCGGCCCGGCACTCCACCGCCAGGGCCCCCTGGGCCACCTGGGGCAGCATCACCGCCGGGTCGAGGACCTCGGCGGCCCGCCCGGCCAGGCCGAGGCGCTCCAGCGCGGCCAGAGCCACGACGACGGCGTCGACGTCGCCGCCGGCCTTCCCGATGCGGGTCTCGATGTTGCCCCGGATCGACACGAACCGGAGGTCGGGGCGCAGGGCGGCCAGCTGGGCCTGACGGCGGACCGAGCCGGTCCCGACCGTGCCGCCGGCGGGGATGCCGTCCAGCGGAGCGCCGACGAGGGCGTCGCGGGGGTCGGCCCGCTCCGGCACCGCCGCCAGCGCCAGGCCGTCGGCGGTCTCCGACGGGAGGTCCTTGGCCGAGTGGACGGCCAGGTCGGCCCGCCCGTCGAGCACGGCCTGCTGGACCTCCTTCACGAACACGCCCGTCCCCCCGATGGTCCAGATGGGGACGTCGGTGCGCTGGTCGCCGGTGGTCGACACCACGACCAGTTCGGCGTCGCCGCCGAGGAGGGTGGCGACCCGTTCGGCCTGCCATAAGGCGAGCCGGCTCCCGCGGGTGGCGATGCGCAGCGCCGCCACCGCCCTCCCGTCTAGGGCTCGAGGTCGAAGAGCGCCGTGAGGACGTCGGCGATGAGCTCGCCGCGGCCGGTGCCGGCCGCCTCTTTCACCCGCACCGTCGGCTCATGGAGCAGCTTGGCCACGATCCCCCGGGTGAGGGCTTCGATCGTCTCGGCCGTCCGGCCGTCGACGCCGTCCAGCTTGGCCCGGAAGCGCTCCAATTCGGAGAGACGGATGTCCTCCCCCCGGGACCGCAGGGCCGAGACGAGCGGGGCGACCTCCCGGGCGGTCCGCTCGGTGCGGAGGCGCTCCAACTCGGCGGAGATGATCCGCCGCACCCGGGCCACCTCCCGGCGCCGCCGGTCCATGGAGCTCTCGGCGAAGGCCTTGAGGTCGTCCATGTCGAGCAGGGTGATGCCGGCGATGTCGGCCACGCCGGGGTCGACGTCGCGGGGGACGGCGATGTCGACGATCAACAGCGGCCGACCCAGGCGGCGCTGCATGGCCACTTCGACGTCGTCGTGGGAGATGACGACGTTGCTGGAGCCGGTCGAGGTGAGGACGAGGTCGGCGGCGACGAGGGCCTGCGGCAGCCGTTCGATGGGGACGGCCCGGCCGCCGACACGGATGGCGAGGTCGGCGGCCCGCTCCGTGCCCCGGCCGGCCACGACCACCTCGGCCACGCCCGACCCGGCCAGCGAGGTGGCCATGCCCTGGCCCATCTCGCCCGCGCCCAGCACCAATACCCGGCGCTCGACCAGCGTGCCGAGCCGCTCGGTGGCCAGCGCCACGGCGGCCGACGACAGCGACACCGCTCCCCGGCCGATGCCCGTCTCGGCCCGGGACCGCTTCCCGACCTCGATGGCGTGGCGGAAGATCCGGGCCAGGCTTTGTTGGGCCGTACCCTCCTCTTCGGCGGCCTTGAGGGCGTCGCGGACCTGGCCCAGGATCTGGCCCTCGCCCAGGATCACCGAGTCGACCCCGGCGGCCACGCCGAAGAGGTGGGCGATGGCCGCCTCGTCGTAGTAGCTGTAGACGTGCTCGGCGAGGTCGGCGGCCCGCATCCCGGCCTGCTCGGCCAGGAACTCCGTGGCGTCGGCCACGCCGGGGTGGAACTTGGTGCAGAGGGCGTAGACCTCGGTCCGGTTGCAGGTCGACAGAAGGGCCACCTCGGCCAGGTACTCCCGGCCGGCGAGGTCGCGCAGCGCCTTGGGGACGAGCGCCGGCGGGACGGTGACCCGTTCCAGGACCGGAAGGGGCACCGTGCGGTGGTTCAGCCCGACGACGACGAAAGACACGTCCTCAATCCCTCTCTGGCCTCGTCCAGACGGCCGGCGCGGATGCTCTCGAGGATGCCGGAATCCAGCGCCGCCTGCCAATTGGCCCCCGGACCGGCCTCGGCTCGCGCCTCGACAGCCAGATCGACCAGCACGCCGTACTCCTGACCTATCACCGTAGCCAACTGGCGACGGACCCAGGCCGACACGCCCGGCGCCCGCCCCGACGTCCCCACCGCCACCTCCAGGTCGCCCCGGCGCAGCACCGACATGGCCCGGGCGGAGGACGCCGACGCGTCGCCGGCGGCGCTCACGAAGCAGCAGGCGGCCTCGCCGGCCACCACCACCGCCCGGTTCACCACCGGGT
This sequence comes from Acidimicrobiia bacterium, assembly GCA_036498605.1. Classification (GTDB taxonomy): domain Bacteria; phylum Actinomycetota; class Acidimicrobiia; order IMCC26256; family BP-133; genus BP-133. Next base: position 580 of record DASYFF010000046.1, on the reverse strand, counting down.
CGTCCGTGGCGGCCAGGCACAGCCAGGCGCCCGAGACGTCGCCGGCCTCGAACGGGCGCCGGGCCAAGGCCAGGCGGCCGGCGTCGGCCCAGGCGGCGATGTCGGTCGAGGGGGCCGGCGCCACCACCTCGATCCGAGCCCCGGTCTCGAGGAGCTCCTCCACCCGGCGGGTGGCCACCTTCCCGCCGCCGACGACGAGGACCCGCCGGCCGGCCAGCGCCAGGCTGACGGGGTAGCTGGTGCTCATGTCAGGCCACCGAAGCCCACGGCTCGCCCGCCTTCGGCGGCGTCCTCGCGCCGCTGCTGGTAGAAGGACAGGATCTGCAGCTCGATCGACAGGTCGACCTTGCGCAGCGACACCCCGGGCGGGACGGCGATCACGATGGGGGCGAAGTTCAGCACCGAGGTGATGCCGGCACTGACCAGCAGCTCGGCCACGTCCTGGGCGGCCGACGCCGGGGTGGCGATGATCCCGATGGCCACGTGGCGCTCGGCCACGATGCGGGGCAGGTCGCGCAGCGGCTCGACGGCGAGGCCGCCGACCTCCTTGCCGCACTTGGCCGGGTCGGCGTCGACGAGG
>DASYFF010000045.1:0-4554 GCA_036498605.1 Acidimicrobiia bacterium | reverse complement strand
GTATGGATCCGCCCCTGGCTCTCGGTGGCCGGCACCCGCTGCACCCGATGGGGGCCCGCCTCGTTCTTGAGCCGGCTCCACACGCCGTTGCCCTTGACCAGGAACGTGGCCTCCTTGTAGCCGCCCATGTCGGACGGCTGGCTGGAGAGCACCTCGATCTTCCACCGGTGATTGGCGGCAAAGGCCTGATACATCCGCACGAGGTCGCCGGCGAAGAGGTTGGCCTCCTCGCCGCCCTCGGCGCCCCGCACCTCGAGGATGACGTTCTTGTCGTCGTTGGGGTCCTTCGGCAGGAGCAGCACCTTGAGGCGGCCCTCGAGGTCGGCCACCGACGCCTCCATCTCGGCCACCTCGTCGCGGGCCATCTCCCGCAGCTCGGCATCGCTCTCGGTGCGGAACATCTCCTTGGCCTCGTCGAGCTGGGTCCGGGCGCGGCGCAGCTCCCGGAAGGTGTCGACGAGCGGCTTCAGCTCGGCGTGGCGTTTGCCGGCCGTGCGGACCGCGTCCTGGTCGCCGGCGGCGTAGATGTCGCCCATGCGCGCTTCGAGCGCCTCGAACTCCGTCTCCAGGTCTGCGAGGCGCTCGAACACGCCGACAGGCTAACGACTGGGGGCTCCGGGCAGGAACGGGCGCTGACCAGGGCGAATGGGACGAAGGCGAGTGCGCCGGTGAAGCCCCTGTGGCTCCCGCGCCGATGTGTAAGCCAAATCGAGTAGTTCGACCGGTTCAGGAAAGGTCATCCAGCCCCCATGACCACCGCCCGCCTTCTGCGGAGGACGGCCACCGTCGGCGTCGCCGCCGCCATGCTGGCCTCGGCCGCCTGCTCCTCCCCCAGCGCGCAGCGGGGCCTCATCGTCGGCAAGTCGACGAGCACGACCGCCGCCCTGCCCGGCCCCACCATCGTGGAGGACCCGTCCACCACCACCAGCGCCCCGGCATCGACCACCACCGCGGCGCCCCGTACCAGCGCCGGGCCGGCCGTGGCGCCGAAGACGACCGGCCTGCCCGACGGCTCGCCCTACGGCGAGGCCATCCCCTTCACGTCGTCGACCGCGGTGCCCACCGACCTGGTGTGGGTGCTGGCCATCGGCTCCGACGCCCGGCCCGGCCAGGACCTGCGCCGGACCAACGGCGACTCGATCCACCTCATCGGTGTCGACCCCCAGACCGGGGTGGGCACGATCCTCGGCTTTCCCCGCGACTCGTGGGTGGCCATCCCCGGCCACGGCACCGGCAAGATCAACAGCTCCCTGGCCCTGGGCGGCCCGCAGCTGATGGCCCAGACCGTGCGCCAGCTGACCGGCCTCCCGGTCGACTACTACGTCCTGACCGGCTTCGAAGGCTTCCAGAAGATCGTCGACGAGCTCGGCGGCGTCAACGTCCACGTCGACACCAAGATGAACGACAACTTCTCGGGGGCCCACTTCCAGCCCGGCTGGTATGACATGAACGGCGGGGAGGCGCTGGCCTACTCCCGGGACCGCCACGACTTCGCCAACGGCGACTTCACCCGCTCCCTCGACCAGGGCAATGTGTTCCTCTCGTCGCTGGCCAAGCTCCGGGCCGAGGTGGGAGACGACGGCGGCCTGCAGCGCTGGATCGGCGTCCTGCTCCGCCACGCCGACCTCGACAGCCCGCCCCAGCAGCTGCTGCCCCTGGCCGCCCTGGCCCGGCGGTTCGATCCGGCCAAGATCACCAACGTCGTCGTCCCCGGCCACGGCGGCACGGCCGGTGCCGCCTCGGTCGTCTACCTGGACCCCGCGGCCAAGCAGCTGTTCCTCGACCTGCGGCCCGACGCCGCCATCGGCGGCCCGACGGGCGACCAGCCCCGCCCGCCGGCCACCCAGCCGCCGGCGGTCGACACGACCACCACCACGGCGCCGCCCGCCGCCACCACCCCGACGAGCGCCCCGGCAACGGGCTCGTCCTCCACGTCGACGACCCGCTGCACCACGCTCATCGGGTGCTGACGGTCGCCTCCTTGGCGCCCGGCTGACCGGCGGCCGCCGCCACCCGGTCCTCCACCAGCTTCATCGCTTCGTCGACGTGGCTCCCCGGCACCTCGGAGCCGGGGAGGGCGGCGGCGCCCGGGTCGCACGACGCCACCTCCACCAGGCCGGTGCCGGTCCGGCTGACGGTGGCGCCCGCCGTGGCGGGCATGGTCGCCGTCCACCGGTCGAGGGCCCGGATCAGCTCGTCGCCGGCCGCGGGGCGCAGCGCGGCGACGTCGGCCCGGACGCAGACCCGGCCCTGGTGCTCGTAGGCCACGTAGGCGTCGCCGGCCCAGCCGTCGGCGGCCCGGAGGGCGTCGGCGGAGGGGATCCGCTCGGCCAGGACGAGGAGCCAGCGCAGCTCGCCGAGGTCGTTGCGCTTGGCCACCCGGTCCCCGGTCGGGGCGGCGGGCACCGGCACCGGCACCGGCCGGTCGCCCCGCCGGGCCCGGGCCGGGTCCATCGTGTCGGCCACCGCCGCCGGCGGGGTCCGCAGGGCCCGGTCGACGGCGTCCTCCCCACCGTCGGCGGCCAACACCTCGGTGAACGCCTCGCCCACGGAGTAGGGGAAGTCGGTCTGGGCCGAGAGCCAGTCGGGGACGTCGGCGACGCCGGCCCCGTAGGCCGCGTCCCCCTCCGCGTCCTCTTTGTCGTAGGCGTCCTGGTCGGCCTGGGGCAGCGAGTCCACCCAGGCGTTCTCGGTGCGGACGGCGTCGCCCTCGACCACGGCGTCGAAGGCGGCGTTGCGGTCGTCGGAGCGGTACGAGCCCTCCCGGGAGAGGTCGAAGTGCTGGTCCTGGAGGGCGTGGGTGAGCTCGTGGACGATCGTGGCCCGCCGGTAGACGGTCAGGTCCGTCCCCCGGACGTCGACCTTGGCGGTCTGGTCGTCGTAGTAGGCGGTGATCCCCTCGCCGGACAGGGTGCTCCCCGAGGCGGCCAGGCCGCTCTTCCCGACCGGCAGGCCGAGCGCCCGGTCGGCGGCCTCGTCGTCCCGCTGCTGCTGCGCCGTCTCTCCCGGCTCGTCGGCCACCTCCCGGCGGAAGTCGGCGTCGGACAGGTACTCGACCGTCACCGGGTGGCGGAAGCGGAGGCCCCGCTGGTGCTCCACGAAGCGGACCAGCGGGAGGACGCGGGCGTCCCACTCCTTCGGGTGGGGCGGGTCCGACGCCCGGTCCCGGCCGAGCCAGACGAGGCCGAGGCCGGCGGCGCCGAGCACCACGACGAGCCCGGCGGCCAGCCCGGCCCTGCGCATCGCTCAGGCGGCCATCGCCGGGCGGGCGGTTACTTCTTCTTGGCCGGCGCTGTGCCCTTCTTGGCCGCCGAGGCGGCCTTCTGGGCGGCCTGGGCCTTCTGGGCAGCGGCCGTGGCCGCCTGACGGCGCTGGAAGCGCTCGACCCGGCCGGCGGTGTCGACCACCTTCTGCTTGCCGGTGTAGAAGGGGTGGCACTCGCTGCACAGGTCGACCCGCAGCTCCTTCTTGGTCGACCGGGTCACGTAGGTGTGACCGCAGGAGCAGTGCACCTGGGCGAGCACGTAATCGGGGTGGATGCCGGTCTTCATAGGGACTCCAATCTAGGGCTTCACCCGCCGGTCGGCGCTTTGGCGATCTCGGCCAGGAACTCGTCGTTGCTCCTCGTGCTCTTGATCTTGTCCATCAGGAGCTCGAGGCCGGCCCCGCCCTCGAGGGCGTTGAGCACCCGGCGCAGCTTCCAGACCATCTGCAGCTGCTGCCGGTCGAAGAGCAGCTCCTCGTGCCTGGTCGACGACGCTTCCACGTCGATGGCCGGGTAGATCCGGCGCTCGGCCAGGCGGCGATCGAGCCGCAGCTCCATATTGCCCGTTCCCTTGAACTCTTCGAAGATCACCTCGTCCATCCGGCTGCCGGTCTCGATGAGGGCGGTGGCCAGGATCGTCAACGATCCTCCCTCCTCGATATTCCTGGCCGCGCCGAAGAACTTCTTCGGGGGATACAGAGCGCCGGAATCCACGCCGCCGGACAGGATCCGCCCCGAGGCCGGGGCAGCCAGGTTGTAGGCCCGGGCCAGGCGGGTGATGCCGTCGAGGATGATGACGACGTCCTTCCCGGTCTCGACCAGCCGCTTGGCCCGCTCGATGGCCAGCTCGGCCACCTGGGTGTGCTCCTCGGCCGGGCGGTCGAAGGTGGAGGCCACGACCTCGCCGTTCTGGACGTGGCGGCGCATGTCGGTGACCTCCTCCGGCCGCTCGTCGACGAGCAGCACGATGAGGTGCACCTCGGGGTTGTTGCGCTCGATGGAGTGGACGATCTGCTTCATGATCGTCGTCTTGCCCGCCTTGGGCGGCGAGACGATCAGACCCCGCTGGCCCTTGCCGATGGGCGAGACGAGGTCGACGATCCGCCCGGTGAGGTTGTTGGGCTCGCCGGGCAGCTCGAGCCGCAGCCTCTCGTCGGGGAACAGCGGGGTGAGGTCCTCGAAGCGGGGCCGGGTGCGGGCCTCCTCGGGCGACTGGCCGTTGATCTCGTCGAGGCGGAGCAGCGCCGGGTACTTCTCGTTGCTGGCCGCCGGGCGGGTGGCGCCCTTCA
>DASYFF010000044.1:0-26048 GCA_036498605.1 Acidimicrobiia bacterium | reverse complement strand
CGAGGTGTACGGGATCACCACCTCGTCCCGGCGTGTCTGGATCACGGTGTAGTCAACGGGCGGCGGGGTCTCGTCGCCGGCGTTGAGGTTGGCCAGGAACGGTGAATCGGCCTGCTGTTCGGCGCAGGCTGCGCACCCGATGAGACCGGTCTGGACGACGAGCGGGTTCGTCGTGCCATGGTTCGATGGCGACAGGCCGATGAGGTCGTCGACGTGCTCGCTCCCGCCGAGGTACTTGACGTAGTAGCGCGCCACCAGACCGCCCTGCGAGTGGCCGATGATGGAGACGCGCTTCGCCCCGCTGCGGAGGAGGACGTCGTCGACGAACCCGGCCAGCGTCCCGGCCGACCGCCCGATCTCGTCGGTGCCGGCGTTGCCGTAGTCGAACGGATACACGGCGTAGCCGGCAGCGGAGAGCGCGCCTTCGATGACGCCCCACGACGTCATACCGAACGTGCCGTGCAGGAGCACCACTGGTTGCCGGGGAGGCGGAGCGGGGGCCGACGACGACGTCGTGGGCGGACTCGTCGTCGTCGTGGTCGCCGCTGACGAGTTCGCGCTTCGAACGCGACCGGCCCCGGAACATCCGCTGGCGGCGACAGCGAGACAGAGTGTGACGATCGTCGCGCGGCGCATGGCCCGGAAGCTAAAGGGGTTTCGCCGTTGCGCCAGGTGGCCGGAGGGCCGGGCCGCGCCGTCCCGAGGGACAGTTCTTGTCGCTCGGACATCCTACGCAGTTGCGTGATGTGGGCAGACCCGCGACCGTGCCATCGTCGGGCGATGACCCCCGAACCGGATGGAAAAGCCCTGTCGGACTACGAGCATGATGTGCTCTCCGAGCTGGAGTGGCAGCTCGAGCAGAGAGACCCCGGTCTCCGGCTGGTGGCCGGCCTCTTCCTGATCGCGGTGGGAGCGGTCGTGGCGCTCGTCGCCTTCACGGTCTTCGAGGCTGTCGCCATCGGGGGATTGGCGACGATGGGAATCGGACTCGGCGTCGGTGTCGTACCCGGTGTGCATCGCCTCCGGAAGCGAGTGAACACAGATCAGTCCGGTCGAGCCTGAAGCCGATCCAGGACTTCCTCCTCCGACAGGCTCCCCGGCGGCCGGCCGGCGGCGGCGGACTCGGCGGCCAGGCGCTGCAGCAGGGCGTTGACCGGCGTGGGGAACCCGCTGAGGCGGCCGATGAGGACGATCTCGCCGTTGAGCCAGTCGGCCTCGGTCGAGCCGCTCCGCCGGGCCAGGCTCTGCCAGGTGGAGCTGCCGAGGTGACGCTGGCCCCCGGCCGGGCGGAGGTCGGCCAGCTTGTCGCCCCGCCGCGCCCGGTCCTCGGCAGCGGAAGCGAAGGGGATCCCGGCCGCCTCCAGGCAGGCCGCGCCCTCCTCCCGGGCCAGGGCGGCGAGGCGGCCCTCCCGGGCGTTCCCACCGGTGAGGGCCTCGGCGGCGTTGCCGAGGTTGAGGAGCAGCTTGGTGTGCTTCCAGCGCATCACGTCGGGCACGGCCCGGGTGTCGAAGCCGGACGCAGCCAGGGTGGCGGCCAACGTCCCGGCCACGTCGTCGACTCCGGCCGGGAACAGCCCGACATCGAAGAGCGCCGGGACGCCGGCCGAGTGGATCGCCACCACCCCGGGCTCGAGATGAGTGGCCGGGCACATCACGACCGCGCCGCAGACCCGTTGGAAGCAGCGGGCGGCGGTCCGCTCGTTGGCCACGCCGTTCTGGAAGCAGGCGACGGCCATGTCCCGCCCGGCCGCGGCCAGGGCGGCGATGGCGGTGGCCGTGTCCTGGCTCTTGACGGCCAGGATCACGACGTCGTCGGGACCGGGGTGCAGCGCCGCCGGGTCCTCGGCCACCGGGAAGCGGACGGTCGTCGCCCGGGTCGGGGTGAGCAGCTGGAGCCCGTCCGCCCGGATCTTCTCCAGATGGGCGCCGCGGGCGACGCCGGCCACGTCGGCGCCGGCCTCGACCAGATGGGCGGCCACGGCGCCGCCGATGGCGCCGAGGCCGTAGACGAGGAAGCGCAACCGCCCGGCGGCCCTTACCGGACGCCGGTGAACGTCTTGCGGGCCACGACCATCCGCTGGATCTGGTTGGTGCCCTCGTAGATCTGGGTGATCTTGGCGTCGCGGAACATCCGCTCGACCGGGAAGTCCTTGGTGAAGCCGTAGCCGCCGAGGAGCTGGACGGCGTCGGTGGTGACCTTCATGGCCACGTCGCCGGCGAAGCACTTGGCCATCGACGCCATCCGGGTCAGGTCGGGATGGTTGGAGTCGGCCATGGCCGCCGCCCGGTAGACGAGGCCCCGGGCCGCCTCGATCTGCATGGCCATGTCGGCCACCATGAACTGCAGGCCCTGGTAGCTGGTCAGCTGCTGGCCGAAGGTGCGGCGCTCCTGCATGTAGTTGGCGGCGTAGTCGAGGGCACCCTGGGCGATGCCCACCGCCTGGGCGCCGATGACCGGCCGGGACCAGTCGAAGGTGCCCATGGCGTAGTAGAAGCCCTTGCCCTCCTCCCCCACGATGTTCTCGTGGGGGACCCGCACGTCCTCCAGGATGACCTCACCGGTGGGGCTGGCCCGGATGCCGAGCTTGTGCTCCAGCTTGCCGACGGAGAAGCCGGGCCGGTCCTTCTCGACCACGAAGCAGCTGATGCCCCGGTGGCCCGCCGAGCGGTCGGTCTTGGCGAACACGACGTAGAAGTCGGAGATCCCGGCGTTGGTGATCCACTGCTTGCGGCCGTTGATGACCCACTCGTCGCCGTCGCGCTCGGCCTTGGTCGTCATCGAGGCCACGTCGGAGCCGGCCTCGGCCTCGGACAGGCAGTAGCTGGCCTGGGCCCGTCCCTCACAGATGGGGGTCATGAACCGCTGCTGGACCTCTTTGGAGCCGTAGCGCATGACCGGGGTCATGGCCAGGTCGCAGATGGCCGGGATCAGCGAGGAGGCGGCGTCGACCCGGGCGATCTCCTCGATGCAGATGGCCCAGGTGACGTGGTCGGCGCCGGAGCCGCCGCAGTCCTCGGGGAAGGTGAGGCCCATGAGGCCCATGGCGGTGAAGGCCTCGTGGGCGTGCCAGGGGTATTTGGCCTGCTCGTCGCACTCGGCCGCGTGGGGGGCCACCTTGTCCTCACACATCTGGCGGACCGCCAGGCGGAACTCTTCCTGTTCATCGCTGGTCAGGAACATGGCTGGATCGTATGCCTCCCGGGGGGTGGAGGGTTTGGAGAATCAGTACGACTTGGGCAGCCCCAGACTGTGCTGAGCCACGAAGTTGAGGACCATCTCCCGGCTGACGGGGGCGGTGCGGAACAGGCGGGTCAGGCCATAGAGGGTGGCCAGGCCGTACTCGGTGGCCAGGCCGTTGCCGCCGTGGGTCTGAATGGCCTGGTCGAGGGCCTTGAGCGACGCCTCGGCCGAGGAGTACTTGGCCATGTTGGCCGCCTCGCCGGCGTCGAGGCCCTGGTCGTAGAGCCAGGCGGCCTTGAGGGTCATGAGGCGGGCCAGGTCGACCTCGATCTTGGCCATGGCCAGCGGGTGGGACAGGCCCTGGTGCATGCCGATGGGGACGCCCCACACCTGGCGTTCCAGGGCGTAGCTGGACGCCTTCTCCAGGGCGTAGCGGGCGATGCCGTTGCCCTGGGCGGCGCCCATGATCCGCTCCGGATTTAGGCCGGTGAAGACCTGGCGCAGTCCCTCGTGCTCGGCGCCGATGAGCCGGTCGGCGGGGACCCGCACCTCGTCGAAGAACAGGGTGTACTGCTTGTCGGGGGCGCAGATCTCCATGGGGATGACGGTGCGCTCGAGGCCGGGGGCGTCGCAGTCGACGACGAAGAGGGAGAGCTTGCCCCGGCCGGAGTTCTCGTCGATGCCGGTCTTGGTGACGACCAGCATCTGGGCCGACTCGTCGACCCCGGAGATGTAGTACTTCGTGCCCCGCAGGATGTACTCGTCGCCGTCGCGGGTGGCGGTGGTGGAGATTTTGTGGGAGTTCGACCCGGCGTCGGGCTCGGTGATGGCGAAGCACATCTTGTAGGCCGGGTCCTCGGCGCCGGCGATCTTCGGGAGCCAGGTCCGCTTCTGGTCCTCGGTGCCGTGACCGGCGATGACCGAGCCGCAGATGGCCGGCGAGACCACCATGAGCAGCGCCGGGCAGCCGGCGGCGGCCAGCTCCTCGCCGACCATCGACAGCTCGAGGAGGCCCATGCCGCCCCCGCCGTACTCCTCGGGGATGTTCACGCCCATGAAACCGGCCCGGGCGACGGCCGACCACAGCTCGGTCATGCGGCCGTCGGTCTTCGACTTCTCGACGAAGTAGTCGTGCCCGAAGTCCAGCCCGATCTTGCGGACGGCCTCCCGCAGCATCCCGTGTTCGGCGGTCTCGTTGAAGTCCATGCCCTCTCCTGATCGACTCAGTTGTCTCACGCTACTTGATCGCCGCTGAATCCGTGGAAAGCCGGGAACGGAAAAAGAAGGACATCCGGGGCGAGACGGCGTATTCCACCATCGAGCGTCCATTTGGGTGAGAAAGCGGCTGCTGGGGAGGGTCCCTACGCCGAACGCCGGCTGGCACCGCCGGCGATTCGAGTGAGAGGGACCCCGGCATCTCATGCCGAGCCGTGGCCTCCCTGGAGGGACGCGGGAGCCCGGGAATACCCGGGTTCGGCGACGGATTGTGGCCTTGGTCGGGCCGGCCCTCCTGACCAAGGCCCTCCGTCGCGTCCGGAAGCCGTCAGGGCTTCTGGAGCAGGTAGAGCAGCACGACCCGCTCGCTGTCGGCCCCCCGCACGCCCCGGTGGAGCTTGGCCACCGTGTGGTAGCCGATCTCGGCCAGGACGTCGTCGAGCTCCGGTTCGGAGTACTCGTGGACGTAGCAGAGCCGCACGTCTCGCCACGTGATGGCGCCGCAGCGGACCTGCTCGCAACGCGTCACGGTGGTCACCGTCCCGGGAATGACGCTGCGGGAGTGTTCGCGGCGGACGGTGACGAGGTGGCGGTGCTCGTCGTAGGAGGCGCCGAGGATCTCGAGCGGCCCGAAGTTGAGTCGCCTCTTCGTCTCCTCGCCCATCCCCGGCGCCTGTCCGGCGTCCTCGTCGACGTGGCAGCGGACCTCGAGGAGCAGCAGGTCCCCAGGGCACATCCCGCCGGCCAGGATCGTCTCCAGGAAGCCGTAGTCGTCTCCCATGTTGCCCAGCGAGTTGCCCAGCAGGGCCAGGACGTTGGGGGCGGCCCGGTCCCGGTAGACCGGAGAGAAGAGGCCGAGGGAGTCAAAGGGGGCGATGATCCCCTTGACCAGCACCCGGGCGGCCAGCTCGCCGCTCAGCACGGTCTGGATGGCGTGGACGATCATGGCCGGGTTGATGTCGTAGGGGTAGTAGTACAACGTCCCGCCGGCGGGGCCGAGGGCGGCGGCGAGGCTCTGGAGGAGCGCCCGATCCTTGGACCCGGTGCCGGGGCCGAGGCTGACGAAGTCGACGTCGCCGCCGCCGGTGGCGGCCAGGATGGCGGCGGCGATGTCTCCGGCCCGGGCCTCGCACAGCTCCAGGGCGGCCCGGTGGTAGGCGTACTGCGGGTCCTCGGTGCGGGCCACCCAGTTCAGGTACCCCCGATGCGTCAGGTACATGAAGTAGGTCGGGATCGGCTGGCCGGTGTTGAGCAGCTCCCGTAGTCGGTGGTCGACCCGGCCGAGGAGGTCGTCCATCCCCAGGTAGATGCTGGCGTCGATGATCCCCTCGTAGAACTCGCCCCGGCCGAGGCGGGCCGGCGGGGCGCCCGGCCCGGCCGCGGCCGCGGCGTTGCGGCCGGCGGCCCGGGCGGCGCGATCGGCCCGCCAGGCGCCCAGCAGCTCCTCCTCGGTGACGGTGACGCCGTCCCGGGCCGCCAGCCAGCGGGCCAGCAGGCCGACGGTCTCCTCCCGGGGGAGCGAGGGCTGTCCGGTGGCGCTGTGGGGCCGGCGCCAGGAGTCGATGCTGTTCTCGGGCACGTCCTGCTTCGTGTCGGCCAGGATCCCGAGCCGCAGGGTCCGGGGCGTGAGACCCGCTTCCCGCAGGGAGCGCTCGAAAAGGTCCTTGAACTCGTGGACCGGCGCCTCGGGACGGGCGTTCACCCGGGCGATCTTAGGGGCGCCCATCGGGGCGGCTTCGGAGGACTTCGGGGTGTCCTTCGGGGACTTCGGTCCGCACCCTCGGCCCAGGAACCGATGAGCGGACCGGAGGAGGACGACGATGGCCTTCCTGTTGTTGTTCCTGGCGGCGGTCGGCGCCGCCAACATGCTGACCCTGGCGCTGCGCCGGCCGGTGCCGGGCTCGGGGCTCCCGGCCGCGGCCGGAGCCGAACCGGCGGAGGAGGACGACCCGGACCGTCGACCGACCACGCTGCTCGGCCGGATCCGGCGGGTGCTCGGCCGCTGGGCCGAAGGGTGGGACTGGCCCGACGGCGGGTTCGGAAGTCCGGGCGGCGGCGCCTGCCACGGCGGCCCCCATGGGTGGACCGGCTGGGGCGGCCACGGCTGCGGCGGGGGTGGCCACGGCTGCGGCGGCGGGCATGGCTGCGGCGGCGGGCACGGCTGCGGCGGCGGGGGACACTGAATGCCCGGTCGGCCCGGCCGGGGGCTCGCCTGGCGGCCGGCGCTGGCCAGCTTCATCGAGCAGCGGACGGCGGCCGGCGAGTTGGACTTCGTCGAGGTGCTCGCCGAGCACGTCGACCTCCGCCGGCTGCCCGGGCCGCTCGTCGCCCTGCGGGACCGTGGTGTCCCGATCGTGGTCCACGGGCTCGGCCTGGGCCTCGGCGGGGCGACCAGGCCCGACCGCCGCCGCTTGCGCCACCTCGCCGCCTGCGCCGAGGCGTTGCGGGCGCCGCTGGTCAGCGAGCACCTGGCCTTCGTGCGGGCCGGCCGGCTCGATTCCCGGCATCTCCTCCCCGTCCCCCGCACCGCCGAAGCCCTCGGCGTCGTGGTCGAGAACGTGGCCGAGGCCCGGGGATCGCTGCCGGTGCCGCTCGCCCTGGAGAACATCGCCACGCTCCTCGAATGGCCGGACGCCGAGTTCGGCGAAGCGGACTTCTTGGCCGAGGTGGTGGCCCGCACCGGGGTCTCGCTGCTGCTCGACGTGGCCAACCTCTACGCCAACGCCCGCAACCGGGGGGCCGACCCGGCGGCGGCGCTCGACCGCCTCCCCCTCGACCGGGTCGCTTACGTCCACGCCGCCGGCGGCGTCGACCGGGACGGGTTCTACCGGGACACCCACTGCCATCCCGTCCCGTCGGCGGTGCTGGACCTCCTCGCCGAGCTGGCCCGGCGAGCTGCTCCCCCCGCCGTGCTCGTCGAGTGGGACGGCCGCTTCCCCACCGACGCCGAACTCGACGCCGAGCGCCGGGCCGTCACCGCCGCGGCCGGGGCCGCCCCCGGGCCGGTGCCGCGTGTCCGGCCGTGAGCGGGCGCCGGCGCCGGCTGGCCGGGGCACAGAGGGCCCTCCTCGCCGCTCTGGTCGCTGGCGCCGAACTCCCCGCCGGGTTCGACCCCGGCGCGGCCCGGGCCGTCGCCGGGGAGCTGCGCCGCCGTGCACTAGCCTCGTCCCCTCCATGGCGGCGCTGCGACGGGTGTGTGTGTTCTGCGGTTCGAAGCACGGCGCCCGTCCGGAGTACGCCGAGGCCGCCCGGGAGCTGGCGGCGACGCTGGTGGCGGGAGGGATCGACCTCGTCTACGGCGGGGGCCGGGTCGGGCTCATGGGGGTGGTGGCCGACGCCGTCCTCGAGGCGGGCGGGGAGGTGATCGGCGTGCTCCCCGATCGCATGTGGGGCCCGGAAGTGCCCCACACCGGCCTGACCGACCTGCGGATCGTCGGCTCGATGCACGAGCGCAAGGCGCTGATGTACGAGCTGTCGGACGGGTTCGTGGCCCTCCCCGGCGGGCTCGGAACACTGGAGGAGCTGTTCGAGATCACGACCTGGTCGCAGCTCGGCCTCCACGCCAAGCCGACCGGCCTCCTCGACGTGGCCCGGTTCTACACGCCCCTGGTCGAATTCCTCGACCAACTCGTGACCGAGGGGTTCGTCAACGAGCGCCACCGGCGGCTGCTCCGGGTGTCCGCCGACCCCGCCGGGCTGCTCGACCTGCTGGCCGCCTTCCCCGACTGAGGCGCGCGGCGCGGGCCGGCTAGGGCGAGGTGCTCGCGGTCGTCGCCGGGCCCGGCGACAGGGTGCTCGGTGTCTGGTCCGACGGCGGGGCCTTGGGGTTGGCCGGGCGGTTGGCCTTGGCGTAGCAGGCGTCGGCGTTCTTGATGCGGTTGGCCAAATAGGTGGTCCATTCGGCGAGGCGGGCCTGGGCCAGGAGCGAGTCCCGCAGCGAGTCGTGGACGGCGGCCAGGGTCACGGAGTGCCCGGGGGTGATGTCGACGACCAGCCCGAGGTGCCAGCCGTTCTTGGTCTGGACGGGCCCGAAGACGGAGCCTTTGGCCGCGGCGAAGGCCGCCTTCCCGAAGGCCGGGTCGAGCTGGGCCTCGCTGACGGTGCCGAGGTCGCCGCCGCTGTCCTTGGTGGCGGGGTCGATGGAGACCGCCTTGGCTACCGTCTCGAAGGTCTCGGGGCCGTTGATCCGGGCCAAGGCCTTCGTCGCTTCGTCCTCGGTGGCGACGAGGAGGTAGCGGAGGTGGCGCTGCTCGGGGACGGCCAGCTGGTCCTTCTTCCGGTTGAAGGTCGTGGTGATCTGGTCCTCGCTGACCTTCACGTCGGCGGTGACGGCCTGGAACAGGCTGCGGGTCTCGAGCAGGCGGCGGAACTCGCCCAGCACGTCGTTCTCGGAGATGCCGTAGGTGCCCAGCGCCTGGATGAACTGGCTGCGGCCGCCCTGGGGGTAGCGCTGGGCGATGAAGCGGTCGAGGCCGTCGCGCACATCCTTGTCGGCCGCCCCGAGGTGGCGCTTGGCCACGTCGTGGGCGACGAGGACGCCCTGGGCCAGGCCCTTGGCCGCCTCCCCCTTGAAGGCGGCGAGCTGTTTCGGGTCGGTCGGGAGGCGGACGTCGTAGAGGGCCCGCAGCAACTCGATGCGGCGGGAGAATTCGGCGTTGCTGATCGTGGTGCCCTCGACCTTGAGGGCGTCGCCCTTGGGGGGGCAGCCGCCGCCCCGATGGCCGACGGCGTAGGCGGTGCCGGCGCCGGCCAGGAGGGCGACGAGCGCCACCGCCACCAGCGCCAGTTTCGACGGGCCGCGCTCCGCCGGCGCCGACCCGTCCCACTCGGCGGCCTCCTCGGCCGCGATCTCGTCCGCCATCGCCTCGGTGACGCGGTCCTCGTTCGCCGGCGGCGGCATCCGCCCCGCTTGGTCGGCCGCTTCCGGACCCTGCGGCACCTCAGGTTCGTCGGTCATCCGGCGACGACGATACCGGCGGCGAGCAGGGCCAGGCGGTTCAGTTGGCCGTCGGCAGTCCGTGGACGAGGAGTTGGGCCAGGCGGGCGGCCACCTGGGCGGGCGGATCGGCGGGCGGGTTGACGATGTAGCTGACGAGCAGGCGGGCCACGGTATCGGCCGCCATGGCCAGGCGGGCCCTGGGGACCCGGGGCAGCCAGGTGGGCAGGATCTCATCCAGCGCCCGGCGGGCGGCCGACAGGACCGGGCCCTGGTCGGTCGTCACCAGCGCCACCAGGGAGTTGGGCTCGGTGGCCAGCAGCCGGTTGAGGAGGGCGTGGTTCTGACCGGTCCGCAGCGCCGCCTCGATGGCCGCCCGGAGCGCCGGCTCCAGCTCCTTGTGGCGCTCGGCGGCGGTGATCATGCTGGCGATGAAGGTCTGCTCCTCCCGCAGGACCGTCGCTTCCAGCAGCGCCCCCTTGTTGGGGAAGTAGCGGTACACCGTCTGGCGCGACAGCCGGGCCCGGCGGGCGACGTCCTCCAGCGACAGCCGGGCGATGCCGTGGTCGGCCATCGTCGCCAGCGTGGCGTCGAGGATCCGGGTGGCGGTGTCGGGGAGGGCGACCGGGACCAAGGTTCACGATGTTACGTACACCGTCGCTTTGTCACAACCGGAAATTTCATCGCCTTGCCCGGTATCGTTCGTCCCGGTTTCGGACGGTTTTGCCCGCCAGGAGGTGCAGCCCGAGATGCTCTCGACCATGCAGGACTTCCCGCTCACGATCACGGCCATCTTCCGGCACGGCCGGAGCGTGTTCGCCAGCAGCGAGGTGGTGACGTTCGAGGGCGAGTCGTGCCGGCGGGCCAGCTTCGCCCAGGTGGCCGAGCGGGCCGACCGGCTGGCAGGGGCGCTGCGCCGCCTCGGCGTGCGGGAGGGCGACCGGGTCGGCACCTTCGCCTGGAACACCCAGGAGCACCTCGAGGCCTACCTGGCCGTCCCGTCGATGGGCGCCGTCCTCCACACGCTGAACCTGCGGCTGTTCCCCGAGCAGTTGACCTACATCACCAACCACGCCGAGGACAAGGTCATCCTCGTCGACGCCACGGTCATCCCGCTGCTGGCCCGGGTGGCGAGCGAGCTCAAGACGGTGGAGCAGTTCGTGGTCATGGGCCAGGGCGACGCCGGGGCGCTGGGCGCCAACGTCCTCTCCTACGAGGAACTGCTGGCCGCCGAGTCCGGCGACGCCTATCCCTACCCCGAGATCGACGAACGCTCGGCGGCGGCCATGTGCTACACGAGCGGAACGACCGGGAACCCGAAAGGCGTTGTCTACAGCCACCGGTCGACGTACCTGCACTCGATGGCGGCCGGCAGCGGCACCACCTTCGGCCTCACGGAGAAGGACCGCATCCTGCCGATCGTCCCCATGTTCCACGCCAACGCCTGGGGTCTCCCCTACGCCGGATGGATGGCCGGCTCCGACTTCGTGATGCCGAACCGGTTCCTCCAGGGCGAGCCGCTGGTGAAGCTGATCATGGCCGAGAAGCCGACCGTGTCGGGCGCCGTGCCCACAGTGTGGAACGACATCCTGGCCTACGCCGACAAGAACAAGGACAGCGTCGACCTCACCTCGCTGCGGCTCGTGCCCTGCGGCGGCTCGGCGGTGCCCCGGAGCCTGATGGAGAGCTTCGAACAGCGCCACGGCGTGAAGATCATCCAGGCCTGGGGGATGACCGAGACGTCGCCCATCGCCGCGGTGGCCATGCCCCCCAAGACCGCGCCTGCCTCCGAGGACATGGAGTGGCGGGTGAAGACCGGCCGGGTCGTGGCCGGAGTGGAGCTGCGGATCACCGCCGACGATGGCTCGGTCCTCCCCTGGGACGGCGAGGCCGTCGGCGAGATCGAGGTCCGGGGCCCCTGGATCACGGCCTCCTACTACAAGGACGACGACGCCCAGAAGTTCCACGACGGCTGGCTGCGGACGGGCGACGTCGGCTGCGTCACCCCCGAGGGCTTCATCCAGATCACCGACCGGGCCAAGGACGTCATCAAGTCGGGCGGCGAGTGGATTTCCTCCGTGGAGTTGGAGGGCACGCTGATGGGCCACCCGGCGGTCAAGGAGGCGGCGGTCGTCGGCGTCCCCGACGAGCGGTGGGACGAGCGACCCCTGGCCTGCGTGGTCCTCAAGGAGGGCGAGGCCGCCTCACCGGAGGACCTCAAGGGGTTCCTGGCCGACCGGGTGGCCAAGTGGTGGCTACCGGAGCGCTGGACCTTCATCGACTAGGTCCCCAAGACCAGCGTCGGCAAGTTCGACAAGAAGGTGCTGCGGGCCCGGTACTCCGACGGCGAGCTGGAAGTCACTCAGCTCTAGCTCAGTTTTCTCCCAAAAACTGGGTCGGGAGGCGCCTGATTCCAGGAATTGGCGCGCTCCAGCGAAAGAATTTCCTTCCCGTCGCCGCGCTCAGGCACTAGATATCTCAAGGACTGCGGGCGACGCGTCGAATAAGACGGCGAGGGATTACACGCGCGTCACTCGACGGCTCCTCCGACGTTGTACTCAGGACGGCTACCCAGAAAGGAGATGGTCCATGCCGCTGCGTATCCTTTCCGGGCGGCCGCGCCATCTCCAGGTCCTGATCGCCTCGCTGCTGGTGCTCTTCGCCGGGGTGGCGACCGCCCTCGGCGGCCCAACCGGCGCACCGGCCCGACTGGAGACGGCCGCCGCCGTCGGCGCCGCCACCGACGCGCCCCCTCCCCTGCTGGCCTCCGATCCTCCGAGCACCGCCCCTGCCGCGCCGGCCGTTCCCGCCACCGATGCGACGACCGCCCCCGCACCGGGCCCCGACCGGACGGCCGAAGCGGTCACCCCGGCCACGTCGGCGACGACGGCCCCGCCCGCCCCGACGACAACCACGACGGCCCCGCCCGTCCCCGCCACCCGCAAGGCGCTCATCCCCGTCGGCAAGGGCATGTGGCTCTACCAACTCTCGATGGCCGAAGGCGGCGACGCCGCCAAGGTCGTCAAGAAGGCCAAAGCCGCCGGCCTCACCCACCTCTACCTCCGGCTCGGATCGTCGAAGGGCGGCTTCTACGACCAGGCCGAGCTCGACAAGCTCCTCCCGGTGGCCCACGCCGCCGGCCTGAAGGTGGTCGGGTGGGACTTCGTCTACCTCACCGACCCCGCCGACGACGCGGCGAGGGCCAAGAGCGAGATCGACTACGTCACGCCCACCGGCGACCGGATCGACGCCTTCTCGGCCGACATCGAGACGGCCTCCGAGGGCGTGAACCTCACCGCCGACGGGGCCGCCGCCTACGGGGCGAAGCTCCGGGCCCTCGTCGGGCCGGGCTACCCCCTGATCGCCACCGTCCCCCGGCCCAGCGCCAAGCGGCCGTTCCCCTTCGCCGAGGCCACCGCCAGCTTCGACGCCATCGCCCCCATGGTCTACTGGCAGAACCGTGACCCGGCCATCGACGTGGCCGGCGCCATCGCCACGCTGGCCCCGCTCGGCAAGCCCATCCTCCCGGTCGGCCAGGCCTACAACGGAGGCTCCGAAGGCGGCCCCGACCGTGACCCGCCGAAGGAGCAGATCGTCGCCTTCCTGGATACGGCCATGGCCAAGGGCGCCGTCGGCGTGTCGTTCTGGGTCTGGAACCACGCCACCTCCGACCAGTGGTCGGCCATCGGGGCCGCCACCACCTGGGAGCTCCCCACGCCCCACACCGCCGCCGCCACCGCCTTTCTCCAGCGCGTGCTGGGCGTGCTCGGCCAGCCGGTGGCGCAGGACGGGCAGCTCGGCCCTGCCACCCGGGCCGCCATCGCCGCCGTCCAGACCGGTCTCGGCCTCCCGCCCACCGGCCACCTCGACGCCACGACGGCCCGCCTCATCACCGGCCCATTGCTCTAGGACTCGGCCCAGCCGAGACCCCCGTCCTCTCCCTCGACCCGGCACAGCGTTCGGGACAGGCGCACCGGCGGACGGGAGGGCGCGGTGACCAGCAGCGGGGCCGACCCCAGCACGCGGTGCGGTCGGGACCCGGGGTCCTCGGCCCGTCCCTGACCATCGGGGTCGACCCAGGCCAACCGCCCCCGGAGGGGGGTCGACCACCAGTCGAGGACGCCGGAGGTTCGGGAGCGGAACCCCGTCCCGCTGAACTCGATGCGGGTCGAGGAGCCGACGAGGATCGCGCCGTGGACGCGGCCGGGCTGGGCGTAGGCCAGCGCTCCGGGGCCCGGGTCCGGGGCGGGGCCGGCGGGAGGCACGCTGCCGGGGTCGGCCGTGGCCTCCCACTCGAGGTCGAGGCCGACCGGAAGGCGCTCGCCCCACTCGTCACCCCAGGCGTCGGCCGGGTCGTCGTAGGCGATGCCGAAGGCCTCGAGACCCACGCTCCAGTGCTCCAGCGGCGTCTCGCACACCAGCTCACCCCACAGGCCGTCAGCCCGCACCTCGAGGCCGGCCCGGGGCAGCGGCACCTCGTGGTCCCGCACCGCCACCAGCCGGGGCGTGAGCAGTCCCGTCCACCACCAGGCGGTCCCCTGGTTCGGGAGCAGCGCCAGCCGGACGAACCCGCCGACGGCCGCCGCGTCCGCCGGCCCGCCGGCGGTGGTGAAGTCGATCTCCCACGTGTCGGCCCACCAGGGGTCGTCCCCCGGGGGGCGGCGGTGCTCGTCGCCCGGTTGCGCCATAGGGTCACAGACTTGCCCGATTGCCGCCGACCGGGCCCATCCGGACGCCGGTACCGTGAACCCATGGACCCCGTGCGGCTCACCCGCCGGCAGATGCTGGGCCTCCTGGCCGCCGGCCTGTTCACCGCCTGCTCGCCATCCCGCAACGACCACGGCTCGGCGGTCGCGACCTCCCCGCCCTCGACCGGCCCCACGCCCCCGGCCACCGCCACACCGCTGCCGGCGGGGGTCGTCGAACCCTTCTTCGACACCGTCCACCCCATGTCGGGGTTCGTGGCCTTCGGCGACTTCGGCGGCGGCCCGGCCCAGGGGGCGGTGGCGGCCGGCATGCTGCAGTGGGTCCGCGACGGGCACCGGGTCGACGCCCTCGTGACCACCGGCGACAACGTCTACGACTTCGGGGAGCCCCGCCTGTTCGAGGCCGATCTGCGCGCCCCCTACACGGCCCTCCAGGTCACCGGCCGGCCCCTGTGGGCGACGCTCGGCAACCACGACGTGGCGGCCGGCCACGGCGCCGAGCAGCTGGCCTTCCTCGGCCTCCCGCCGCTGCCGTTCACCAAGACCCTCCCCGGGGTACGGCTCCTCTTCCTCGACGCCAACCGTCCCGACGACGCCCAGGCGAAGTGGCTGGCCGACCAGCTGGCCGCCCCGGCGCCGCCGCTGTTCACGGTGGCGGTGTTCCACCAACCGGTGTTCTCCTGCGGGATCCACGGCCGCACGGCCGAGGTCATCACCCACTGGTACTCCGAGCTCGACTCGGGCGGGGTCTCGCTGGTCCTCAACGGCCACGACCACGACTACCAGCGGTTCCTGACCGCGGAGGGCACGACCTTCATCGTCACCGGCGGCGGCGGCCGCGAGCTCTACCCGCTGATCCCGGGCTGCTCGGCGCCCGAGATGCGGGTGGGCGTGGTGAAGCACCACTTCACCGGCATCGAGGTCTACTCCGACCGGATGGCCCTGACCGCCGTCGCCACCGACGGCACGATCATCGACCACGTCGACATCCCGGCGGCGCTGCCGGCGCCCTGACCGCTAGCCGATGAACTGGGCGACGTCGGCCTGCTTGGAGCGGACCGCGTCGGCCGCGCTCCGCAGGTTCGCCACTTCCTCGTCGGTCAGGGGCAGCTCGACGATCTCCTCGATGCCGGCCCGGCCGAGCCTGGCCGGCACACCGAGGTAGACGTCGGAGATCCCGTACTGGCCCGTCATCCAGGCGCAGACCGGCATGAGAGCCTTCGAGTCCTGCACCACCGCCTTGACCATGGCCGCCGCCGCCGATGAGGGCGCGTAGTAGGCCGAGCCCGTCTTGAGCAGCCCGACGATCTCCGCCCCCCCATCCCGGGTGCGGCGCACGAGCTCGTCGATGGTCTCGGCGTCGGCCACCTCCGACAGCGGCTTGCCCGCCACCTTCACCTGGCTCGGTACCGGCACCATCGTGTCGCCGTGGCTGCCGAGGGTGATGGCCTCCACCTCCAGCGGCGAGACGCCGAACCGCTCGGCGACGAAGTGCTGGAAGCGGGCCGTGTCGAGCATCCCGGCCTGGCCGATGACCCGCTGGTGGGGGAAGCCGCTGACCTGGGCGGCCAGGGCCGTCATCTCGTCGAGGGGGTTCGACACCACGATCAGGATCGACTCCGGCGATCCGGCCACCAGCTGGCGGGTCACGTCGCCGACGATCTTGGCGTTGACCTCCAGCAGGTCCATCCGGCTCATGCCCGGCTTGCGGGGGAGGCCGGCGGTGATGACGCAGACGTCGGAGCCCGCCGTCTCGTCGTAGGAGTTGCTGCCGACGATACGGGTCTCGAAGCGCTCGATGGGCCGGCTCTGCATCATGTCCAGGGCCAGGCCCTGGGGCTTGTCCTCGATGATGTCGACCATCACGACCTCGTCGACGAGGTCGGCCTCGGCGACGCGCAGGGCGGTGGTCGAGCCGTAGAAACCGGATCCGACGATCGTGACCTTCATGGCGGCAGACCTCTCCTGGCGCGAGGGGCGGGACGGGCCCGTCGACTCTATAACCGCCCGCCGACGAGTCCTCTATCGCTCGTGGAGCAGAACCCGCCGGGCCTCGCCCAGTTCCACGATCCGCTCCGCCGCGCCGCCGTGGGCCGCGCCGTGGTCGGGGTGGGCGAGGCGGACGAGGCGCCGGAAGCGGCGCAGGACGTCCTCCCGCTCCAGGGCCATGTCGGGGGCGAACCCGAGGACCTCCATGGCCCAGCGCCGTTCGGCCGGGACCCCCCACCACAGGTCGCCGGCCCTGCTCTTCCCGGGCGCGGCCGGTGCCGGGCCGGGCGACACCTGGACGTGGGTGATCCACCGGGCGGTGATCCCCTCGGGGAGGACCCCGGGCCGCTCGATGGCGTTCTCGATGGCTCGCAGGGCCAGCCGACGGGGGTAGTCCGCCATGGTGGCGGCCGCCATCACCGCCCCCAGCAACTGGGGGACGGGGTGGTGGCCGTGGACGTCGAGCTCGGCCACCAGGCCCGATCCCTCACCCAGCAGGCGGTGGCGGGAGTGGGCCAGGCCCTCCGTGTCGACCTGGAGGCGGAAGCGCAGCGCCCGCCTCGGCACCGACAGCCCGGTGCGGGCCTCCCGGAGGAAGCGGACGAGCGCCTCGGCCTGCTCCTCGTCGAGGCCGGCCACGGTGGTGGCAGCCACGCAGCCCAGGAGGATCGGCCCGTAGCCGGGATGGGCCGTCGGCAGCACCCGGTCCCCGAGCGCCACCCGCCGGGTCGGCATGTGCCGGCGGGTATGGCGGACGGTGAGCTCAGCCAGCAGCACAGCGGGTGCCTTTCACGGTTCTGGGTACGGTGCCGGCGCCCCGGCGGATTCCATCATGCCTGGAACGCGCCGTTGCCGGCCGCCTGAGGCGGCCGGCAACGGCAGAAAAGCTGTTGGCGTCGGCTACAGCCCTACCACTGGCTCCCGACCCGCCAGCCCTCGTCACCGAGGAGGCCGCCGAGGAAGCCCCGCCGGTCGTTGGTCCAGCCGGACAGGCTGTTCCAGCCGTCGTTGCCCAGATAGGCGTCGGCCACCGGGTTGTCGCCGGTGATGGTGGCGCCGTCGATGCCGAAGGCGCTCACGCCGTTGGCCCAGGAGCCGTTCTCCGGAGCCGTGGGCCCCTCCTGGTCGAGCACGACCGGCAGCTCGATCTTGTGACCGATGGCCGGCGTGCCGAAGGCCGGGCCGTGCCCGGTGTTGTCGAGACCCCAGGCGGGGCCGTCGTCGCCGTTCACGTTGAGGCCCCAGGCGGCCCCGTTGTCGTCAGCGCCACGGTGGTGGTGCCAGCCGGAGCTGGCCATGGCCGGAGCAGCGCCCATGAGGCCGAGGCCGAGGGTGACCCCGATCACCCCGGCACGTCGAAAGGTCATCACAGCAGTTCTCCCTTGCATACGCCGGCACCGCCGCGCCGGCCCTCCCCTGTCGAGGAGGAAGATTCCACGCAAAGTGGTCATACACCTCCATCAGCGCGAAATAACCTGGATAGTTCTGTGATCCTGGTCGGCTTCGCCGACCCCGGCCGGCCTCCGCCGGCCTCCTCCGTAGCGTGGGGCTCCGCCCCACGCCGGCCGTGTCCGGTGATCGATCACGCCGATGTACCTGTCCCAAAGACGCGTCGACGCTGCCGGCCACCCAGTGGGCGGCCGGCAGCGTGAGCCGGCGCAAGCGAAGTTGGAGAAGGCGGTTTAGAACACGCCCCCGAGGAGGCCGGTGCCACCGCTCAGCAGACCGCCGAGCAGGCCACCGAGACCGAGGGCCCCACCCACCGGGCCCGCCCCGACCGTCGGGGCGGCGAAGCTGCCCTCGCCGCCGATCTGCGGATTGGCCACCGCGTCGCCCACCGCGCTGAGGGCCCCGAGGCCGCCGAGCAGGCTGTCGCCGCCGGACGTCAGCCCGGCGACCACGTCGCCCAGGTTGTTGGTGCCGGCGATCACGCCGCCGTCGGGACCGAGGACGCCACCCTGGCCGTTGAGCAGGCTCCCGACGACTCCGCCGAGGAGCCCTCCATCGACCGTGCCGAGGAGCCCACCGACCGCTGGGACCTGCACCGGCGCCGCGCCGTCGGCGTGGGCCGGGATCATGCTCACTGCTCCGAGGCCCAGACCGAGGGCCAGACCTGCTGCACCAACCCGTCGAATACCCGATGCCATGGCAGCCTCCTTGCCGCTCCAGGATCCTGGGAGAAAGCCGGAACCGCCTTTGTGCTTCCGCCACGGGGCCGATGGCGGAAGACGAAGGTGACCCTCCTTGACAATTCGACCGTACGTGGGCGTTCACCTCTCCCGGCGCGAAATCCGGCGGAGGGAAAGTTCTCTGGACAAAAAGAACCGCAGGCCACCAGCGGGATGGCCTGCGGGTTCTTTTTCGTCACTGCACTGCGTCATGCACTGCACTGCACAGGCTGGGCACCAGACCGGTCAGCGGGATGAACGGTCCGTGGGTTTCGTGCGTTACCGGCCGCCCAGCAGGCCGGTGATCTCCGATCGTCGGGTTACAGGAGGCCGCCGACGAGCGGCAGGCCGCCGAGGAGGCCGCTCAGCACACCGGCGAACGGCAGGCTCGAGGTGAGGCCGCCGACGGCCGGCATGACGCTGCCGACGACCGGCAGGCCTGCAGCGCCGCTGCCCACGATCGGCAGACTGGAGACGATGCCACCGACGAGCGGCAGGCCGCCGACGACGCCGCCCAGACCGCCGGCGAGGCCGCCGTCCTGGGTGCTGGCGCCGGCCACCATCGGGCCGACGATCGGCAGGCCGGAGGCCAGCGGGCCGACGACCGGCAGGCCGCCGGCCAGGCCGCCCACAGTGCCGACGAGGCCGCCGACGATGGGCAGGCCACCGGCGAGGCCGGCGCCGCCGCCGCCACCGACGATGGGCAGGTTCGAGACCAGCCCGCCGACCAGCGGCAGGCCGCCGAGGACGCCGCCGAGGCCGCCGGTCAGGCCGCCGCCACCGGCCGGAGCGCCGGGATCGGCGGCGAAGCCGCCGCTGTTGTCGGTCGTACCGCCGGAGGTGTTGTCCTGACCCGGCAGGAAGCTCACGAACGGAAGGTTGTAGAGCGTGTCCCCGAGGGACGAGATCGCGTCCGGGGCGGCCGAACCGCCCGACTGCGCTGCAAATGCAGGAATGGTGCCGGCCGCGCCGAGCGCAAAGCTCAGAGCTGCTACGGCGGCACGACGTTGCGTCGTCTTGGACAAGGTTTTCCCTTTCTTCACCACCGGCCACCACGCCGGCGCTCGACCCTGGGCGCGAACGTCCAACGCCGAAATCCGATGCCATTGCCCCAGCGACAAATTCGACGGGAGTGGGTCGATTCCTCCCACGAGCGCCCAATGGCGCCTTCGGAACTATCCGAGGGCGGCGAGGGCGGCGTTGAACGTCGGGCTCGGGCGCATGGCCGCCGACGCCCGGGCCGGGTCGGGGAGGTAGTAGCCGCCGAGGTCGACCGGCTCCCCCTGCACGGCGTTGAGCTCGCCGACGATCGTTGCCTCGTCGGCCGCCAGCCGCTCGGCCAGGGGTGCGAACCGGGCGGCCAGGGCGGGGTCGTCGGTCTGGGCGGCCAGGGCCTGCGCCCAGTACAGCGTCAGGTAGAACTGGCTGCCCCGGTTGTCGAGCTCGCCGCACTTGCGCGACGGCGACTTCCCGGCCTCGAGCAGCACGCCGGTGGCCCGGTCCAGCGTGTCGGCCAGGATCTTGGCGCCGGGGTTGCCGTCCGCGCCGGCCAGCAGCTCGAACGAGACGGCCAGGGCCAGGAACTCGCCGAGGGAGTCCCACCGGAGGTGGTTCTCCTTGAGGAACTGTTGCACGTGCTTGGGCGCCGAGCCGCCCGCCCCGGTCTCGAACAGCCCGCCACCGTTCATCAGCGGCACGACCGACAGCATCTTGGCGCTCGTCCCCAGCTCCAGGATGGGGAAGAGGTCGGTGAGGTAGTCCCGCAGGACGTTGCCGGTGACCGAGATCGTGTCCTCACCCTTGGCGATGCGCTCCAGCGAGAACCGGCAGGCCTCGGCCGGGGCCAGCACCTCGATCTGCAGGCCGGCGGTGTCGTGGTCCGGGAGGTACCGGTCGACCTTCTTCAGGATCTCGGCGTCGTGGGCCCGCGACCGGTCGAGCCAGAACACGGCCGGGGCGCCGCTGTCCCGGGCCCGGCCCACCGCCAGCTCCACCCAGTTGCGGACGGGGGCGTCCTTCGTCTGGCAGGCCCGCCAGACGTCGCCCGCCTCCACGGCGTGCTCGATCAGCACCGTCCCGCCGGCGTCGACGACCTGGACGGTGCCGGCGGCGCGGATCTCGAAGGTCTTGTCGTGGGAGCCGTACTCCTCGGCCGCCTGGGCCATGAGCCCCACGTTGGGCACCGATCCCATCGTCGTGGGGTCGAAGGCGCCGTGCTCCCGGCAGAACTCGATGACGGTCTCGTAGACCGGGGCGTAGCTGTGGTCGGGGATGACGGCCTTGGTGTCCTGGCGCTCCCCGGCGGCGTTCCACATCTTCCCGGAGTCCCGGATCATGGCCGGCATGGAGGCGTCGACGATGACGTCGGACGGGACGTGGAGGTTCGTGATTCCCCGGTCGGAGTCGACCATGGCCACGGCCGGGCCGAGCTCGAACGAGGTGGCGATGTCGGCCTCGACCGCGGCGCGCTCCTCGTCGGACAGCTTGGCCAGGGCGGCCAGCACGCTGGCCAGCCCGTTGTTGGGGTTGGCCCCGATCTTCTCCAGCAGCGGGCCGTGCTTGGCGAACACGTCGGCGAAGAACACCTTGACCGCGTGGCCGAAGATGATGGGGTCGGAGACCTTCATCATCGTGGCCTTGAGGTGGAGGGAGAACAGCACGCCCTGGCGCTTGGCGTCGGCGATCTCGTGGGCCAGGAACTGGTTCAACGCCGCCTGGCGCATGACGGTGGCGTCGAGGATCTCGCCCGCCTGGAGGCTGACCGGCGCCCGCAGCGGCGTCACCGACCCGTCCGGCGCCACCAGCTGGATGGTCACGTCGGTGGCGGCGTCGACCGTGACCGACCGCTCGTCGGCCCGGAAGTCGCCGTCGGCCATGGTCGCCACGTGCGTCTTCGAGTCGGCCGACCAGGCGCCCATCGAGTGGGGGTGCTTCCGGGCGTAGTTCTTGACCGAGGCAGGGGCGCGCCGGTCGGAGTTCCCTTCCCGGAGGACGGGGTTGACGGCGCTGCCCGTCACCTTCTTGTAGCGGGCCTGGATCTCCCGCTCCTCGTCGGTGGCCGGCTCGTCGGGGTAGTCGGGCAGCCCGTAGCCCTTGGCCTGCAGCTCGGCGATGGCCGCCTTGAGCTGGGGGATGGAGGCGCTGATGTTGGGCAGCTTGATGATGTTGGCCTCGGGCGTGGTGGCCAGTTGGCCGAGCTCGGCCAGGGCGTCGCCGACCCGCTGCTCCTCCCTCAGGTGGTCGCCGAAGTTGGCCAGGATCCGCCCGGCGAGGGAGATGTCACGGCTCTCGACGGCCACCCCGGCCGCCGCCCCGAAGGCCTGGATGATCGGCAGGAACGAGTGGGTCGCCAGGGCCGGCGCCTCGTCGGTCTGGGTGTAGATGATCTTCATCGGGACGGAGGCTAGATGCCTGCCCGGCGTTCGGCGGCCTCGACGGCGTTGCGGAGCAGGAGGGCGATCGTCATGGGCCCCACGCCGCCCGGCATGGGGGCCAGCCAGCCGGCGACGTCGCGGACCTCGGGAGCCACGTCACCCACGAGCCCGGCGTCGGTCCGGGTGATGCCCACGTCGAGGACGGCGGCGCCGGGCTTGACCATCTCCGCCGTGACGAACCCGGCCCGCCCCACGGCCACGACGAGGATGTCGCCCTCTCTCGTGTAGGACGGGATGTCCCGGGTGCCGGTGTGGCACTGGGTCACGGTGGCGTTGGCGTGGGGCTCCTTGAGGCTGAGGAGCATGGCCAGCGGCCGGCCGACGGTGGTGCCCCGGCCGACCACGACGACGTGGGCGCCCCCGATGGGGACGTCACCCCGCACCAGCAGCTCCTGGATGCCGAGGGGGGTGCAGGGCCGCGGCCCGGGCAGGCCGAGGGCCAGGCGGCCGAGGTTCACCGGGTGGAGCCCGTCGGCGTCCTTGTCGGGGTCGACGGCCATGAGGATCTCTCCGGCGTCGAGGTGGCCGGGGAGGGGCAGCTGGACGATGTAGCCGTCGACGGCCGGGTCGGCGTTGAGCTCGGCCACCAGCTCCAGGACCTTCTCCGCGGAGGTGTCGGCCGGCAGGTCGTGGCGGAAGGACTTCACGCCGACGGCGGCGCTGGCCTTGTGCTTGCCGCCGACGTAGGAGTGGCTGCCGGGGTCGTCGCCGATCAGGACCGTGGCCAGGCCGGGCACGATGCCCTGGTCGGCCAGACGGGCGCACCGTTCGGTGAGGTCGGCCTTGACCGCCGCCGAGGCGGCCTTGCCGTCCAGGATCAACGCAGTCATGGGCTCGTCTCCTAGTGACGGAAGTGCCGGCGGCCGGTGAACACCATGGCCACGCCGGCCTCGTCGGCGGCGGCGATCACCTTCTCGTCGCCGATCGAGCCGCCGGGCTGGACGATGGCGGCCGCCCCGGCCGCCACCGCCGTGTCGACGCCGTCGCGGAAGGGGAAGAAGGCGTCGCTGGCGCAGACGCCGCCCCGGGCCCGGCCGTCGGCCTTCTTGGCCGCCATCTCCGCCGAGTGGACCCGGCTCTGCTGCCCGGCGCCGATGCCGTAGGCCACGCCGTCCTTGGCCAGGACGATGGCGTTGCTGCCGGTGGCGGCGCAGACCTTCATGGCGAAGGCCATGTCGTCGAGCTGCTCGCCGGTCGGGGCGACCTTGGTGACGGCCTTCCAGGTGGAGCGGTCCTCGTCGGGAGGGTCGGTCTCCTGGACCAGGAAGCCGCCGCCGGCCCGGCGCAGGTCGAGCCCGCCGGCGGTGGGTGGCGGGCACTCGAGGAGCCGCAGGTTCTTCTTCTTCGCCAGGAGCTCGAGCGCAGCAGGAGCGAAGGAGGGCGCCAGCACCACTTCGGTGAAGACCTCGCCGATGGCGGTCGCCGTCTCTTCGTCGAGCGGACGGTTGAGGGCCACCACGCCGCCGAAGGCCGACAGCGAGTCGCACTCGAACGCCTTGCGGTAGGCGTCGGCCGCCGAGGCGCCGAGGGCCACGCCGCAGGGGTTGGCGTGCTTGACGATCACGCAGGCGGGGACGTCGAAGCTGTTCACCAGCCGCCAGGACGATTCGGAGTCGAGCAGGTTGATGAACGACAGCTCCTTGCCGCCGTGCTGGACCATGCCGTCGAGCCAGCCCCCGCCGAGCCGGTCGCGGTAGCGGGCACCGGCCTGGTGGGGGTTCTCGCCGTAGCGGAGGGCGGCGACCCGCTCCAGGGGCAGGATCAGGTGGCGGGGCAGCGGGCCGCCCCCCAGGGCCTCGCGGTCGAGCCAGCGGACGATGGCGGCGTCATAGCCGGCGGTGTGGGCGAAGGCCTCCAGCGCCAGTTCAGCCCGGGTGGCGGCCGACAGCCTCCCGCCGTCCTCGCGCAGCTCGTCGAGGATGGCGCCGTAGCGGGCCGGATCGGTCACGACGCCGACCCAGGCGTGGTTCTTGGCCGCCGCCCGCACCATGGTCGGACCGCCGATGTCGATCGTCTCGATGGAGGGCCGTTCCAGGAACGGGTACAGGTTCACGACCACGAGGTCGATGGGCTCGATGCCCTGGGCGGCCAGGTCGGCCCGGTGCGACGTCTGGCCCCGGTCGGCCAGGATGCCCCCGTGGATGCGGGGGTGGAGCGTCTTCACCCGCCCGCCGAGCATCTCCGGCGCCCCCGTGACCGACTCCACCGGCGTGACCGGGATCCCGGCCTCGGCCAGGGCGGTGGCCGTCCCGCCCGAGGCCAGCAGGGTGACACCGAGGCCGGCCAGGCCCCGGGCGAAGTCGAGGAGGCCGGTCTTGTCGTAGACGGAGATCAACGCCCGCCGGACGGGGACCGGCCCGTCGGCCGGGAGCGCCTCCTCCCCCGCCGCTCCCCCGGTCAGCTCCCGCAGCACCCGGGGGTAGAGGCGGTGCTCGACGGCCTTGATGCGCTCGTGAAGGGTCTCCTCGTCGTCGCCGGCCAGGACGGGCACCGCCTCCTGGGCCAGGACCGGCCCGTCGTCGACCTCGATGGTGGCGATGTGGATCGTGCAGCCGGTCACCTTGACGCCGGCGGCCAGCGCCTCGGGCACGGCGTGGGCGCCCCGGAAGGCGGGCAGGAGGCTGGGGTGGGTGTTGATCACCTTGTCGGGGAAGGCGGTGAAGATCGGTTCGGCCAGCACGGTCATGAACCCGGCCATGGCCACCAGGTCGATGTCGTGGGCCCGCAGGGCGGCGACGATGGCCTCGGTGAAGGCGACCCGGTCGGGGAGGTGGTCGGCCCGGTCGACCACGGTCGTCGGGATGCCGGCGGAGGCCGCCCGCTCCAGCGCCGCCACTCCCGGCCGGTCGGTGACCACGACCGCCACCGGCAGGCCGGCGTCGATGATCGCCTGCAGGTTGGTGCCGCTGCCCGAGGCCAGCACTCCCAGCTTCACGCCCGTCCCCATCAAAGTCCTCCGCTCCGACCCGCTCAGGTTTCGGGGACACCCCCGAACCCCCGGGCATCCACGCTAGCTTCCGACCTCGTGAGCGAGATCGAGCTTTCCGTCGACGGCCATGTCGCCGTGATCACCCTGGCCGCCTCCGACCGCCGCAACGCCCTCACGCCGCAGATGGCCGCCGACCTCGTCGAGGTGTGCGGGGAGGTCGACCGCAACGCCGACGTCGGCGCCGTGGTGGTGACCGGCGGACCGTACTTCTGCGCCGGCGCCCACCGCGACACGCTGGCCAACACCGGTGCCGATCCCGTCGGGGAGCCCAACTTCTCCAACCTCACCGTCGTCTACCGGTCGTTCATGCGGGTGGGCGAGCTCGAGGTGCCGACCGTGGCCGCGGTGCGGGGCGGGGCGGTGGGGGCGGGCATCAACCTGGTCCTGTCCACCGACCTACGGGTGGTGGCCGACGACGCCCGGCTCATGGCCGGCTTCCTGCGGATCGGGCTCCACCCCGGCGGGGGGTTCTTCGTCCTCGGCGGCCGGACGGCCGGGCGGGAGGCCACCGCCGCCCTCGGCCTCTTCGGCGAGGAGCTGTCGGGCCGGCGGGCCGCCGAGCTCGGGATGGCCTGGGCCTCGGTGCCGGACGGCGACGTCGAGGGGAAGGCCATGGAGCTGGCCGCCCGGGCCGGCGCCGACCCCGACCTGGCCCGCAAGGCGACCCGGTCGTTCCGCAACGAGCTCGGCCCGCCGATGGCCACCTGGAACCTGGCCCTCGACGCCGAGCGCTCGGCCCAGATGTGGTCGCTGCGGAGGCGGCCGAGCTAGCTGGGGTCCACGCAGCCCTCGGTGCCGCCCCCTCCGCCGGCCGGTTCGGTGCGGGGGTAGGGAGTGGTGAAGCCGCTGCCGGGGTCGTCGGTCCGGAGGTAGCGGACGATGCCCCGGGCCACCGCCGCCGCCTCGGCCTGGCGGACGCTGTCCTGCTTGAGCAGGAACTCCTCGGACGGGTTGGAGATGAAGGCCAGCTCGGCCAGGCTGCCCACCACGCCGCTGAGCCCCGAGATCCGCAGCACGCCGTAGTAGTCGTTGCCGGAGTCGCCGATGCGGTACTTGGCCCCGGCGTCGGTGTCGGCCATCCAGTCGGCGTGGTAGGCCGACAGCGCCTTGACGACCTCCTCGTAGATGAGCCCGGCCAGCCGCTTCGACTGGGCCGACTGGGCCGGGGTGACCTCCTTGCCGATCTGGTAGTACGTCTCGGTTCCGGGGCCCTGCGGCCGGGGCCCGTCCGGTTCGGCGTTGTGGTGGATCGACACGAAGGCCCTGGGGTGCAGGGCGGTGGCCACGAACACCCGGGAGGCCAGCGTCTGGCGGTAGTCGCCGGTGCGGGTCAGTGCGGCGGTGATGCCATCGGCCGCGAGGTCGTCGACGACCATGCGGGCCACGGCCAGATTGAGCTCCTTCTCGGTCAGCCCGCCCTGCCCGACGGC